>CAMQBR010000013.1 GCA_946999045.1 uncultured Prevotella sp.
GTCGTCACAAAAACAAGCCATCGTACGTTCTTATGTGGTAGCCATACTCTCATCTATCTTTTGCCTCTTTCGCCATACGGGGTTTGTCTCTCAACAACTTTTCGTAATAGTTTCGGTTGTTATCTTATTGTTACATTACCCAACAAAGGTAAACAAATAAACATATATAAACGAATAAAAGGGGTATTATTTGTGGTTTTATATAAAAAAGGGAGTTAACGAGAGTATATCTTCAAAAGTATTTTAGTAAAAACTAATGTAAGATAACTCCATCAACTCCCTTTTATTTTCGATAGCTCCTATATAAGAGGCTACTGTGCATTTATTTCTTTCAGCAATCTGTCAGCGTGTCCCCAACGATCCATCATCATCAAGACATAACGGATATCGACACCAATGCAGCGAGCTAAACGAGTGTCAAAGTTGATATCGTTTGATAAGCTATCCCAGTTGCCATCGAAAGCCAAACCTATCAATCTGCCTTTTCCATCGAACATAGGACTACCGCTGTTACCACCCGTAATATCATTGTTGGTTAAGAAGCAAAGTTGCATCTTACCAGTATGCTTATCTTGATAAGGTTCAATATCTTTGGCACTTAAGATTTTTTTCATAATGGGCTCTACCTGATAATCATATACTTGAGCGCCTCGGTTCATTTTCTCTAACATACTCTCGGCTGTGGTATAATAGCCAGAAGGTTTACCACCCAACAAGAATCCTCCTACTTGTCCATAGCTCAAGCGCATGGTAAAGTTGGCATCTGAATAATGAGGTAAGTCCTCCTCCATACGCAACTTAGCTGCACACAGATACTTTTCTTGCTGGTTAATACTATCCTCGTTTTGTGATATATCGGCAGTAAAGTTATCCATCACTTTCAACACATCAAAGCCATATTGTACCCCTGGATCTTTGAGATAACTCTTCTTGTTGACAAATATCTTTGTGCCACTCTTCATCAAGAACGATTTTTTGTATAAGTAATCTATATAATGGGTATAATTACCACCAAACTTATTGTCTATCGTTTGATAGAATTTAGGCAGATATTGTGCAGGTACTTTATCACGATAATTTTTCAATAGTGTACTCAACACTTCCTTATCTAAAGCCTCATCCCATTCGTCATGATTATCCTTAAACACAATGTATTGCTTTTTAGGCTTATTTGCATCGCCATGCAATTCTTTCTTTTTCAAATTCATAGCACGAGAACCGAACTCACTGGTACGGAAGAATGTTTCGCGAAAATACATAAACGCCTTTACAGCTTCAAAGCGTTTGGCATACAAGCGACTCATCGTATCAAAGTTGAGTTTATCTTTCAGATAACCTGTTTGCGCTTGCCAATTAGCAATACGCTGCTCATATTGTCGTTTTTGATTGATAATGCCAATCGAGTCAATACACTTATTCATTCCAATAGAGTTCTTCCAATAATTGGCACTCTGTGCAAATTTAGAATCATACTTAATACGTACAGCCTCACTGGCACGCATGTGTTTAGTCATTACGGCTTGCTTTACACCACGAACTTGTGCACGCGGAGCATTGAGCGCATCTCTACGTTCACGAATACCGTAAGACGATAAGTAACGATTGGTAGAACCAGGATAACCCATAGTCATGGCATAATCACCGTCTTTATATCCTTGCAAACTAACAGGAGCCCAATACTGGGGATGATAAGGAACATTATCTTTTGAATATTCTGCAGGTCCGTTGGTATTCTTGTCAGCATAGATACGGAACACAGAGAAGTCGCATGTTTGTCGGGGCCACATCCAGTTATCAGTTTCACCGCCAAACTTACCCATTGACTTTGGAATGGTAAACACTAATCGCAAATCGTTAAACTGCTGATAGGTTGTTGCGTAGTAAGCATTGCCCTCATAAAAGGCATTTATCTCTATATGTAAGGTCTTGTTTATTTTCTTAATAGAATCGTTTAATACATTTTGCAACGAGTCAATAACTACTTCTTGACGATTAGAAGACAAGTTATCGAAATTGAGTTGCTTAAGTTGAGGAGTAATATCTTTTTGCTCACGCATAAAACTTACAAACATATCTTTATTAGGCAACTCCTCTTCGTAGGTCTTGGCATAAAACCCATTCTTCATATAATCATGTTCTACTGTAGAATGCCTACGAATGCTTTCAAAACCGCAATGGTGATTGGTGAATACCAATCCATTGGGTGATACTACTACACCAGAGCAATAGCCCGAGAAGTTAACTACTGCATTTTTAATAGCATTGTTACTATTATACAGATTGTCGTAAGGTAACATAAACCCTTCTGCCTGCATTTGGTTATACACCGCCTGTGGCAAATTGTACAGAGTCCACATACCTTCATCAGCATTTGCTACACTTGCTGCAAATAGTCCAGCAATGAGTAAGGTTGATTTCTTCATAATACTTTTACTTTGAACGTTGAGCTTTAATCTTTATGATTAGTTGTTTGTTATAGAGACACTTTTGGTGTTATATCTCTCATTTTACCTTTTACATTTTGCCAATAGTTTTTCGCTCTTTACAATATATGCGGCAAACAAGAGTATGAATAAAGTATTAACAGTCAAGGCTTTTCCCGATGACAATGATTTGTTAAAAATAGTCATAGCGGCAAAAAATATTATTGCTAACACTACATAGATACCAATACTCTTCATAGGGTAGCTAATTGGATATTTACGTTGCCCTACAATATACGACAAAACCATGGCAACACCATAACCTGAGAGACCTGCCCATGCACAAGCTATATAGCCAAAACGGGGCACAAAGATAACGTTGATAGCAATGAGCACAGCACAGCCTATACCAGAGAGGTAAGCCCCCCAAATGGTTTTATCAATAAGTTTATACCAAAACGACAAGTTAAAATAAACACCCATCATAATTTCAGCTGCCATCACAATTGGTACTACTTGCAGGCCGTCCCAATAATCTCTACCAATAACATATCGCAGTATATTCAAATATCCTACCACTACCAAGAAAGCAAGCAGTGTGAAGATGATAAAGTACTTCATAGCTTTGGCGTAGGTAGCCCGATTATCTTTCTCTTCCGACTTTCCAAACACAAAAGGTTCGTAAGCAAACCTAAAGGCTTGTGTTATCATTGCCATAATCATGGCTATCTTGCTAGCTGCACCATAGATACCTAATTGCGCTAAGCTATCACTTCCTTTGTATATATGTGGAAACAATATCTTATCGGCTGTTTGGTTCAATATGCCTGCCAAACCTAATACCAAGATAGGCCAACTATACGAGAGCATACGGCGCAGCAGTCTTTTGTCAAAATGATAACTAACGTGGGTAAGTTCCTTATATAATAAAGGTATGGTAAGGGCCGAACAAGCCAGATTGATATAAAAAGCATATCCTACTCCTACCTTTGGACTGTACACATAACTTATCACTTCTGGATGTTTCTGGTAGAGTACTGGCAGCAACAAATAGTACACCAAGTTGAGTATGATGTTAAGCACAATAGCAAACAATTTGAGTGTTGCAAACTTCATGGCTTTGTTACGGTAGCGCAAATAGTCGAATGGTATACATAGAAAAGAGTCGATAGCCACCGTCAATGCCATTACCCATATATAAGAAGGATGATTGGCATAGCCCATAAACGATGCAATGGGCGATAAGAAGAGCAACACTAAGATAAAGAAAGCTAAAGCACCCGACCCAACGGATATCAATGTGGTGGAATATACCATATTAGCATTCTCTCCTTTCTTATTGGCAAATCTAAAGAATGTTGTTTCCATACCAAAAGTAAGTAGTACCAACAATAAGGCGGTTACAGCATACATATTAGTCATAATGCCATACTCACCACTGGCAGAAGCCAACTTCATGGTGTACAATGGCGTTAACAAATAATTAAGAAAACGTCCTACAATGCTGCTCATTCCATAAATGGCAGTATCTTTTACTAATGATTTTAGATTCGACATTATTTTAAATTCATTATTTAGTTACTGGGCTTATTGGGCTAATTGCTCTCTCAAAAAAACAAATACCCTATAGCAATGGCTGCAATAACACCAGCCAAATCAGCCAGCAGTCCACATACCACAGCATGACGGGTATACCTTATATTAACACTACCAAAGTACACCGCCAAAATGTAAAACGTAGTATCGGTAGCACCTTGGAAGATACAACTCAATCTACCAACAAACGAGTCAGCCCCATACGTATGCATGGCATCCACCATCATACCACGAGCACCACTACCCGATAGAGGTTTCATCAATGCCGTTGGCAACGCTCCTACAAACTGAGTATCTAATCCGAACCAAGCCGCCACACTTCCAATACCATTCACCAGCATATCCATAGCTCCCGAAGCACGAAACACACCTATACCCACAAGGATAGCAACCAAGTAAGGTATAATACGAACGGCTGTAGAAAAACCTTCTTTAGCTCCTTCTATAAAAGCATCGTACACATTGATGTGTTTCCAAACACCTGCCAAGATAAAAGCCAACATGATACTCATTAACAGGACGTTGGCAATAGAAGTACTCACCACGTTCATAGTATCTTTATCCAACTGACCAAAGCCCCATATTATAAACCCCACTACTGCTATCATTCCACCTAACGTCAGTCCCATTACCTTATTAAATAGATTAATCTTTTGGTAAATAGCCGTAATGATGATGCCCACCAATGTAGAAAAGAACGTTGCCAATAATATAGGAATAAAAATATCGGTAGGTGCTGCCGCCCCCATTTGGGCACGATACACCATAATGCTCACTGGTATCAACGTTAATCCTGATGTATTGAGTACCAAGAACATAATCATTGGATTAGTTGCTGTATCTAACTTCGGATTCAATGCTTGCAGCTCTTTCATCGCTTTCAACCCCATAGGTGTTGCCGCATTGTCAAGTCCTAAAACATTAGCTGCCACACTCATAAAGATACTTCCTGTAACAGGATGACCCTTTGGTATATCAGGAAAGAGTTTACAAAACACAGGGCTCAACATACGAGACAGTACATTGATAACACCTCCTCGCTCGCCTATCTTCATAATACCGAGCCAAAGTGATAAAACGCCTGTCAAGCCTAATGATATTTCAAAAGCGGTCTTAGACGAATCAAATGTTGAAGACATCATGGCAGGAAACACACTTGTATCTCCCATGAAAACCAACTTCACCAATGCAATAACAAATGCAATGACAAAAAAAGCCACCCAAATATAGTTCAATACCATAGGGTTGCAAAATTAAACAAAATTGGCGTTATGCCCAAGTAATCGGCTGTATTTTGATTTTTTTTTGAAGTACAACGATGACTTTTTACAGGCTTCACCCCTTGGTTTTACAAACTCATGGAAATTGGGCATCAAACTCATGGAAATTGGGCATCAAACTCATGGAAATTGTGATACAAACTCATGGAAATTGCAAATAAAGTGGATAATAACGAAATAACACTGAAAAGGATAGTAGAAAGTACTGCTCTTTTTTTTTACAAGATTATATTTGCTTTGCTTATCATCCAACCATAGAAATAAACATTTTATCAATTATCGTTTTGAAATCTTCAATATTTCAACTAACTTTGCATAAACCAACGAATTACTTATAAAATGGAAAAGAATAAGCTTAAACGAGATTTCGCAGCAAAGTTATTACACATTCAAGCTATTAAGTTGCAACCTAATGCCCCATTTACATGGGCCTCTGGATGGAAATCTCCCTTCTATTGTGATAATCGCAAAACATTGTCGTACCCTGATGTACGTACATTTGTGAAGATTGGTATGGTACATGCCATATTAGAAAACTTCCCTGAAGCTACTGCCATTGCAGGTGTGGCAACAGCTGGTATTCCACAAGCAGCACTGATAGCTGATACAATGAATTTGCCTATGATTTACGTTCGTAGCAAACCAAAAGACCATGGACTGGAAAATCTTATTGAAGGCGAACTAAAAGAAAATACAAAAGTTGTGGTTATAGAAGACCTTGTTTCTACAGGTAGCAGTTCATTGAAAGCGGTTGAAGCCTTACGCAAAGCAGGTGCCAATGTTGTAGGTATGGTGGCTTCGTTTACATACGGTTTCCCTGTTGCAGCAAAGGCTTTTAAAGATGCCAAACTTAAATTGGTTACACTAACCGATTATGAGAATACTGTAGAAGAGGCATTGGCAACTGGCTACATCAAAGAAAGCGATTTAGACCTATTGCATCAATGGAGGAAAGCACCTGAAAAGTTTGGAAAGTAAAGGTCGATTCTATAAATTAGCTTTGTTAGATTTTGGATTTTTATTTTAAGTTCAAAAATTAAGTAATTAAAGGTGTGTAGCCCACTACGCAACTGAGCAAACTTACATTTTTAACAAAAAAATAGTGCATGACAAATACTATCAAACTTGTTTGATTTGTTGAGACAACGCCTTTTTTCTATAAAAAGAAGCCAAAAGATAAGAAAACATATTTTATAAATAATTGCCAGACCTTGAAAGGGCGACATAATATAGCAAAGGGTTTTACTCCTATCCTATATTATATCACCCTTACAAGGCTTCAATAAAAAAAAGAAAGCTCACCAACCCCAAAAACTCAAAAAAAATGACCAGTAAATTTGAATGCTCTATCCGACAAATTCCTTATCCACAGCAGTCGGTATATAATATGTTGAGCGACCTCAACAACATAGAAAAGGTAAAAGATAAAATACCAGAGGATAAAGTAAAAGAGCTTACCTTTGATGCTAATTCTATCTCTATTAGTTCGCCCATGGGCGCAATAGAATTACATATCACAGAAAGAGAAGAACCCAAATGTATCAAGTTTGAAACAACAAAGAGCCCACTTCCTATCACATTATGGATTCAGTTATTACCCGTAACAGCCACATCTTGCAAAATGCGAATAACCATAAAAACAGAAGTTAATATTTTTCTCAAAGGCATGATTAAGAAGCCAATGCAACAAGCTATAGAAAAAATAGCAGATGTATTGCAAATGATACGCTATGAATAAATGGTTCTGGTTATTATGTTTAACATTAGGATGGATATCGTGTGGAGAAAATCAAAACGAATTTAGTTCTACACGATGCTTCCTTGTGGTCAATAATCAAGAACATAATAACCATACCTTAGCAAGTGCCATGACAAGTTTGTCGCCAGGCGTATTTTGTATCGTACAACAAACTATGAAAGGCGGTGCACCTTATTTTTATTTCAAAAACAATTATGGCAATGAGAGTTACGCTATTCTTAATGCGAAAGAACAGCGAATGCACTTGATAATAGGACTAAACAATGGGGTAATTGTTGGGTTTGATAATCTTAATCAACCCGCTACGTTCTATGCATACGACCTGCAATGCCCTAATTGTTTTGATGTTATGAAGATACCACGCAAAAGTTATCCCCTCACCCTCTCAGCTAATGGCATTGCAATATGCAATGTATGTCATAGAGAGTATAACCTTAATATCGGTGGAATCATATCAAAAGGTAAAAAAGGAGAAAAACTCATTAGGTATCACGCCACTACATCAGCACCTAATGGGGTACTACATGTGTATTAAATATAGATAAAAGCACTATGGGCTAAAAGCCCATAATAATATGATAACACTGACGACACTGTTATTTTTATTGTTAGCTCGTAACAAAATTGCATATAAACAATTGTACACGGATGAATGCCAACTAACGACATTTTTTTGAAAAACATATATATATATTAAGAAGAATGCTCCAACCCCTTGCGGCGATACAGCCATATCTCTAAACTATTGATAAAATTCTGCCATAAGATATAACAACCAGGACCGACAGAGGCAAGAGGATTAAGGTAGGTATAGGTTATCCAAATAGAGAATGCTGTGTTCTTTTGTCCAAGTGCCTGTCCGCCATTAACCGTTGAATGAAAAAAATGCCCTAACCATCTACCCATGGCAAATTGAACAATGCACAATACCAAACTTAACAGGGCTATGAGTATAAGAAAAGAAGCTGCGGTATGAGCATGAACAATGTTCTTTGTAGTAGTACCAGTTACTATCATGAGAGAGCACCCCCAAAGGTAATAAGACAAGTCGTTTATACTGGTAATCCACCGATGAAACCGAGGAAAGTGGTGTTTTACGATGTAAGATAAAATCATGGGAACAACCAATACGAAACATACTTGGTAGAGTATTTTAAGGAAAGTTTGAACGAAAGATATATGTTCGGTATGTTTAATGAGTGGAAAACAAATGGGTATTAAGAGGGCTGTAACAAAATTAGAGATAAAGGTATAGGTTGTCATCTGTACCAAGTTACCGCCCAACTTTTGTGTTACAACAGCCGAAGCTGCTGCACACGGGGCAATGATACAGGTAAGGATGGCTTCGAGTATAACAAGTGCTTTATTGCCGATAGGGAAGCATAAAATAGCTATCATTATCATAGCTATCAATAATATTTGAGAAATGCTTACCCATAAATGCCATTTTACAGGAATAAGCTGCCTGAAATCTATCTTGCAAAAGGTTACAAACAAGATAAGAAACATGAAAAGAGGTAGAATGGCATCAAAGACAGGCACAAAGAAGGTTGCCACATTATCTAATAATGGGATGAAGGCAAAAATTAAATAAAGCGTCATGCCCATAAACATAGAAACAGGAAGCGTCCAATCTTTGATAAATCGAATGATAAACATACATATTGTTTTTTTATACTGCAATATTCGTAAAAAACATTGAAACAGACAAAGAAAACAGGGAATATTTGTGGTTAACAGGAGTTATCGGGAGGTAATTGGCATTAAGGAGGTGTTAACAGACAAATGTATATTTTGGACATTGATTTTATCGGGATGTAAAAATACTAATGTACTATAACCCCTATTAACTCCCATAGAAAAAAACATTTGCCCACCTCATTCAATTTTTGTAATTTAGTACCCTAAAACTAAAGTATGCTATTACACAAAATGAATCTTAAAAAAGTACTATCCTCTTGGATATTATCCTTCTTTAGTATGGGCATCATGGCTTTGCCCACATCGTTTACACAATTTGTTAATCCTTACATTGGAACAGGTGGACACGGACATGTATTCCTTGGAGCCAACGTTCCGTTTGGCTTTGTACAATTAGGTCCTACGCAGATAACACGGGGCTGGGACTGGTGTTCTGGTTATCACTACAGCGACTCGCTGCTAATTGGCTTCAGTCATACACATTTGAGTGGTACTGGTATTGGTGATTTAGGCGACATCTCTTTTCTTCCAACCTTCAATGCCTATGCTTATACCGAACGGTTCTCACATGATGGCGAATATGTTCGCCCTGGTTATTACACGGTAAGATTAGCAAACAGCAAGATATTGGTAGAGTTAACCGCTACAAAGAGAGCGGGCATGCACAGGTACACTTTTCCGCTAAATTGCAAGGAAGCGTTGGTAAAACTCAATTTGAAACAAGGTATCGGATGGGATAAGCTAACAAGCTGCAAGATGATACAAGAAAATGACACTATGGTAAGTGGGTATCGTATGTCTACTGGCTGGGCAAAAGATCAGCGTGTATATTTTGTAGCAGAGTTCTCTCGTCCTGTAACCTTACAAACTATGCAAGGTGATACTGTTGGTGTATTTGCTGTTGGATGCAATCGTCCCCCCTTACTCATCAAAGTTGGATTATCAGCAGTAAGTATTAACAACGCAAAAGAAAATCTGAAAGCAGAAATACCTTCATGGAATTTTGATGCTATTGCTCAGCAAGCTGATGATGAATGGAATAAGGAATTAGGTAAAATAAAGATAGAGGATAAAAATATAACTAACAAGACTATCTTCTATACTTCATTGTATCACACAATGACTGCCCCATCGGTATTCTCAGATGTAAATGGGGAATACCAAGGTGCCGACGGAAAGGTACACAAAGGTAATTTTACCAATTACACTACATTCTCATTATGGGATACTTATCGTGCTTCACATCCGTTGATGACGATTATACATCCCGAGAAACAACGTGATATAGCTCAAACCTTATTACACATTTTCCAACAACAAGGAAAATTACCAGTTTGGCATTTGATGGGCAACGAAACCAATTGTATGGTAGGCAACCCTGGTATTCCTGTTTTAGCTGATTTGGTATTAAAAGGTTTTGATGTAGATAAACGAGAAGCTTATCAAGCTCTCAAAACGTCTGCCATGCTTAACGAACGCTCATTGGATAATTTGAAGAAGTATGGTTACATTCCATGGGATAAAGATACTACTTATGAAACGGTAGCAAAGGGACTGGAATATGCTTTGGCTGATGCACAAGTTGCTAAGGTTGCTAAGATGCTTGGTAAGAAGGCTGACTATCAATACTTTTTGAAGAGAAGCAAGTCGTATCGTTATTATTTTGACAAGCATACACAGTTCATGCGTGGTGTTGATAATAGCAAGTTCAGAGAGCCATTTAATCCATTCCATTCATCACACAGAAATGATGATTATACAGAGGGAAATGCATGGCAATACACATGGCTTGTTCCACAGGATGTACTAGGATTAGTAAAACTCTTTGGCAGCAAAAAACAATTTGTTACTAAGTTAGACTCTTTGTTTGTTGTGGAAGGTGATTTAGGCAAAGAGGCTTCACCTGATATATCTGGACTGATTGGACAGTATGCACATGGCAACGAACCCAGCCACCACATACCATATATGTACAATTATGTAGGTATGCACTGGAAAACTGATTTACATGTAAGAAATATCATGAAGGCCATGTACAGCAATACCCCAGATGGGCTTTGTGGTAATGAGGACGTAGGACAAATGTCGGCTTGGTATGTGTTATCGGCTATGGGAATTTATCAAGTTGACCCTGCTGGCGGTGAATACCAACTGGGGTCTCCTCTCTTTGACAAAGCAACTATTAATATAGGAAGAGGCAAGATGTTTACCATTATTGCTCACCATAACAGTAACAAAAACATATATGTAAAAAGCATTAAACTCAACGGGAAACCTTATCACAAATGGCATATCTGCTATAAAGATATCATGGCAGGAGGAACGCTGGAATTGATGATGAGCGACAAGCCATAAGGTGCTTTTATGCAAAATAAACTAAAATAATACAAATCATTGAATATAAATATGGTACTATGCACATATCTTTATATATTTGTAAACAAATATTAATAACATCTCTCAATAGAGAGATACAATATCCTTATAATTATGAAAAGAATAGTATTATTAAGACACGGACAAAGTCAGTGGAACTTAGAAAACCGTTTTACTGGTTGGACAGATGTAGACTTGAGTCCTAAAGGTATTGAAGAGGCAGAGCGTGCAGGTAAAGATTTGGTTAAAGCAGGTATCACCTTTGATAAGGTTTACACTTCTTATCTAAAACGTGCCGTTAAAACTATGAATTGTGTATTGGACAAGATGAATCTTGACTGGCTTCCTGTAGAAAAGACGTGGCGTCTCAACGAAAAGCACTATGGTATGTTGCAAGGCCTTAATAAGAGTGAGACAGCTGCTAAGTACGGTGAAGAGCAAGTACATATTTGGCGTCGTAGCTATGATGTAGCTCCTCACCCAATTGCAGAAGACGATGAGCGTAACAACAAGAACGAAGCTCGCTATGCTGGTGTTCCTGATGAATATATTCCTCGCACAGAGTCTTTGAAAGATGCCATTGCTCGTGTAATGCCTTACTGGGAGTGTGAGATCTTTCCACAATTGAAGAAGTGTGATAACATTCTTGTTGTTGCTCATGGTAACAGTTTGCGTGGTATCGTAAAGCATTTAAAGAATATCTCTGACGAAGCTATTTCTCAATTAAATCTTCCTACTGCTGTACCTTATGTATTCGAGTTTGATGATGACTTGAAATTACAAAAAGATTACTTTGTAGGCGACCCTGAAATGATTAAGAAGCTCATGGAGGCTGTTGCTAACCAAGGAAAAGCAAAATAGGAAATAGTTGACTCATAGACGAATTTACAAGTTTCCTATAACATACAAAACGCAGAAGCAATTATTCAACACCACGAATAATGTTTCTGCGTTTTTTGTAGGATTTAACGAATTATGTTTTTCTTTACATCAACCCCAACTAATCATAAAGCTCAATGGTCAAAATAAATTAACAGCCTTTGTGAGTCATTATCTGCAATATCATCTCATCGGTCATGCCCATAGCCTCTTTACCTATGCAAGTAAGGTTACGAATAGATTGGTCTATATCTTCATCAATAATACCCTCGGCAGAAGTAACATGCTTGTTCTCCATAGACAACAAAGCAGAAAGAACCGCTGTGCTCACACCTGAACTAATTTTTAACGAGCAGCTGGGTTTAGCTCCATCGCAGATAATACCCGTTAAGTTGGCTATCATATTCTTAATAGCATAACAGATATGGGTATAATCGCCACCCATAAGATAAGTAATACCACAACTCGAACCTATACTTGCCACCACACAACCACATAATGCCGACAACTTGCCTAAGCTCTGTTTGATATAGATAACCGTAAGATGACTCAACGTTAAAGCTCGTATTAGCTCCTCCTCTGTATTTTCGTTTTCGTTGGCATACACAACAACAGGATTGGTAGCACAAATACCTTGATTACCCGACCCACTATTACTCATAACAGGAATCATGGCTCCTCCCATACGAGCATCGCAAGCCGATGCTGTTTTAGAAATGATATGCGAGTAAATGCTATTCCCAAAGATTCCTCTACTTAAAGGACGTTCCATCGTTTTACCCAAACAATGACCATAGTTACCCTTTAAAGATAGTTCGGCAGCCCTCATATTGTATTCTTTTGTTTTTAAGATAAAACTGAGTTCATCAATGGGCGTCGTCGTAGCAAAAGTATATACTTGATGAAAAGAAAGTTGGAACTCATTACTTTCAACTTCAGTATTCTTTTGAGTACCCAAATCAAGTAGCACTTTACCCTTTTGTTCTAAATAGATAAAATGAGTATGCCCACTGGCAATAACTGCCGTTGACTTTTCTCTATTGGCCTCAGTTATCACTTCAATGTACAACTTTTCTGTGATGTTTTGCTTGAGTTGGATAGCAATTCTATTCTCCTTAATGTATTGTTTACCCTTTTCCAATGTTACAGGAGTAAGGTCCTTTATTACTTCAAGTTTGTATTCCGACTTTCCCACAATTGCTCCCAAAGCAATAGCAATGGGCAAGCCTATCATTCCTGTACCAGGAATACCAACACCCATTGCATTTTTAAGAATGTTGGCACTGAGCAATACCGTTATCTTTTTAGGTTGACAACCTAACATTTCTGTAGCCTTGGCAGTACATAGAGCTACCGCCATAGGTTCAGTACATCCCACAGCAGGAACGACTTCTTGCTGTATCAATTGAATAATTTGTTTGATATGTTCTTCAAGCATATTTAGAATGGTGTTCTATCATATTTAAGTAAAAATATTGTTAACATAGAAAAAAGTCGTTGCAGATATTTTTTTTTCTATATAAGATACCTGCAATGACCACTCAGAAGTTTGTTTATTTCTTATATTTTTCCAAGCCCTTCTTTAAGAAATCAAGGTACTTAGCTACATCTTCCTTATAACTATACGATCCAGCCAAAGGCTTACCATTGCTATCCAAAGGAACATAAAAAGGTTGTGTATTAGCTCCAAACTTGCTACTTTGTAAGTAGCTCCACTTATCACCAACAGTACGCAAGGTTCGTTCCTTACCATTATCTTTCACAACGATAGGTTCTTTCAAAGGAGTCTTATCATCAACGAAGAGCGAAATTAACACATAATCGTCGGTTAACATCTTGGCTACTGTTGGATCAGTCCATACCGCAGCTTCCATCTTACGACAGTTCACACAACCAAAACCTGTAAAGTCTACAAAAGCGGGTTTGCCTTGTGCCTTGGCAGCTGCCATACCTTCTTCATAATTAGTATAAGCGGCATGCACTTCTTTTTGGTTTAAGTTGAAGTCTTGTGTACTGATAGGAGGAGCGAAAGCACTGACAGCCTTAACAGGTGCGCCCCACAACCCAGGAATCATATATACCGTGAATGCCAAAGAAATCATACCCAGCATGATACATACTACTGGCATAGGCTTGTTTCCTCCGCCAATCATATCGGTTTGGAACTTTAGTTTTCCTATCAGATACAAGCCCAGCATACCAAAGATTACAATCCATAAAGACAAGAACACTTCTCTATCAAGGATGTGCCAGCCGTATGCAAGGTCGGCAACAGACAAAAATTTTAATGAGAAAGCCAACTCTATAAAGCCCAATGTTACCTTAATGGTATTCATCCAAGAGCCTGATTTCGGTGCTTGTTTCAGCCAAGAAGGGAACAAAGCGAAGAGCGTAAACGGTAAGGCAAGAGCCAATGCAAAGCCAAACATACCAATAGCTGGGCCAACCCAATTGCCTGATGTAGCAGTTTGTACCAACAAGAAGCCTACAATAGGAGCGGTACAAGAGAACGAAACCAGCACAAGAGTAAACGCCATTAAGAAGATAGAAAGCAAACCTGTAGTAGATGAAGCTTTGCTATCCATTTTATTGCCCCAAGATTCTGGTAGTCTTAGTTCAAACCACCCAAAAAACGACAGGGCAAATACCACTAACAACAGAAAGAAGAAAATGTTAAACACTGCACTGGTAGCCAAAGCATTGAGCTTATGCGGGTCGGACACTGCCGTTACTATCAGCCCTAACGACAGAAAGATAACGATAATAGCAACACCGTAAGTGATAGCATCTCGCATACCTTTCGACCTGTCCTTGGTACGTTTTAAGAAAAAACTTACAGTCATTGGGATGATAGGCCATACACATGGTGTAAAGAGAGCCAGCAATCCTCCTACAAACCCCATGAAGAACAGATACCACATCGAATTATTACTCTCGGTTCTACCGTCTTGTTCCTGCAAATCTTTAATCACAGGTTGCCACAAATCGGTATTCTGAGCAATAGTTTCCGTAGTAACTGTCTGCCCAGCAATTGAATCTGAAGCCACTTGTAACGAGTCAACATTTGTGCTAGTCTTATCTACGTCTTCCTCTTTGTTTTTATCTTGAGACTCCTTTTCGTCTACCGCAGGCGACTTACCAGACTTTTTAAAGGCAGCCTCCTGAGGCGGCATACAGTTTTCATCATTGCAAGCACCATATTCAAGATAGACATCTAATTTATATTGAGGTTTAGTAAACTTCACCTTCTGTACGAATTGTACACTATGCTCAAAGTAACGTAATTTCATACCAAAGAGGTTATCCATTTTAGAAATCTCTCTGCCACGAGCCACCAATTTTCCTACTCTCTCTACACCTTCTAATTTATTAACATGGAGAGTAGCCTCAATAGGGCCATTAGTTCCAAGATTAGTAGAATATACATGCCAACCTGCATCTATTTTTAAGTTAAAAACGATTTCCCCTTCTGCCGAATTATTCGTCTTTAATTGTACAGAAGTGTGCACAGGGTCAACAATTTGTGCGTGTGTGCATATTGCTATCAGTAGCAGAAATGCCAATGCTAAGTGCTTCTTCATATATTAATTTCATTTCGCATTTATAACAAAAGTTCAAGACAGAACGTATATTTTGCATTCATAATATTGCAAAAATATATAAATCTATCGAGATAAGCAAGCTGTAAATTACAAAAGTTGCATTTCTTAATTGAACTTACGGTTTTTTCTAACAAACTCAATACCAAAACTTATACTCTCTATATGCTTTATTTTTTGCCATCATATTATCTGTTATATCTGTAGCATATTTATTATCAAGTAAATATAAGCTAAAGTCAAAGAGGTCTTGTTGTCAATGTCATCTAATTTACTCATTTGTTTATTATGGAACCAAATCAATGTGCTGTACATCCACTTTTTCGTGCAAGAACACTTCGGCTGAACCTTGGAAACGTTCAGGATTCTCTGTGGTAAAGTACAGACAAGTACCATGCTTTGTACACTTCTGGTCTATCTCCTCATGTCGATGCAAATAATCTTGCAAGCTACTTGCCACATAATTGCCCTGCGCTACAATGCGAACACCACGCTTCTTATACTTTTTAATTTTTGGCATAAGCAATGGATAGTGCGTACATCCCAAGAGAATTGTGTCTATTTTATCATCTAATTGCATCAAGGCATCCATGCGTTTCTTTACAAAATAGTCGGCACCTGGACTATCTGCTTCGTTGTATTCAACCAACGGAACCCAAAAAGGACAGGCTACGCCTAATAATTTTATATCTGGAAAGAACTTTTGTATCTCCAATTTGTAACTTTCGCTCTTCACCGTTCCCTCCGTAGCTAACAATCCTACATGGCGAGAGGTAGTTAACTTGCCTATCACTTCAGCCGTAGGACGGATAACCCCCAACACTCTTCTGTGCACATCTATGTACGGCAAGTCGTTTTGTTGTATGCTCCTTAAAGCCTTAGCCGATGCAGTATTACATGCTAAAATAACCAAATGGCATCCATTTTCAAATAATTTGATAACGGCTTGACGTGTAAATTCGTACACTACATCAAACGAACGTGTGCCATACGGAGCACGTGCATTGTCGCCCAGATACATATAATCGTACTGTGGCAATAGCTGTCGGATAGAGTGAAGAATGGTTAGTCCACCATACCCCGAATCAAACACACCAATAGGCCCCGGCTGATTAGAAAATTGCATCATACCTTATAATTAAAATATCAAGTTGATTATTTTGTTAAACGATTTAATAATTCAGCTTCTATATTATCCCCTAAGTTTACATCAATATAAGGCAAGGCATCGTTATCAGCATTCAAGATAAAAGCATAACCACGTTCTTTCCCCAAAATATAAGCAGCATTTAAAACTTTATTCTTAATGGGCAACATAATATTGGTTTCAGCTTGCTGCAATAAACGAATAGATTCGTTCTTGAAAGCTACATTCTTTTCCAGTAAATCTTGCAATTCCGCCTGGCGTTTTCTCAAAATAGAAGGGGCAAAATCACGTTGACCATCTAAAAACTCTTCATATTTTTTATTAAACTCGCTCTCTGCTCTTTTTGTTTCTGCATCATATTTAGCACGCAAATCTGCCATATTCTTTTGCGCCACAGCATAATCAGGAATGGCTTTCATGAGCGAAGTTAACTTAAAATATCCAAACTTAGGAAGTGTTTGCTGAGCCTGCATTACCAGTGGCATCAACAACAATAATAAAAATAAGAGTTGCTTTTTCATTGTCATTACATTTCACATTAATTACATTTCACATTAATTATGTTAATCCGTCAGGGCTCATTACTGAGAGGTTTACTCCATGAGATAGAGGGGTAAGCCCCCTATCCTTTTTCATGTCTCCCTTTCAAGGCTTGTTTCCCCTGCCAAAAGGTGAGGGGGCAACTTCATATAGTACACAAAAGAGTTAGCACACACCACAGTCAGCGCATAGTACGCTTGTCCATGTCTGCTAACTCTTATACTTTATAAAAGAAATAAAAACTTACAAGTATCTTACTTTCTTATCTTTTAATAAAAGGAACATAAAACAGATACTTGTATGGTCAATATTTTTTATTTCTTCATTTTAGCCAATTCTGCCTTTACTTTTGCTGTAACATCCTCACTCAAAGTCTGACTAATATAAGGAATACCAGCTGTTACATCCATGATATAAACATAGTTACCAGCCTTGCCTACTGCCTCAATAGCCTTTACCAAGCGAGAGGTAATAGGTTGCATCTTCTCCTGTTGAACTTTTTGCAAAGCCTGTGAGTTATCTTGATAAGCGGTACGAATTTTCTCGTTCAACTTCATCAGAGCCTCTTCTGTTTCCTTCTGCTTAGTAGCATTCATTGTCGACTTGGTCTTATCGTATTCGGCAGCCTTACGTTGCAATTCATCTTGCATAGCCTTCAAATCGTTTTCGTACTGCTTAGCAGCTGCTTCAATTTCACCACGTGCCTTCACAAATTCAGGCATATCGCTCATTACTTGCTGTGCGTTGATGTGCCCAAACTTTTGTGCAAACATAGTCATAGGGGCAACCAACATCAACAATAAAATTAATTTTTTCATTTTTCTTTTTCTTTATTGTTTAATTAATAATTAATTCTGATAACCTAACTTACGCAACACTTCGTTGCTAATATCTATCTTGGGCGAACCAAAGATAATGCCTGAGTTTGATGCACGGTCTACCACCAACGAGTAGCCACGCATCTCTGCTATTTCTTTTACAGCATTGTATATTTCCTCCTGTATAGGCGACATCAAGCTCTCACGTTTCTTAAATAGTTCGCCTTCGGGTCCAAAATACTTCCTTTTCAGTTCACTGGCGTTTTTTTCCTTTTCTAATATCTTTTCTTGTTGAGCCTTCTTCTGCTCTTGTGAGAGAAAAACAGCTTCATTTTGATAATTCTTATACATCGTTGCAGCCTCGGTATTGAGTGCTTCAACCTCTGCTTGCCACTTTTTACTTACCTGATTTAGTTGCTCATTAGCACGCTCGTAGGCAGGAATACTCTTTAATATATATGCCATATCTACCAAAGCAAACTTTTGTGCACTCATGCCCAATGTGCATAAACACATCAAGCTCAATACTATAAGTTTCTTCATAAGCATTCTATTTTATAATTTTGCTCAAGTTTTTTCTTATATTGATTAGAATTGAGCATAAAACAATGATACAAATTTCGAACCTCAAAAAGGACTGAATTGCGTATAGTAGCCTGTCCTCTTTGTATTTGCATATACTCAATTATAAGGTCATTGCCCCTAATGAGGCCAATCCCTATCTTCTATTATGTCGCCTCTTCAGGTTTGCTTATCATCACTCCCTTTAGAGGTAAACTCATATTTAGAACTCCTGGCCTAATACAAAGTGGAACTGACTACCACCTTTCTTTCCAAATACACTGTCAAAGCCATAAGCCCAGTCAATACCCATCAGTCCTACCATTGGCAAGAAGATACGTACGCCCACGCCAGCACTTCGTTTCATGTCAAACGGATTAAATTTTTTGGTTTCATCCCAAGCATTACCTGCCTCAACAAAACCAAGACCATAAATTGTAGTATTGCCTAACAAGAAAGGATAGCGTAACTCCAACGACATACGGTCGTAAGCATATCCCTCGTAGCCACGTGGAGTTAACTGCCCGTTTTCATATCCTCTCAGTCCGATAGTCTCTTCTGCATAACTGGTGGTATATCCACTCATACCATCACCACCCACATAATAAGTTTCAAATGGCGACTTCTTATATCTGTTATAACTACCTAACAAACCAAATTCTACACGTGTCATCAATACGAAACACTTTTGTCCGCCTGACAAAGCCGTATAGGTTTTAGCCTTAAACTTCCACTTGTGATATTCTACCCATTTGTACTTTTCCTGTTGTTCTGCTAGATATGTAGCCGATTGTGGGTCTAAAGCCAAGTATTGATAGTCTTTACCATCCCACTTAGACCATGGTGGGGTAAGTGATACCGATGCCATAAACTCAGAACCGCAACGTGGGAAGAGTTGGTTATCGGTAGAGTTTCGGTTGATAGTAAAGTTTAAGTTTAGGTTATTGGCATTACCTGTACTCAGCAAAAAGTATTGCCAGTTCTTCAGCATATAGCGAGTATAAGCCAATTGTACCGACAATGTGAAGTAATCATCAGGCCAACGTAAACGCTTACCCCAACCAATATTGGCACCCATCATCTTGATATAGATATCGGGGTCATAATAATTTTCGTAATTATTGTAAGCATAGTTGCCATAGCCATACATATAATTATAATAGTTGTTCATGTAACCGCTATTATAATAGTTCTTTGAGACATCAGTTGCCTTAGAGTAATAAGCTCCAACTGAAAACTGTGTAGGACGCTTTCCACCAAACCAGTTGGTAGAATAGTTCATGTTATACGACTGATAGTATTGTCCGTTGGTTTGTGCACCAATAGATAACACTTCTCCATCGCCAATAGGCAAGATACCTCTGTGTTCGCGGTTCTTGTTAAAAAGGTTACGTATTGAGAAGTTATTGAGCTTCAAACCTACACGACCAATCAGTCCGCTTTGTCCCCAACCCAGTGAGAACTCTATCTGGTCGTTGCTCTTTGGTTGCAGATTCCAGTTAATATCTACCGTACCATTCTCTGGGTCGGGCTTCACATCGGGATTCACCTTTTCAGGATCGAAGTGCCCCATAGATGCCAATTCACGTGCCGAACGCATCAGTGCTTCCTTAGAGAACAAATCGCCTGGCTTGGTTTTCAACTCTCTTCGAACCACATTTTCGTACAAGCGGTCGTTACCATTGATACGCACATGATTGAGCCTTGCCTGCTGATTTTCAGTTATACGCATTTCCAAGTCAATAGAATCACCCACAATATTCACCTCCGTAGGCTGCAAGTTATAAAATATATAACCATGATTCCAATATTGATTGCCCACAGCATCCTCATCTTCTGTTAGGCGCTTGTTAAGTAATGTCTGATTATATACATCACCTTTTTTCATACCCAGCAATGCACTCAGATAATCAGTAGGATAAACCGTGTTACCAACCCATGTAATATTGCGGATATAGTACTTGATACCCTCGTTTACCTTTACATAGATATTTACGTGTTTATCATCTACCGACCACACACTATCCTTTACTATTACCGCATCACGATAACCCAGTTCGTTATATTTCTTTATGAGGTTACGCTTGTCTTCCTTCCATCTTTCGGGCGTATACTTCTTCGATTTAAAGAGTGAGCCAAACTTTCCTGCCTCATGTATCTTCTTAAAAGCACCCTTGGACAAGAGTCCACCCTTTATCTGCTGGTCGCTCAAAGCCTTGTTTCCTTCGATAATAATTTGCCGAACACGCATTTTTTGCTTCTTGTCAACAATCACATCCAGTATTACACTATTTTTGTTGACAACATCATCACGCTGAACAATATTTATTTCGGCATTGTTAAAGCCCTTGTCATCAAAATACTTTTTAGCCAAGAACTTTGCTCTACTTATAATATTAGGTGTTATCTGTCCACCTTTTAACAAACCTAACTTAGCCTCCATGTCCTCGCGATCCGACTTTTTCAATCCGATATAATTAATTTCCGACACTCTAGGAAGTGTTTGTAAGAAGATATTGAGATAGATTTTGTTTCCTACAATAGAGTCGGCAGTAATCGAAACATCCGAAAACAAGCCATGTTTCCAATAGCGTTTCACCGCACTGGTTATCTCACTACCAGGAACTGTAATGGTTTGTCCTACAGCTAATCCCGATATGCCAGATAGCATATAGTCTTCATATCCTTCTACACCCGATACTCTAATACCGCCTACCACTAACGTACGTGGCGTTCCAGCGTAATTAATGTCAGGGTGAACAATCTTGTCTTGTGCCTGAACAGACAAACTTGCCAATGCTACCGCTACTATGAGCACCTTTTTTATATGATTCATCTTGTTGAATTATTTTCTATCTTTATCTTGTTCTTCTACTTGTTGCTCGGTTTTACCAAATCGGCGTTGTCTACTTTGGTAATCAATAATGGCACGTTGCAACTGGGCCTCATCAAAATCGGGCCAGTAGGTATCGCAGAAATAGAGTTCTGAATAAGCTATCTGCCACAACAAATAATTAGATATGCGCAGTTCACCACCCGTACGAATAAGCAAATCTGGGTCGGGCATGAATGCCGTTTCCATATACTGACTCAGCAACTGCTCATTTACATCTTGCTCTTTTATTTTACCAGACTTTACATCTGCAATTATCTCTTTGGTTGCCTTGGTAATTTCCCAGTGCGATGAGTAACTAAGAGCCACCACCATGGTCATGGCTGTATTGCCTTTGGTATGTTCCTCTGTTTGATGTAGTTTCTCTTGTACAGCCTTTGGTAAACGATTTATATCGCCAATTACTCTAAAACGAACATTATTCTTCATAAAGATTTCGTCTTCGAGCGAACTCAGTACCAAGCCCATAAGAGCAGATATTTCAGCCCCGGGGCGTTTCCAGTTCTCGGTAGAGAATGTATATAATGTAAGATATTTCACTCCCAAACGAGTACATTCTGAGGTAATTTTGCGCACTGTGTCTACACCAGCCTGGTGTCCGTAACTGCGTTCTTTGCCTTGTTCGGCTGCCCAACGTCCATTGCCGTCCATAATAATAGCAATATGCTGCGGCACCTTATTCATATCTATTATTGTACTGCTCATGTTTTATATTTAATATGTGGCTACTCATCTGCATTATGACAGGTGCGGCATTTGGCTTTAAAGCTGTAAGTAAATATGGCTTGCAAAGCCGAATAGCTATCGGCATTCTTAAAAGCCCCGCTGCTCTTAATGAGATAAGGGTCGGCAACTCCATCTAATTGGTCGCTCAAAGAAAAGTGCGTACACCACTCTAAACCTATGTTCATACGATTGCCCAACTTATATTTTAAGCCTAAACCCAGCGGAAAATTGGCAGTAAAGGCATGAGCATTGTTTCCTCCAACGTACGTTGCACCTATACCTCCCTGTATAAAGGGCGTTATGCGCTTGGCGCCACGGTAGTCTTTACCTGTACCATAGGGCCAAAAATTATATTCAAAGACGACACTCAAATCGCCCAACCTATTATCAAACTTATACTGCTCGTGTGCCAACTCTGGATAATAAGTCCCTACATCGGCCGATTTTCCTTTTATCTTACCATAACTCCCTGTGGTTTTTACTGCCATTCTCGGATTTAGAACATATCGCCAAACAATGGAGCCAATGGGTTGCATATTCCTGAGTATACTACTATTAAAATCGCCTTGATACGACACCAAGCCTGCTCCTGCTCCTATCTCCATACGATATTCTATGTAGTCTTGTGCCTGTATCTGCACTGAGATTAATGTTAAGAATAGTATGAGCCATTTACATTGCATACCAGCAGGTGTTTTATTTACTATTCGGTAAATACCTTTTGTACTTTTTGCCAACCCAGTTTATTGAGTCTGCCTTTCCATACTTGCCCCGTCTTGCCACAAACTATCCATAAATAGTTGTGTGCGTCAACGGTCATGGCAAACGAAACTTTACTTGAGCTTAAGTTCTTTGGATAAGTTACTTTATTATATTCGCCCCATGTAATACCACCATCTTCACTACTATACAACTTGCTAAAGGGTTGAGCTTCTGTGGTATGGGCTACCATGGCACTACCCATAGCCAATAACCTATTACCATATTTTACCACTTGTAAGTTGTGTAGATTTGGCAAAATGCCGTTGGCATTATTGTTGGTTGTATAGATAGTCCACAACTGCCTTTTTGAATCAGCAGTATTTTCTTCTACCTTTCCCAAAATAATTGTTTGCGTTGCGCCTTCACCCAAGAGCAAAAGCTGACTCATAGACTTACTGTAATGTGAAGGAAGAGCAATGAATTGAACATTATGCTGTAGTAGTAAACTTGTTTTTTCGTCCATTTCATCGGCTTCCCACGTCTTTCCTTTGTCAACCGAAACCATTATTTCGCCCTGCTTTGAACTTGCATAAAGTTTATTGCTACTGGCACCTAAGAGTTGTTGCAGAGATACGTTGGCTACAATTGTCCACAGCTTTGCATCAGTAGATTGCATAAGTTTGCCATCAGTATATACATACAGCACATTTTGCATACTTACCACATTGTGGTAAAAGTTACTTGGCAAAACTATATTTGTTTGTACTTCTTGCCAAATCTTACCATCATCAATGGCAGAGGCATATACTTTTCCTTTGTTGCCTTCTACACCAAAAATGTAGATATACCTATCAGTAGTCAAGCACTTCATGGCTGTTAGCTTTGCAAAAGGTGCATCAGCCTTTACCAGTTGGTTCCAGTTAAAATCTTCAGCCTTTTGCTTGTGTATATTTACCTTTACAGTATAGGTTACCATGGAGGTACCTGCATTGTTATAAACTACTAACTGGCGGGGAGAAGTGAAGTCTACTGAGTCTTTGGTAGTATAGAATGTTACCTTATCGCCCTTGACATCTTTAATAGCCAACACACCTGCATTTTTGGTAACAATGGTAGCTAATACCTTGGAAGCATCAACGCCAACTGGCAAAGAGTCTACATTGAATATCTCTCTCTTTATGGGGTCTATACTGAAAGTATATTTAGTAGCATTAAACTTCTCTACATACGAGCTGTCTGTACCAGTCTTTGAGGTAGTATGTACCAATCGTTTTACGGAATTGAGCGAGAAACTTGTAATAGCAGCGTCATTATACGTTACAAGTTCTTCTTCGCTATTGTTAAGACACGATGCCGTTAACAGAGAAATAGCACATGGTAAAACGAATAGTAAAAATCTCCTTTTCATTGATACGTAATTATATTTTTAGTTGCAAATTTAATTAGTTTTCGGCAATTTCACCACCTTTTTAATACTTAATTATATAAAATAGTAATAAAGAACGTGTTTTTTAGTGTTTGTTTAGGTTTCCCACAGAGAGAATATACATTCTTGTGTGTTACTAAAAACGTTCTTATAATGTACGAGCTCTTTGTTTTAACAAAAGAAACATAAAATTTATAGCTTCCACATCAAAAAAAAGTTTGCAAGCAAATAGCTGGGTGAATTATGTGTGATAACACTACATATTTACAAAATAATTTTCAGCCCGTTAAAACGGCTTTATTTATGGCAAAACACACTACGTATAAAATGCTTTTTCTACAATATACTTTTTATGAATTATCTTTACACTTACTTCGTTATATTTTTAATATTTGGAAAATAAAAATAATAAGGACGAAAATATGCATTTTTTGACCATTTTGCATCACATTACCAATCAGCACATTACAAATTCCTATTAGAAAAAACGCTAAGAAAGCATCTTTATTTTACCAAAATTAAGGATAGATAGCACGACAAAACCTACCTTTTTCTACTACAAATAGCATGAGATAACGGTACAAAGTTATGGAGATTGTATAACAAGAGAAATAAAATAACAAGATATAGTAGCGAAAGGGATAAATATGTATAGTATTTTTCTCTAGAACGAAAGTAGAAGAAGTGTTAAAATATTATCATTTTTATTGACAGGTACGTTTTGTTTTTTACGCTATTATTCTTTACCACAGATTGCGGCTTATACCAGATTATATGAGGTGTTATCTGTGGTTATTAAGGTAATGTGTTAAATACTATAACCCGCTTAATTTTAATAGCTTGGAAGCCTCATCATAAAGCTCAATGTTCAATGTTCAAAATAAAGAAAATAACTACACCTTTAAAATATTTTCTTAAAACGTTTGGCAGGAAACAAAAAAACTACTACCTTTGCAGCGTCTTTTGAAAACAAAAGGCGTATATTTACGTTTTATCAACGATAAGATTTTATAGTTTGTCCTATGGTGTAATGGTAGCACAACAGGTTTTGGTTCTGTTTGTAGTGGTTCGAATCCGCTTAGGACAACAAAAAAGGTGGTTCTTCTGAACCACCTTTTTTATTTAGATATCACGACTTGTCTAGTTAAGTGCATCAGCAAACTCGGCACCAGCCTTAAACTTAGCAACCTTCTTTGCAGCAATACTAATCTTTTGCTTGGTTGCAGGGTTTATTCCCTCACGTGCAGAACGCTCTGAAACACTAAATGTACCAAAGCCTACAAGCTGTACTTTATCACCTTCTTTCAAAGCACCTTTGATGGCATCGGTTGTTGCATCTAATGCTTTCTTTGCATCTGCCTTGGTTAAACCTGCAGCTTCTGCAATCTTGTCGATTAATTCTGTCTTATTCATTACTTTTGGGTTTATATAAAGATTAATAAAAAATATTTCCAACTTATCGTTGACAAATATAAACCAAACATTTTAGAAATCAAACTAAAAACTCAAAAAAATGTCTTACTTACACAAAAAAAACGGTAAAACAGACAAATATAGGCTGTAAGACAGACTTTTTTTCGTATTTTTGCACCGTTGTAACGTTTTAATATTTATATTCAAAATATGCCAAAAGTAACCAAGAACTTACTTATTATTAACGCACTGGCATTTGCTGCCATGTACGTGTTACGAACAAAAATAGATATTAACGATGTATTAGGATTGCACTTTTTCTTAGCGCCCGACTTCAAGATATATCAGTTAATAACCTATATGTTTATGCATGCCTCGTTTGAACATATCTTTTTTAATATGTTTGCATTGTGGATGTTTGGTTGTGTGGTAGAACGTGTATGGGGACCTAAGCGGTATCTAACATTCTACCTGATTTGTGGTATTGGTGCAGGATTGTTTCAAGAGGTGGCACAATACGGAACATATGTTGCTGAAGGATTGGCATCGTACAACATGGTATCGCTCGATGGTATGCGTATATCTATGGATACTTACCTTAACCAATGGACTACCGTAGGGGCATCAGGTGCAGTATATGGACTGCTATTAGCATTTGGTATGATTTTCCCAGAAGAGAGACTATTTATTTTTCCATTACCTGTTCCTATCAAAGCCAAATGGTTTGTAATGTTGTACGCTGGTATCTCCTTGATAATGGCTCTCACTACCACAGGAGGTAACGTGGCTCACTTTGCGCACTTGGGCGGTATGGTTGTAGGATTTTTTATTATTAAGTATTGGCAAGGTAAGCAAAAGGGCTCATTTAACAGGATAAAAGGTGAATACTTCTTTGAGAACCTGAAGAAGAAATGGCAACAACATACACATAAACAGGCGGATGGTATTACCAATAATTCGTGGGACAGGCCACAAAGCGACTGGGACTATAATACGCAAAAGCAAAAGGAGCAAGAGGAGGTTGACCGTATTTTAGATAAAATAAGAAAAAGTGGGTACGATAGTTTGACTGCTGAAGAAAAGCAACAACTATTTGATAACAGTCAGCGTAAATAATGATAAGTAAAATGACAACGTTATTAAAAATAATAACGCAAATACTAATAGGAGCAAATATTGTTACCATTGTGGTAATGATGATTATGGGATATGCCGACAGATTTAATCCAGAAATGCACCCCTTGCTCACTAACTTAGGTTTGTTCTTGCCTGCCATGTTGATTATCAATATGGCTTTTCTTGTATTATGGATATTCGTCCACATACGTTACGTATGGATTCCATTTGTAGGCTTTATACTTTGCTACCAGCCCATACGCAACTATTTTCCCATTAATCTAAAGAAAGATGTACCAGATAATGCCATTAAGGTGTTATCGTATAATGTTTGGTATTTTGGCGGAGGTAACAATGACGATAAACACAACAACGTTGTGAGCTATATTGCCCACCAAAAGGCAGATATTGTTTGTCTGCAAGAGGCACAGGCTTATGGAAATTTGCAAAAAAATGTAGACTCAGTGCTGAATGCAATCTATCCTTATCACACGGAGTCGTATGCCAAAGACGCATCGGATAGAATGATATTATACAGCAAGTATCGTATCATGAAGCAAGAGCCCATTGTATATCAGTCGGAAGGCAACCACTCTACGGCTTTTTATCTTAACATGAAAGACGATACAGTGATTGTTATAGGTAACCACTTGGAGTCGATTGGTTTGACGGATAAGGATAAAGAAGAGTTTAAGCATATATTAAAAGGATGCGCTAATAAGCAAGAAACTAAAGAGGGCTCTAAATCTGTACTGCTAAAATTGGCAAGGGCGAGTAAGATAAGAGCTCCGCAAGCACAAGCTGTAGCAAGATTTATTGCAGAGCATCAGAGCAAAAGTGTGATAGTATGTGGCGACTTTAACGATACGCCCAACTCGTATGTTCGGCGAGCCATCGCCAAAAACCTTATTGACTGCTACATAGAGACAGGTAATGGGCCTGGAATATCTTATCATAAAGGAGGATTTTATGTGCGTATAGATCATATTATGTGCTCTAAAGACTGGAAGCCATACAACTGTAAAGTAGATAGTAAAATAAAGAGTAGTGACCACTACCCTATTTACTGTTGGCTACAAAAGAAAGAAAAATAAGCGCAAATTGTATAAGATATACACAAATAAGAGCTATAAATTTTTTACAACAATAAAAATATATTATCTTTGCACATCTATAAATAGGTAGAAAAACAATCATTAATAATAATAAACAAAAATGCGAAACAAAGGAATTGTAATTGTAACAGCCGTCCTTATGACGCTTGCAAGCATCTTCTATTTGTCTTTTTCAGCAGCCACTCGCTATTATGATAGTCAGGCAGCTAAGCTAAAAGATCCTATTGCACAACAAGAGTACAAAGACTCTGTAAAGTATTTAGGCATTTACTCTTATCAGAAATGCTTGGAAACTCAGATAGGATTAGGGCTTGACTTAAAAGGTGGTATGAATGTGATACTTGAGATTTCGGTACCAGATGTTATTGATATGCTCGCCGATCACAAGACAGATGCAGCGTTTGTAAAGTCGATGAAGGAAGCAAGAGCTGAAGAAGAAACCAGTCAAGAAGATTTTATTTCACTTTTTATCAAAGCTTTTAAGAAAAATGCACCTGGCAGAAGGCTCGCTGAAATTTTTGCTACTCAGCAGTTACAGGGCAAAGTAAATCCACAAAGCAGCGATGCAGAAGTAGAAAAAGCCTTGCGTACAGAAACACAATCGGCTATTGACAACTCGTTTAATGTTGTTCGTACACGTATCGACCAGTTTGGTGTTGTGCAACCTAACATTCAAAAACTGGAAGGACAAGAAGGACGTATCATGGTAGAAATGCCTGGTATACGTGAGCCAGAGCGTATGCGTAAGTTGTTACAAGGTAGTGCAAACCTTGAGTTTTGGGAAACCTTTAATGCGGAAGAAATTATTCCTTACCTTAATCAGCTGGATGCACAATATGCACATGGTGCTACAACTACAGCCAACACAACTACCAAGGACACCACAAAAACTACGGTAAAGAAGGCTGCTACGGTAAAAAAAGCTCAACCAAAATTCCTAATTAAGAGCAAAGAGGAGCTGAAAGACATTAAGCAAACTAACAATGCTGAGTTGGCAGCTGCTAAGAAAGCTCACCCATTGCTCGCTATATTGAACCCAACAGGACAGGGGGCATTGAGCGTTGTAGGCTATGCAAGCGTGAGAGATACTGCAGAGATTAATAGAATTATCCACTCAGAAGTAGCAAAACAGGTTCTTCCAACCGATTTAAAATTACTTTGGAGTGCTAAACCCGCTGATGGCTTAAAAGTAAAGAACTACTATGAGTTGCACGCATTGAAAGTTACTACTACTACAGGGCGTGCTCCTTTGGAGGGTGATGTCATCGTTAATGCTTCCGATCAGTTTGATCACTTTACAGGTAAGCCAGAAGTTTCTATGACAATGAACACTGATGGCTCACGTCGCTGGTCTGCAATTACGAAAGCTAATATCGGTAGAGCCGTTGCCATTGTATTGGATGGCTTGGTATATACAGCTCCTCGTATCAACTGCGAGATAGATGGTGGGCAATCTTCTATCACTGGTAACTTCACCATTGAAGATACAAAGGACTTGGCTAATACATTGGAATCTGGTCGTATGCCTGCTCCTGCTCGCATCGTACAGGAAGAAGTTGTTGGTCCTACATTAGGTGCACAATCTATTCAACAAGGTATTGTATCGTTCGTTATTGCCTTTATCTTACTGATATTGTACATGATTTTGATGTACAACTTTATCCCTGGTATGATAGCTAACTGTGCTTTGATTGTGAACGTTTTCTTCACCTTGGGTATATTAACATCTTTCCAAGCAGCCCTTACGATGAGTGGTATTGCTGGTATGGTGCTGTCGCTGGGTACTGCAGTAGATGCTAATGTGCTGATTTACGAGCGTATTAAAGAGGAACTAAGAGCTGGTAAAGCAATGAAGCAAGCCATAACTGCTGGTTATAGCAATGCGTTTAGTGCTATCTTCGACTCTAACCTTACTTCAGCTATCACTGGTATTATCTTATTAATCTTTGGTACTGGTCCTATACAAGGCTTCGCTACCACATGGCTGATAGGTATTGTATGTTCATTCTTTAGTGCAGTATTCTTGACTCGCTTGGTTTATGAACACAAACTGAACAAAGATAAGTGGCTTAACTTAAAGTTCTGGACAGGTGTTTCAGAGAACTTGATGCAGAACACGCACTACAATTTTATGAAGATGTTCAAGGTGAGCGGAACAATCTACGTTATTGCGATTGTTATATGTATTATTAGCTTCGGTGTAAGAGGCTTGAGTCAGAGTATTGACTTTACAGGTGGTCGCAACTATGTAGTATCTGTAGACAAGCCAATACATGTAGAAGAGGTTCGTGGTGTATTGAACAATGCCTTTAAGAATACTGTTGGAAAGAATACAGGAAAATTAGCTACTACCAGTGTAATTGCTATTGGTACCGATGGTAAGACATTCCGTGTATCTACCAACTATAACTTGGAGAGCAACGACCCACAAATGGACGATAAGGCTGAAACCATTCTTTATGATGCTTTACACAAGGCTGGTATGGTTAAGCAAACTAACATTGAAGCCTTCAAGAACCCTGATATTCGTGAGGGGGGGTCTATCATCAGCTCATCGAAGGTGGGGCCTTCTATTGCAAAGGATATTACCAATAACGCTATCAAGAGTGTTGCTATCGCTTTGATTTGTATCTTCTTATATATTTTGCTACGTTTCCGCAATATAGGTTTCTCTATTGGTTCGGTTGCAGCGTTGATTATTGATACGCTCATCGTAGTTGGTTTATTCTCATTGTGTTATGGCTGGATAGGATTTTCACTCGAAATAGATCAGACCTTTATCGGTGCTATTCTAACGGTGATAGGTTATGATATTAACGACTCGGTGGTTGTATTCGACCGTATTCGTGAGAACCTAAAATTACATCCTAAACAAGATATACAAAAGACGTTCAACGATTCTATTAACCAAACGTTGGCTCGTACTATCAATACATCTGTATCTACATTGATTGTATTGGTTCCTATCTTTATCTTAGGTGCCGACAGCATCCGTAGTTTCGCCTTTGCTATGATCATTGGTGTGTTTGTAGGTACATTGAGTTCTATCTTCCTTGCTTCGCCTATCGCTTACTGGGTATTAGGTCGCAAGATTAAGAATGAAAAAGTAACAGAAGTTCAAACTGTAGCATAACTCAACATCGTTTGGTATTGCTTAACAGCTTATTATCATCAAAAAGCGGTGCTATCCTTTGTGGATGTACCGCTTTTTTTTGTACGCTCGGCATGAGCATTATCTAATGGGTGGAAGTCCCGAGTAAGCCCTAATAACGTAAGCATCCAACATTAGCCGCCTTTGCTGGGCTTTCCTACTTTTATTATCGTAAGCATCCATATTAGCCGCCTTTCACACTAACAAAATAACCCTTATATGTTTGCAGCATACAAGGGTTATTTTGTTAGTGTGAAAGGCGGCTAATATGGATGCTTACGATATAAGGACGGCTGGTATTAAGAAATATCATCTTTTGTTATTGTCTTTTACATATACGATTCTTTTATCTTTTGTGATACCTGTACTACATTGACATTAGAAGCTCTATCTAAAGTTTAAAAACTAAAATCCTTTTCTACTTCTCCTTCGTACGTATTCACCTTGATACGAATGGTATCTCTCTTGTTATATTTATCTGTAGGAATACTGATGTAGAAAGTAGAGGTGTACATTTGCGCCATGTTATTTTGCGCATGAATGAGTTCTAAGTTGTAGATATGATTGCCGTGTTTATCTGTTTGAATATGTCGGATAACGATTGTTAATACCTGTTCTTCCTTGTGGTTAGCTTTTCCTCCTGTTAGCAAACCAATATTCAAGTTGATAAATTTTTTATTACTACTTAACCATATCCCAGATAGTTTTACGGGGTCTGTAGGCATTTTGTGTTTCTTTTCTTTAGGTTCACATAGCCATACAGGATGGCATTTTATGCCCTTTACCTGTTTATCTGTTTTCTGGTAATACAGCATGGCACGATATATTGCATTTGTATGTTTTGCCCAGTAACAGATAAAAGGTTGGGTAAAAATAATCTTTTCGCCCTGATCAGTAATGGCATAATCAATTTTATGTGATTCTATGCAGTGCAACATTGCCATTTCGGCCTTCATGTACGAATACTTACCATCGCCCGATTCGTAGGATTCCACCGTGCAAGCGGTAAGCACATACAATAGGCTTATAAGGTATAAAGAAAGAAAAGAAGATGTTTTCTCCTCTAATAATGGGTGGAAGATGAGCCATCTTTTTTTGCTTTTATGATGAAACTGTATTATTTGCATGCAGCCCAATAGTTTTTTAGAGGATTGGCATACATCGTTAAAATGCGCTCGCTGAGATATGCTTCGTCTTTATTAGGGATATCTATCTTTCCCACTTGCTGTGCAACATACCGTTCAAAGGATGCTTTATCATCTGCAGTATATTTATTGGAATGCTCGTTAGAGTTCATCAACAAGTCGTATGCAATGTAATTATTAGGATAAATGCGATAGTTGCGATGAATCTCGTGGTCAATATGTTTAGCAATGATACCAAAAATTTCTGTCTTTGGCGTATCAGGATGAATAGTTTGCAGATACTCGTCCAAACAGGCAGAACAATGATAATGAATGTGTCCCTTATATCCCATAATACCCGTTTGCATACTAACCACATCATCGTGTGCACTCTTCTTCCATTCGGGGTTGTCGTATTTCAGTTGAAATTCAGCTGCTTTCAAGAAATCGCATGGGTCATATTCGTATGATATGGTCATCGGAACAAGGTGCAGTTGTATTAATCTTTCTGTGATGTTGCCCTCTCCTCCCATGCACATCATCTTTAGAATACTCTCTGCTGTGCGGTCATTGGCATCTTTGGCACGCCCCTCACGTTGTGCAATCCATATATTTTCTTTTTTTTCTTGGATAGAATAGTGCATGTATTCAGACAATCGCTTGCTGGATAACAACATTTGGCGCATAGACAAACTGCGTTCTACAATAAACGATTTATTAATACGAACCAAATCTTTCACCCATGGCAACGATAATAAGTTGTCGCCAATAGCAATTTCGCATGTTGTTGTAAAGCCACTATCCATCAATAGCTTACACAAAAAAGCAGAGTCTAATACAATATCTCTGTGATTACTGATAAAGGTATAATTGTGCTTATTACTAATGGTATCGATGTTGATGTCGCAACTCTTGGCTACCTTTTGCAACAGATTATTGAGAAAGTTGTATGCAAATGTTTTTTGAAACTCTAAACTTGTTTTGCAAGCACGCATACGTTGTGCAATGGCTTCTAATGAAGTGTTGGGATATAGATAGGCCAATATTTGCTTAAACTGATCGTTTGCCAATATACGATCGAATGCCATTGGTAACTCTTCTGATTCGAATGGGCGGATGTCGTCAAATTGATGGGGGATAGACATTGTTTTTAGTTTTTGAGCTTATAGTTTGAAAGTACTAAGATATATAGGATTTATAGATATAGATAGATACCATAGATAACTTGTTAACTAAAACTGATTTTCTATAATTTCTGTGAGAACATCTTTTATATCTAATCCTGCAGCACGAACCTGCTGTGGTATAAAGCTAGTAGCCGTCATGCCTGGTGTAGTGTTCACCTCTAACATGTTTACTACATCTTTGCCCTGTTCATTCTTCGTAATGATGTAATCAATACGAATGATACCATTGCAATGTAGTATGTCATAAATTCTACTGGTCTCTTCTGCAACCTTCTTAGCCGTTTCGTCATCAATCCGAGCTGGTGTTATTTCCTGAACTTGTCCGTTGTATTTAGCATCGTAGTCAAAAAAATCGTTCTTGGTAACTACTTCTGTTGCAGGGAATACTACTGTCTTATTGTGCGTTTTGTAACAGCCAATAGATAGTTCGATACCATTCATATAACTCTCTATCATAGCCGCCTCGTTCTCCATAAAGGCCGTTCGCAATGCTGGAGCTAACTGGTCTGAGTTCTTTACCTTAGTGATACCAAAGCTCGAACCATCTTCTACGGGTTTTACAAAGCAAGGCATCCCCAACTTCTCTTCAACTGTTTTTTCGTCTAACGTATGTTCCTCGCCACGTCTTATCATTATGCTCTTAGCCACTTTCACACCAAAGGCAGCCAGGTAGTGGTTCAGTGCATACTTGTTAAAAGTCATGGCTTCTACTAATACGCCACTGGTAGAGTAAGGGATGTCTACCAATTCAAAGTAACCCTGTATGATACCATTCTCGCCTGGAGTACCATGAATGGTGATGTATGCATAGTCAAAGATAGTAGTTTTGCCTTGATATACAAAAGAAAAATCGTTTTTATCAATTTTTGCTGTATCACCGTTATCAAAACATACCTGCCAGTCTAATCCTTTCAGGGTAACGATATATACGTTATAACGTTCTTTATCCATAAACGAATAAATGCCTTGTGCCGAACGCAATGATACCTCGTATTCAGATGAGTCGCCACCACAAACAATGGCAATGTTTCTTTTCAAGTCTTTCATAATTAATATGTTTTTTTTCTTATTCTTCAAATGTATTCTTGTTTGTACCGTTAATGTATATTCGCCATTTATCAATGAGTTGTGCCATATCGTTGGGTAACTGGGATGTAAAATCCATTTGCTTTCCCGTTGTGGGATGTACAAAGCCCAAAGTCTTGGCGTGTAAGGCCTGACGATTACATAACTTAAAGCAGTTTTGTATAAATGCTTTGTATGTAGCACTTCGCTGTCCTCTTCTTATCTCCATGCCACCATATCGCTCATCTCCAAACAAGGGATGCCCAATATGCTTCATGTGTGCACGTATTTGGTGGGTTCGTCCTGTTTCTAAGATACATTCCACCAAGGTTACATAGCCAAACCGTTCCAATACACGATAATGGGTAACTGCAGTTTTACCAATATTGCTATCGGGTGGAAACACATCCATTCTGAGTCTGTCTTTAGAATCACGACCTATATTTCCTTCTATTCTGCCTTCGTCTTCTTGAAAGTTTCCCCATACCAAAGCGTTGTAACTACGGTGGGTAGTTTTGTTAAAAAACTGCAAACCCAATTTTGTTTTGGCAATAGGTGTTTTAGCTATAACCAACAAGCCACTGGTATCTTTGTCTATGCGATGCACCAACCCCACTTCAGGGTCGTTGGCATCAAACGTTTTCAAATCTTTCAGATGCCATGCCACCGCATTAATCAATGTACCATGAAAGTTGCCTGCTCCTGGATGTACTACCAGTCCTGCTGGCTTGTTTATCACCATGAGGTCATCGTCTTCGTACACAATGCTCAAGGCAATATCTTCTGCCTCTATTTTATTATTGTGGCGAGGTGCATCCAGCATCAAGGTAATAACATCAAGTGGTCGTACCTTATAATTACTCTTCACTGGATGGTTGTTTACATGAACAAAACCTGCATCTGCAGCTTTTTGTATACGGTTACGACTGGAGTGCTTGAGTCTGTCAAACATATACTTGTCAATGCGCAGTGGCTCTTGGTTTTTATCTACCTCTATGCGAAAATGCTCGTATAGTTGTTGGTCCTCATCATCTTCCAACAATTCTATGTTGTTTGTCACTTCTGTCATTTTTATCTTTTATGTATATGCCATGTCGTTTAGTTATATAGAAAGAACTTGAGCTCTTTTGATTTATAACGGAGTATATAACCACGGTGCTGAGAGTAACCCTAAAAGGGTGGCATTGCATAGCGTAGGAGCTTGTTTCCTATGTTTATTTGCGCAATATTTAATTGTAAAACAAAATCACCACATATTACTATTATAATTATGTTGCCCCTTTATGGATGTTTTATCATCCCTCTCTTTTTTTTGTGGGGGGATTTCCTTTTTTTTGTGGGAGCTTATGTTTTATCTTTTTTTGTAGAAGAAGTAGCTGAAATCTCCTCTTTTGAAGATGATTTAGAGTTAGAAGACTCGTCTATCGGACTTTTCATCTCTTCAAAGTCATCAATGTCGCTTTCTTCCTCTTTAGGATCATCAGGCCCGATATAGTTTACCGAGTCGTTTTTATCCCGCATACCATTCCCAACCTGTATGATAAGAGTTGATTCTATCGAGATGCGGTCGCCCGTCATCACATGTTTGCCGTTTACTAAGATGCCGTATACCCAATCTTTCTCACCAGCAATGTATTGGGGGGTGCCTACCTTAAAGCCCATGGCAGTAAGCTTAGCCATGGCTTCGCGTAACGAGCTGTTATCTATTACGTCGGGTAGGGTAATGGTAGGCGACTTAGAAGCATTGATAGTTAAGTAGATGATGCGCCCCGATTTTACCTTTTCTCCAGGAGCAATACTTTGTTCCAATACATAATTAGGTGGTAAAGTCTTCACAAAACCAGTGTCGCTTACCACAACTTTTAGTCCTGCTTGTTTTAATATCTTCTCGGCTTCCTCCAAAGGCTTTTTCTTTACATTAGGTATAGCGATAGCTTCGCCATGATGAGTGTACAAGTCAATACCAAAGCGTATTCCTAACATCACGACAAGACAAACCAATGCCATTGCGAGGAGATTTCCCCACAAATATTTACTCATGAACTTTCTTATAAATTCTGTTGGCTTCATCCGCTGTTAGTTTATGCTTACTGTCTTACTTAAGCCCTGAAGAGATGATATATTTTACATGTAGGGGTATGCCCCTATGTATTTGCGTATATGTGCTCTATTGCAAAACTATCCACCCCCCCTCATAAGTGGGCATGGTAATTATTTTAATGTAAAACGTAAAATGTAAAATAGTAAATGTAAGTGGTTTTATAATTTCATATATCACATTTCACATTATCAATTATGTTGCTCTTTTAGAGCTTCATATTAGAGAGGTAGGCTTTCTTAGATAAGGGCAACCCTCTATCTTCTATTATATCGCCCTTCAAGGCTTAATAGCTCAAGCTGTTTTTACACTTTAGTTATTGAAACACTGCCTATCTTATGCAAAGATAATTTAATTCGCACATAGTACAAAATAAAACGTTTGTTTTTTGGGCTGTGGAGGGCATACATTGGCTTAATGCCGAACCTTGCTTCTACAAAAGATAATTATGAAGGCTATTGATGGCTTTACAATCTCATTGAGTTTGTGTTGCAATTCAATGGAGATTGTGCGTTAATTTAATGGAGTTTGTGATACAATCTCATTGAGTTTGTAAAGGCGATAAAAAAGCATACTTTATATAAAAAAAAAGAGAAACATTTATTGGTAATCAACATACTAATTTATAGAACTAACCACAAGTAAATTGTTATAGGCTGGTCTATAAATTACCACCGTATATTGTGGGTAAAATTTTATGAAATACGTATTGCTATCTTTTTGCTTATCTTTGGTTCAAAAGTAACAAAGCTAATTTATAGAACAGCCTATAGTAATTATAGTATAACTACTCAACTGAAATTTTGCATATTTAGGTGTGGTAGTTTCTTGTTGTAAAATAAGGGGTATAAAATAATGGAAAAAAAACACCGCAATTCTCAACGAACTGCGGTGTATTATATGTTTAACGTTAATTTGTTTCTTAATGAATGAAAGCCTCACGGTTTCCATCGTTATCTGTTAAACAATCTGTTTAATTTACCTTAAACCTAATAACTAAAAACCTAAATCTATTACTACTAACCTAAACAATCTATTAACTATTAATCTTTTTGGTACTGCAAAGGTATAAACTTATTGTACTTGTTGCAAATATTTATAGACTAAAACTGTATATTGTGTAAATTTATTGACTTATGTCAACAGTTTGTGTACGCACACAATCGGCAAAGATGTTAGATGCAAAAAATAAAAGAGATTGTTACTGAGAGGTATATATAATATATAGTTTGGTTGTTTTTACTTTTCACATTTAATAAAAATGCAGCAAGAGAAATTGTCTCTTGCTGCATTATAGGGTATGGGGGTGTTAAGTGAACTATTGGAAGCGTTTATTTATTTACCGTGGTTCTCGTCAGAAACAGTTAGCTTTTTACGTCCATGTGCACGGCGGCTCGCTAAAACGCGACGACCATTCTTTGTTGCCATTCTCTCGCGGAATCCGTGTTTGTTCACCCTTCTTCTGTTGTGTGGCTGAAATGTTCTTTTCATTTTCTTTTATATTTATGTTATTGTTATCATATGCTTTGAGCTGCAAAATTAGTCATTATTTTCGTAATAACAAAGAATACAACTATTTTTAAGGCTAAAAGGATAACTTTTTTATAAATATTTTGTAACTTTGCACCACTTTTTGAAGATAACGTAACAGACAAAATTAAATTAGGACAAAATATACACAATGATTAATTCACAAGAAATTAAGATTGGGACATGTATTCGTCTCGATGGAAAAATTTGGACTTGTATCGACTTTCAACACCGCAAACCAGGAAAGGGTAATACCGTTATGATTACAAAGTTAAAAAATGTGTCAGATGGGAGAGTATTGGAACGTACATTTCAGATTAACTTTAAGTTGGAAGATGTTCGTGTAGAGCGTCGTCCGTATCAATATTTGTACGAAGACTCAACTGGTTGTATCTTCATGAACCAAGAAACTTTCGAGCAGATTCCTTTGGCTAAAGAGTCGGTTACAGGTGGTGAGTTTATGAAAGAAGGCGATGTTGTAGAGGTTGTTACTGATACCAGCGATGGCAGTGTATTGTTAGCAGAAATGCCTGCAAAGACTATTTTGCGCGTTACTCACTCTGAGCCAGGAATTAAAGGTAACACTGCTACCAACGCTACAAAGCCAGCTACATTAGAGACGGGTGTTGAGGTTCGTGTTCCTTTGTTTGTTAACGAGGGAGAACTCATCCAAGTAGATACTCGCGATGGCAGCTACTTGAGTCGTGTTTCTGAGTAAAGACGTTTATTAAGAAATTTACAAACCTCTCATATCTGAGGGGAAGAGAGGTTATGGCATCGTTTTTTGTGTGCTATAACCTCTTTTTACTTTGAACATTGAAAACTTTTATGATTAGTTCTGTTACTTGAAAATTCCAAAATCTATAGAGAATATAGAAATCTTAGCTTATCTCGTCAACTTGTTAACTATTAAAAATATGAAATACAGCATTATAGTTCCAGTTTATAATCGTCCAGATGAAATAGACGAATTATTGGGAAGTCTTACCAAACAAACGTTTACTAATTTTGAAGTATTAATTATAGAGGATGGTTCTACTTGTCCTTGCAAAGAGGTATGCAAGGTGTATCAAAACGAATTAGACATAAAGTATTATGTAAAGTCCAATAGTGGACCAGGACAAACGCGCAACTATGGTGCAGAACGGGCGAAAGGCGAGTATCTTATTATTTTAGATAGTGATGTAGTAGTACCTCACGACTATTTTGAAGAGGTAGAAAAAGAGCTGAAAGCCAATCCTGTAGCTGCTTTTGGCGGACCAGATAGAGCGCATACATCGTTTACTGATACACAAAAAGCCATCTCTTATTCCATGACATCTTTCTTTACTACAGGTGGTATCAGAGGTGGAAAGAAGAAGCTGGATAAGTTTTATCCTCGTTCATACAACATGGGTGTACGAAGAGAAGTGTATCAAAAGTTGGGCGGTTTTAGTAAAATGCGCTTTGGAGAAGATATTGATTTCTCTATTCGTATTTTTAAGTCGGGCTATCAATGCCAACTATTCCCCAAAGCATGGGTGTGGCATAAGCGCAGAACTGATTTTAAGAAATTCTTCAGACAAGTGTTTAACAGTGGTATTGCACGAATCAATCTGTATAAAAAATATCCTGAAAGTTTAAAGTTAGTACATCTCTTACCCATGGTGTTTACGGTGGGGGTAGCCTTTTTGTCCTTATTTATTATTTGCGGTGTGCTCTTGTGGACTTTATCCGATACCGCATCTTGTATAGGCAAGATGCTATTTTTGATAGGCGTTTTGCCATTATTTGTTTATAGTGGAGCCATTTTGATAGATTCTACCCATCATTACCTTTCTTTGAAAATAGGATTATTGAGTGTAAGGGCAGCCTTCATCCAACTTATTGGTTATGGCTTGGGCTTTATCAATGCATGGTATAAGCGATGTGTAAAGGGCAAGGACGAGTTTCATGCTTTTGATAAAACATTTTATAAATAGGTATACTTCCTTTTAATCCAGTAATTATGCGGAGAGAAACACAATCACATAAATGTAAGCAGAAGTTACAACCCCCTGGTACTTTATGTGTTGATGAGGAAAATGCCGATTTAACAACAGAACGGCTGTCCATTGCACAATGGGCAATAGACGATCGCCCTCGTGAAAAAATGGAGAGGTTAGGGGCTTCGGCATTGTCTAATGCTGAGTTGTTAGCCATCTTGATTGGTTCAGGTTCGGTAGAAGAAAGTGCTGTCGACTTGATGAAACGTTTATTGAACGATTGTCATAACAATTTGAATACCTTAGGAAAGCAAACAATACATCAACTTATTGATTATAAAGGAATAGGTCCTGCCAAGGCTATCACTATTCTTGCAGCGTGTGAACTGGGTAAACGTCGTGCTATGGAAAAAGCCGAAGAACGAACAGATATGAGTTCGGCTACAGCTATCTATAATTATATGCACCCACGAATGCAGGATTTGGACGTAGAAGAGGCTTGGATATTGTTAATGAATCAGAACTATAAACTCATTAAATCGCTTTGCATCAGTCATGGAGGTATCAGCGAAACGTCTGTAGATGTGCGCATTATCATGCGCGAAGCTTTGTTGTGTAATGCCACGGTGTTGGCTTTGTGCCACAATCATCCCAGCAATCATGCTTACCCCAGTAGTGAAGATGATAGGTTAACTCATCGAGTTCAGCAAGCAGCCGAAACTATGCGTATCTACCTTATCGACCATCTTATTATCACCGATGGCAAGTATTATAGCTACCGAGAAGAAGGAAGAATGTAATTTAAGACCACTTCTATAAATTAGCTTTGACAAATTGTGAGACTATGTTTGAGGTCAATTTGTTTATGAGTGAAGGATTATAGCGAGCTATACGACTGAACGAACAAGCAAATTGAACAAAAAACACAAGATAACAAAACGTAAAAAAAAACTGACATAAAAACTTTACAGTAGTAATTTATAGAACCACCCTTAAAACCTGTTTCAATTGTTGAGGCACAGCCTGTTCTTATAAGAAGAAGTAAAAAGATAATAAAACTTATTTCATAAAATATACTCACAATATATAGTGGCATTTTATAGAACCTGCCTTAAGTTAATGAGTTTTTAAGTTACCATAAAGTTAAAAGCTCAAAATTCAATGTAAATGTTTAAATTATTTGTTTTTCAATATTTATTATTATCTTTGTAATCTTTATAGGGTGGTTCTATAAATTAGCTTTGACAGATTGTGAGACTATTTTTGAGGCTAATTTGTTTGTGAGTGAAGGAGTATAGCAAGCTATACGACTGAACGAACAAGCAAAATGGAACCAAAAAGAGCCCACAAGATGACAAAACGTAAAAAACTGACATAAAAAGCTTTACGGTGGTATTTTTATAGAGCCACCCTATAATAAAGATGGAAACGAATTGATATTTCCTCTGTTTTTTAAGATAAAACTATTTGTTTCCATGAGGTATAACAAAAATAATAAAAAATGAATGGTGATATATTCTTAATATTAGCAATGCCCCTTACAGGAACAGTATTGGGAGCTGCATTTGTGTTCTTTATGAAGAACCAGATGTCAGCAGTACTGCAAAAAGCCTTGTTAGGTTTTGCTTCGGGTGTAATGGTAGCGGCATCAATATGGTCGCTCATTATGCCAAGCATGGAACAATGGGCAGATACAGGTAAATGGAAAGTGTTTCCTGCGGCAGTAGGTTATGCAGTAGGCGTACTCTTCTTGTTGTTCTTAGACCATATGACACCACATTTGCATTTAGGAAGTTCCTCACCAGAAGGGCCTCGCTCACGATTAAGCAGAACTACCATGCTTATCTTAGCCGTTACTATTCACAACTTTCCAGAAGGAATGGCTGTAGGTGTTGTAGTAGCAGGTGTATTGCAAGGCAATGTAGGTATATCTGTGGCTGCAGCTATTACTCTGTCTTTAGGTATTGCCATACAAAATATTCCAGAAGGAGCTATTATCTCTATGCCATTAAGGGCAGAAGGCAAAGGTAAATGGTATTCGTTTATTATGGGGAGCTTGAGTGGAGTGGTAGAACCAATAGGCTCTGTATTGGTTATCTTATTGGCAGCTTTGCTCACACCAACCCTTCCTTTTATGCTGTCGTTTGCTGCTGGAGCTATGTTCTATGTGGTAGTAGAAGAACTGATACCAGAGGCTTCGCAAGGCGAACATAGCGATTGGAATGTTATGGGCTTCTCCATTGGCTTCCTCATCATGATGATACTTGATGTGGTACTGGGCTGATAACATTGAACTTTGAACATTGAGCTTTTAACGTTATGATTAGTTCTTGCTGTAAAACTCGTCAACAGAAAACTCAATAACTTATAAACTTAAAAACTTATAAATTCAAAAAAAATGACTCCTCAAGAAAAAACTGATATAGAAGAAAAGATAGTAGATGTGCTAAAAACAGTGTACGATCCAGAGATACCTGTTAACATCTATGACTTGGGAATGATTTATAAAATTGATGTAAAAGAAAATAACACCGTTGATATTGATATGACCTTTACAGCTCCTAATTGTCCTGCCGCCGATTTCATTCTTGAAGATGTGCGTAGTAAGATAGAAAGCTTAGAGGGTATTAAGACATGCAATGTTAACTTGGTGTTTGAACCCGAGTGGGATCAAAGCATGATGAGCGAAGAAGCAAAAGTAGAATTAGGATTTGATTAAGAACTCTTGTTTACAAGAGCCCCCCACATTCCCTGCTGTGGGTGGGGTGATAAAAATTGTGGCTTGTAAGTTTTGGAAGGACGACATAACATAGCGTATACGATTGCTCTTACGTATTGAATTTATATTCAATCAAAAAGAAAAACTCCTGTAAGCGTCTAATAATTATTATAATGAGAATGTGGATTTGATAATTATAAACTTTTAGGCGGGTTCCATAAATTAGCTTTGTTAGATTTTAAGCTTGTCCTTCTCGTAACCCTTTGAGATGGGGGGGGCTATCTATATTATTTCGCCCTTTCAGAGTCTCATATCCCAAATGTAATAGTAAAAAACTAAAGGCTTAACACCTTAAACCATCAAACAATGATGAAAAATGTTTATTTTCTTTCCGATGCCCATTTAGGTTCGTGGGCAATAGAACATCGCAGAACAAACGAACGCAGACTGGTTAGGTTCTTGGACAACATCAAGAATAAGGCAGCAGCTATTTATCTGTTAGGCGATATGTTCGATTTTTGGAACGAATATCGTTATGTTGTACCCAAAGGATTTACACGCTTCCTAGGTAAAATAAGCGAGATAACCGACATGGGAGTGGAAGTTCATTATTTCGTTGGTAACCACGATTTGTGGACTTACGGCTATCTGGAGGAGGAATGTGGCGTTATTTTACATAGAAAACCTACCACTGTTGAAATTTTCGACAAGGTATTCTTCTTGGCACATGGCGACGGATTAGGTGATCCTGATAAAAAATTTCAGTTGTTAAGAAAGATATTTCACAACCATATCTGTCAGCGATTGTTTAATTCTATTCATCCTCGATGGGGCATTTCCTTAGGAATGAACTGGGCAAAACACAGTCGACTGAAGCGAGTAAATGGTAAAGAGACTCCTTATTTAGGCGAAGAAAAAGAGTATTTAGTGCAGTTTACCAAGCAATATATGCGAGAGCATCGCAATATAGACTATTTTCTTTACGGACATCGACACATTGAGCTGGATATGATGTTGAGCAAGAATGTGCGTATGATGATACTGGGCGATTGGATTACGCAGTTTACATACGCTGTGTTCGATGGTGAACATTTATTCTTAGAAGAATATGTAGAGGGCGAAAGTGAACCATAAATCTTCGCACCCTATATGTTGATAAAAGCAATACAAAAACATTCATGGCAACGTATTCTCCCTTTTCTCGTCCTCTCTACGTAATGGCAAAGCCCGCTGGCGCATCGTGTAATTTGGCATGCAAGTACTGTTATTACCTAGAAAAATCTAATTTATACCCTAACGCCCCTCACCATGTTATGAGTGATGAGGTGTTAGAAGAGTTTGTTAAGCAATATATTGAAAGTCAAACAATGCAGCAGATTATGTTTTGCTGGCATGGGGGAGAAACGCTGATGCGTCCACTTTCTTTTTATGAAAAGGTGGTAAAACTGCAACAACAATATGGGCGAGGTTTGCAGATTGCCAATACTATACAGACCAATGCAACGCTGATAAACGACCGTTGGGCACATTTTTTTTATAAAAACAATTGGCTGGTAGGTGTATCTATCGATGGGCCACAGGAGTTTCATGACGAATACCGGCGCAACCGCAGAGGTAAGCCGTCATGGCAAGAGGTGATGCGTGGTATTAGATGTTTGAACAGGCATCAAGTAGAATGGAACGCTATGGCGGTGGTGAATGATTTTAATGCTGATTATCCACGTGATTTTTATCAGTTCTTTAAGGATATTAATTGCCATTATATCCAGTTTACTCCGATTGTAGAACGAATTTTACAGCATGAAGACGGCAGACATCTGGCTTCAATGGCTGATAAAGGGGAGGGAGAGTTAGCCGACTTTTCCGTTACGCCCGAGCAATGGGGCAACTTTCTTTGTGCTGTTTTTGATGAGTGGGTGTGCAACGATGTGGGTTCTATCTACGTACAATTATTTGATGTAACGCTTGCTAACTGGGTAGGAGTAGATGGCTCGCTGTGTACTATGGCAAAACAATGCGGGCATGCTGGTGTTATGGAATACAATGGCGATGTGTATTCATGCGACCATTTTGTGTTTCCGTCCTATAAACTGGGAAATATTCATACCCATACGCTCACTGAAATGATGTACAGTGACAGGCAGCGTACCTTTGGGCAAAACAAATATTTGTTGTTACCTAAGCAATGTAAGCAGTGCAAATATCTCTTTGCTTGTAATGGAGAGTGCCCTAAAAACCGTTTTACTACGACCGCTCAAGGCGAACCTGGATTAAACTATCTCTGCAAAGGGTATTATCAATTTTTTGAACATGTAGCTCCTTACATGGATTTTATGAAAGAACAATTGGATAAACAGCAACCGCCAGCTAACATCATGGAAGCTGTTAAGAAGGGGTATTTTGGCTAAGGTATGAAGGAAGAGTTGAGGCAGATTCAATAAAATAGCTTCGTTAGCTTTTGAGCTTATGTTTGATGTCAAAATGTAAACTCAAAAGCTAACGAAGCTAATTTGTAGAACTGGCCTTTAGTAAAAAAGCTAATGGCTTAACTTCTTTTATTTATTTTACTCCTTAATAGCTTACTCGGAAAATCTCTTATTTACCTAATAATTTAATCTTAAGCTTCTCCAACATATCCTTCGACATGCTATCCAAGTTGTAAGTAGGTTCCCAGCCCCATTCTTGTCTTGCACAACTATCATCCATGATGTTAGGCCAGCTGTCAGCAATGCTTTGTTTTAATGGGTCAACATCGTAAATCATCTTAAATTCTGGCTTATATTTCTTGATAGCAGCATAAATCTCTTCTGGGTCGAAACTCATAGATGCAATGTTAAACGCATTACGATGAACCAACTTATCAGGATTAGCTTCCATTAAATCAATAGCAGCCTTCAAAGCATCTGGCATATAAATCATATCCATTTTTGTTCCTGCCTTGATAGGACAAGTAAACTGTTCGTTACGTACGGCATTATAATAAATGTCAACGGCATAGTCGGTTGTTCCGCCACCTGGAGGAGTAACGTATGAAATAACCCCAGGAAAACGAACCGAACGGGTATCAACACCATACTTGCGAAAATAATAATCGCTAAGTAATTCAGTAGTTACTTTAGAGATACCATAAATAGTTTGTGGACGCTGAATAGTATCTTGAGGGGTCATGTCGTGAGGAGTGCTAGGCCCAAACGAACCGATAGAACTTGGAGTAAACACTGTGCAATGATTTTCGCGTGCCACTTCTAAGATGTTCCACAATCCCTCAATACCAATTTTCCAAGCTAAGCGAGGTTTTGACTCGGCCACTATTGATAGCAATGCTGCCAAATTGTAAATAGCATCAATATTGTATTGCTTTACCACATCAGCTATCATTTGTTGATTGGTTACATCAGCAATAGCCGAAGGACCGCCTTCTTTTAGTTTGCCAGTGGGTTCTGCGCCAAGAATATATCCTGCTACTACATGTTCGTTACCATAAACTTTGCGTAATTCTCTTGTCAATTCCGAACCTATCTGCCCGGTAGATCCAATTACTAAGATGTTCTTCATATTTCTGTTTTTAAGCATTAGCTTTTTTTTTCAATGCAAAATAACAACTTTTTTTTGAAATATAATTGTAAATCATCAACAAATTGATAGGTAATCATTTTTTTTATAAAAAATAACACAAAAGCTTGCTGTAGTATCATAAATATTGATTTACTTTGTATCAGATAAATTAATTCCATAAATCTAAATTTCATGTACGGAAAAATGAAACAACATCTTAGTGATAGTCTCAATGCACTAAGAGAAGCTGGACTTTATAAAGAAGAACGAATTATTGAAAGTCCTCAAGGAGCAGCCATTTTGGTTAAAGGAAAAGAAGTATTGAACTTTTGTGCTAATAACTATTTAGGCTTGTCTAACAATTCAAGAGTAATAGAAGCAGCTAAGAAAATGATGGACCACCGTGGTTTTGGTATGTCATCTGTGCGTTTTATCTGTGGTACCCAAGATGCTCACAAAGAACTGGAAGCGGCTATTTCTGATTATTTTAAGACAGAAGATACCATTTTATATGCAGCTTGCTTTGATGCCAATGGTGGATTGTTCGGAGCATTACTCAACGATCAGGATGCAATTATCTCAGATGCACTTAACCATGCATCTATTATTGACGGTGTTCGTCTTTGCAAAGCAAAGCGTTATCGTTATGCTAATGGCAATATGGAAGAGTTGGAGAAGTGTTTACAAGAAGCTCAAGCTCAACGTTTCCGCCTTATCTGTACCGATGGCGTGTTCTCTATGGACGGCAATGTAGCTCCTATGGATAAGATATGCGACTTGGCTGAGAAGTATGATGCTTTGGTTATGGTAGACGAGAGCCACTCTGCTGGCGTTGTAGGTGCTACTGGTCATGGCGTTAGCGAACTTACCAATACTTATAATCGTATTGACATCTACACTGGTACATTAGGAAAATCATTTGGTGGAGCATTAGGAGGCTTTACTACGGGGCGGAAGGAAATCGTTGAAATGTTACGTCAGAGCAGTCGTCCTTATCTCTTCTCTAACTCTTTGGCTCCTGCCGTTGTTGGAGCAAGTATTGAAGTATTCAAGATGTTGAAAGAAGGTAATAGTATACACGATCGTTTGGTAGAAAACGTTAACTACTTCCGCGATAAGATGATAGCTGCTGGTTTCGACATCAAGCCAACACAGAGTGCTATCTGCGCTGTTATGTTGTATGATGCTCCACTGTCTCAGAAGTATGCAGCTAAATTGCTGGATGAGGGTATTTATGTTACAGGTTTCTATTACCCAGTAGTACCTAAAGGCGAAGCTCGTATTCGTGTCCAGCTTTCTGCAGCCCACACTCGTGAACAATTAGACAAGTGTATTGCAGCCTTTATAAAAATAGGTAAAGAATTGAGCGTGCTTAAGTAAATAGCAACTATAATAATACTTTTTTATAAGACTGTCTCTATACTAAATTACGAAATAAAATAATGAGTCGTAATAATAAGCTTTCATAAAGCAAAAGAAATGAGTTAAGTTTGATAAGGAACTTAACTCATTTCTTTTGATATTGTTGTAATGATTATCTCTTTGGTATAATAAGACATAATATAAAATAAAAAAAAGATTCCTCAAAAAAACAGGTAAAGAGTGTGAGGACTGTATAAACAATACGAATAGCTGTGATGTACTATTCAAAGTATACTCTGCAATGTTAGCACATACACCTGCCATTACCTTATTATATTGATAATATTAGCTTTTTTATTGTTCTCTTTCCTTCTTCATATATATAGCAGATGCTAGTTTTAATACTGAAAATTTCAAAGAGCTTTCAATATCTTTACTTTTTTATTGTTGATAGTTATACATTAAGAACTACCTCGTGTAACAAACTCGTAATTTGTTGTTCTTCAATATCATTCTTAATTACTATCATGATAGTATCATCGCCAGCTATGGTGCCAAGAATTTCTTCTATGTTACTGTTGTCAATATTATAGGCTATGCTGCTGGCATACCCTGGACGAGTCTTGATAACACCAATGTTACCAGAAAAGTTGATAGATAAAAAACCTGGAGTATTCATCATTTCTCGAGCCGACATAGGCTTTTGTACTCTGCGGTACATCGTTTCGTTAGGTAGCACGTATACATATTTGCCATTCATGCTGGCTGCTTTTGCCACTTTTAACTGTTTTAAGTCGCGACTTAATGTGGCTTGGGTTACAACGTACCCTTCTTTCTCTAATTCGTTTAATAAATCTCTCTGACTACCTATTTCATGACTTGATATCAGTAACTTTATTGTTTCAATTCTACCGTTTTTTAGTCTCATTCTTCTGTAAGTTTATGCAATTTTGTGCAAAAGTACTTATTTTTGTATAAACTACAATATGTAATACCAAAATTATCCTTAATTTCCCATCTTTTGTGGTTTATATTGCTTGATGAACGCAAATAAGTGTTATCTTTGTAACATTGTTCATGTATATATGGACGAGTGTAAAAACTAATCTAAAACAAATAGCCATGTTAAAAGTAGGATTCTCACACACTAGTACGTTAACAGTAACCAACGCCAATACTGCTCAAACTATAGGTTCGGGCGACTTACCTGTATTGGCTACCCCTGCGATGTTGGCCTTAATGGAGAATGCAGCCATGTTGGCAGTGGCTAATTACTTAGATGAAGGAGCAACTACTGTCGGTGGTCATATCAATTCTTCGCATCTTAAGCCCAGTAAAGTGGGAGCTACCGTTGAGGCCACTGCTACATTAATCAAGATAGATCGTTGCAAACTCTTCTTCCATGTTGTTGCCAAAGAGGGTGATATAATTATTGGTGAAGGAGAGCATTTGCGCTTTATAGTGGATAAGAAAAGGTTTATGGAAGAATAATATAGAAAAGATACCCTTCACCTTATCCTTCTCAGAAAAGAGAGTAGTAGTTAGATTTTTTTGATTGAGCAATAATGTTAATAGTTTATAAACTAACACTCCTTTCTTTTTTTAGGGGTGGGTAAGGGTGTTTTAGTTTACTTTGCCATCTCAAATCCTATCCTTATTCCATCATAGTTTTTGCTAATGTTACCTATCATCTTTATAGTGTTATTGCCGCTGATGGCAGCAACCATTTGAAAAATGGTAAGTAACGTCTTAGATTCCATTAAGAAACTCATGCCATGATGTGTCTTATTAACATAACATGGAATTGTTACCAAGAATGTTTTTAAGTCTAATCTGCAATCTTCTGGATGATAAGTATAAGTGCCACCAAATGATTTTCCTGCTATTTCTATCTCAAATGTTTTATTACTATTCAGTTTGATAGCCGTATTATTGGTAGTTATACCAGCACTCTGGTAATATCCCTTCAACTTACTTATAGCTTGTGATGCAGCAATTTCGCCACCTGCTTTTGCCAAAGTATTTTTACTGGTAAATGCTACACCAGGTTTGGTATAATGCCACGAACCATATAATTGTGCTTCTGTTGGCTTGGAAGAGCCTATAAAGCTACTCAAAGCATCTATCAATCCTTTGTTTTCTACGGTATTAATAATTTTACCCAATGCACTTGTTGCTGAAGATTTTTTATTTGTGGCACCGTTTGTAACAATACTACAACTAAATAGTGTAATACCTAAAATTGATACACCTACAATGTTAATTATTTTCATTTCCTAAAAACGTATTTACTTTCTATTTCCCAATATTCTCAGTAAATATAAAAAAAGATTGATAAAATCAAGATACAACGTCAACGCACCTAACAAGGCAACCTTTTGCGAACCTTCACCCATATCAGGTTGTATGGCGAGTATACGTTTAATCTTTTGTGTATCGTATGCAGTAAGCCCTACAAAAAGCAGTACACCAATATAACTAATAATTAGGTTAAACCCTGTACTTCGTATTAAGAATACATTAACCAATGTCGCAATAATTAGCCCGAAGAGAGCCATATACAATAATTTACCCCATGATGATAAATCGCTTTTGGTAAAATATCCATACGCTGCCATCACACCAAATGTTGCAGCAGTGATAAAAAATACGCTGACAATTGAGGCTTCTGAATAAACTGCGAATATAAGCGATAGCGTTATGCCATTTAATATGGAGTAAAAGGTAAAAAGGAATGTGGCTGTAGTGATAGATATTTTGTTAATGGCAGCCGACACACCCCATACCAAAGCTAATTCTGCAATGATAAGTCCAAAGAAAATGAATTTGCTGTTAAGTATCATCAGCTTTAAGCTTTCTGATGTTGCCACACCGTATGCAGTAATACCAGTAATAATCAAGGCTAATGTCATCCATACATATACTTTGCGCATTAAGACAGGGAATGCTAATGAGGAGTAACCTTCTTGCTCGTTAATGAGTCTGTCTAAATCTTTTATTTCCATAAAAATCCTGTAGTTTATTTTGATTGCTAAGGTATAATATTTATACTAATTGTGCAAATGTTATAATATTTTTTAGCTTTTTGTGTTATTTGTAGTGATAAAATAACAATATTATTTTAATTAGTAGGTCGTAGTTCGTTGATTTCTTTATATATTTGCAAGCGATAATATAAAATACGAGATAAAACTTAATCTATTAAAACTACCTAAATGTTTTATTTACAAACCAAAAAGAAATTATGGTATGCTTGTGCCTTATGCGTTTTATCGGTTGCAGAAACCATAGCGCAAAGTATTATTCCTACGCCCGTATTGCGTCATGATGGCAAACACTTTGTGAGTGTAAAAACGGTAGATACTCGTATTCAACGACATATCAATTTGCCTGCAGAAGGGTATACTCTCTCTGTTCAAGGAAGCAAGGCGGTGATAAGAGCTAAGGATGCACAGGGGTTGGTGTGGGCTAAGGTTACACTTAAACAACTAACCTGTGCTGATGGAAGGGTGAAAGAAACTTTTATTACCGATTATCCTGCATTTAAGATGCGTGGCTTTATGCACGATACTGGAAGAAATTTTCGACCCATTGAGCAGTTGAAAAAAGAGCTTGATTTGTTTTCTTTCTATAAACTCAATGTGTTTCATTGGCATTTAACCGATCATCCTGCATGGCGTATAGAGTGTAAAGCTTATCCACAACTCAATGATGCTAAGTATCAGCGCAAGGGTAGGGACGAAGGGAGGTTTTATACCTATGATGAAATACGTAATATTTTTAATTATGCCAAGCAGCGAGGCATCACGGTTATTCCAGAAATTGATATGCCAGGGCATAGTCAGTATTTTAATAAAACTTTTGGTTTTGGTATGGATACGCCACAGGGTATGAAGGTGTTAAAAGATTGTTTAGACGAATTTTGCAACGAGATACCTAAACGAATGTGTCCTTATATCCATATTGGTTCTGATGAAATACATATCAAAAATCCAAAAGAATTTATGAGGTTTTGTGAAAGCACGATGCGAAAGCATGGCCGTGAAGTCATCGTATGGAAGCCTGGACTGGAAGGTTCGCCACAGGTTATTACACAAATTTGGTGTGATATAGATCAGTCGAAAGTATCGTTGGAGGCTTATCCGCATCGCTACATCGATTCTTATATGGGATATTTAAATAAAGGTAATCCTATATTAAATGTATATCGCCTGCTCATGCACACACCTTGCAGTGTAAAGCGTGGTAGTGATAAGGCTTTGGGAGGCATCTTATGTTTGTGGAATGATGTAAAGGTAGATGATAAATCGCTCCTTTTTCCACATAACGGTATGCCCCAAGCTCTTTTATCTTTTGCCGAACGCTTTTGGGGAGGAGGTGAGTGGACTGCAAAAGGTGCTAACATCGATTTGATACCAGCTCCACAAACACCTACATGGAAACGTTTGCGGGCTTTTGAAAAGAAAATGAGCGAGCACCAACAAAGATTCCTAAAAGATTGGGATGTACGTTGGATGCCTAATGTAGATATGCATTGGAAGGTGACATTGCCTGTTCGCCGGGGTACACCTGTCGACTCATTGCGCTGGGTTGATGCGTGGGGTGGCGTAGTTGATATAAAGGCATTAGCTAAGCAGTATGGCATCAAGTTAGTATCTTCTATGGATTGTTGGATGAAAACCATTGTCAAATGCCCTGTTGATACGGTTATACAGGCATGGGTGGGTTTTGAAACACCTCCACGTTCATCACGTATCTCTGACGGTATTGGTGCACAAGGCGAATGGGAGTCGGGTGGTAGACTTTTTATAAATGGACATGAAGTATTACCTACTTTTTTTTGGAAAGAGCCAGGTAAATACAAGTATCACTACCAAACATGGGGGCAACTCGCTAATGAACAGCCTTACACCAATGAGCAATTATACTGGATGCGCCCACCTCTCCGCCTTTCGTTACATGCTGGCAGCAATGAGATCCTCCTTTTCTGTCCACGTATCTTTTCGCAAGAATCGTGGTTTGGCAGCTTTTTATATAAATAAAGATAAAAGAGTTTTGCCGAATTACAATATATATATGTATATGTTGACAATCTATATTCCTCATCCTTGCGTTTTTTTTTCTGTAAGCTGTAGATTTTCATACCAATATTTTCAACCTTACTCGATAGTTTCCTAATTATTCCTTAATTCCGCAGTATTTTTTCTTGTGAGAAAATTTTATATGTTGAGGTGT
>CAMQBR010000014.1 GCA_946999045.1 uncultured Prevotella sp.
CCAAAAAAAAAAGTGCAAGCCCAATACTATCAAGCTTGTTTAAGGGCGGTTCTATAAATTACCACCGTAAAGTTTTTATATCAGTCTTTTTACGTTTTATCATCTTGTGAGACTCTTTTTGAGGTAATTTTGTTTGTGAGTGAAGGAGTATAGCGAGCTATACTATTGAACAAACAAGCAAATTGAACCAAAAATAATCTCACAATCTGTCAAAGCTAATTTATAGTCCCACCCTTAAACTATTACGGCGCAACCAACTTCCTATAAAAAAAGAAATAACAAAACATATATCATAAAAATTTACTCACAACATACAGTGGTAATTTATAAAAGCAGCCATAAATTGCTATCATCTTAAGTTATCTTCTCAATATGTTTGTCAAAAAACAGAAAAGCATTACCTTTGCCACATCAAATTAACAAGAAGTATGACTTATACGATTGAACAGGTAACAGCACTCATTGGTGCACGCCGTTATGGCAATAGTGAAGCTAAAATAAGATTTCTTTTAACTGATAGCCGTTCACTATGTTTTCCAGAAGAAACTTTATTTTTCGCATTAGTGTCTAATCGCAACGATGGGCATTATTATATATCAGAACTTTATCAGCGTGGTGTACGCAACTTTGTGGTATCTACCATACCCGTTGATTACGAACAGTTTTATCCAGATGCCAATTTCTTAGTAGTAGTAAATACATGCAAAGCTCTGCAAAAGTTAGCTGAGCGTCATCGCCAAGAATTTAATATTCCAGTAGTAGGCATCACAGGGTCTAATGGTAAAACAATAGTAAAAGAGTGGCTATACCAGTTACTTTCTCCTCAATACAATGTTACACGTTCGCCGCGTAGCTATAATTCTCAAATAGGAGTACCCCTCTCGGTATGGCTTCTTAATGAAGAAACACAGGTAGGAGTATTTGAAGCAGGCATTAGTCAGCCTGGAGAAATGCGGGCATTACGTGATATGATACAGCCTACCATTGCTGTATTAACTAACATAGGAGCTGCGCATCAAGAGAATTTTGCATCGAAAGAAGATAAATGCCGCGAAAAATTACAACTCTTTCAAGATGCACAACTCTTGGTTTATCCTGCAGACGACCCCATGATATGTACCTTAGTTAACCAACAAGCATACAAAGGTAAGAAGCTATATTGGTCGAAGAAGGATAAAAAAGCCCCTTTCTTTGTCAAGAACATAGAAGTAAAGGCGGATATGACTACCGTTACTTACATTTATAACCTACACGAAGACTGGTTCTCTCTACCTTTTATAGACGAGGCCTCCATAGCCAATGCCATAGAATGTGCCATTGTTGCGTTGCAATTAGGCATTACGCACGATGCTTTGGATGAGCGCATGCAACACCTCGAACCTATTGCCATGCGGCTGGAAGTAAAGCAAGGGCAGCACGGATGCACGTTGATTAACGATTCGTATAACTCAGATATAATTTCTTTAGACATAGCACTCGACTTTATGAATCGTCGTCCCGACCATCAAGAACGCAGTCGTACGCTCATTATGAGCGACATCGACCAAAGTGGATGCGACTCACAGCAGCTCTATGCAAAGGTGTCTGATATGGCAAACAAACGCCATATCTCTAAATTTATAGGTATAGGAACCCAACTTTGTACGCATCAAGCAGCCATACAGATACCACAACGCCATTTTTATGCTACGGTAGAAGATTTTGTACATAGCCTTGTTTTTGCTTCATTGCACGATGAAGTAATCTTATTAAAAGGTGCACGTCGATTCGATTTCGACCAGTTAACTGAGCGATTAGTGAAGAAAGTGCATGAAACAATCTTAGAAGTGAATCTCAATTCTATTGTGGCAAATCTCAATGTTTACCGTTCTTATTTGAAGAAAAACACCAAATTAGTGTGCATGATAAAAGCCGATGCCTACGGAACAGGGGCTGTAGAGGTGGCTAAAACCTTACAAGATCACCGTGTAGACTATTTGGCTGTAGCAGTAGCCGATGAGGGCGTAACGCTTAGAAAAAATGGCATCACCGCCAATATCATGGTAATGAACCCAGAAATGAGTTCGTTTAAAACGCTTTTCGATTACGATTTAGAGCCAGAGGTGTACTCTTTTCGCTTGTTAGATGCACTGGTCAAAGCTGCCGAGAAAGAAGGTATCACTAATTACCCTGTCCATATCAAGTTAGATACGGGTATGCATCGTTTGGGGTTTGAACCTAAAAAAGATATGGATGAGCTAATAAAGCGTTTGAAACATCAAAATGCTATTATCCCTCGTTCTGTATTTTCTCACTTTGCAGGGTCTGATAGCGACAACTTTGATGACTTCTCAGCACAACAGTTTGCATTATTCGATGCAGGCAGCAAGCAGTTGCAAGCGGCTTTCTCTCATAAAATATTGCGCCATATAGACAACTCTGCAGGCATAGAACACTTTCCTGAACGCCAGTTGGATATGTGTCGATTGGGCTTAGGCTTGTATGGTATCAATCCTCGAACCAACAAAGTTATTAATCAGGTGAGTACATTAAAAACAACCATCCTACAAAAACGCTTTGTAAAAGCAGGCGATACAGTGGGATATAGTCGTCGTGGAAAAATAGAAAAAGACAGCTATATTGCTGCTATCCCTATTGGTTATGCCGACGGATTAGACCGCCGATTGGGTAATCGTCATGGATATTGCTTGGTAAATGGACAACGAGCTTACTATGTTGGCAACATTTGTATGGATGTAGCCATGATAGACGTTACTGGTATTGATTGTGAAGAAGGCAATCAGGTAGAAATCTTTGGCGAGCATTTGCCCGTTACCATCCTCTCAGACATCATGCAAACCATCCCCTACGAGGTTCTAACAGGTGTTAGTAACAGGGTAAAGAGAGTATATTACCAAGATTAAAAGGCTCTTTACGTTAAAGCTATACGCTTTACACTACAAGCCTTTACGCATTTAACGGAAAAACCATAAAAAAAAGAATTAATTCTATATGAAGCGGGCGGCATTACTGCCGCCCTTTTTATATTTGCCAACTTTTGATGTGAGCAATAAGCATATTGCCCTTGCATATAATATACCCATGCTTGTTCGCTATAAAAAAAAAGCACATACCCCTGCTTGTTCGTACCAATATCTATGTGCCCGTTATTTATCCTTCCACTCTAACACACTTACATGTAGATTGTTCCAGCTTTCTTCTTACAATCATTCTTACATACGATTGTTCTGCCATATATGATGAACGAACCAAAGGAGCACTCTCTACATTGCAGAATCCCATGGCAAGGGCTTCAGATTTGTACATAGCAAATATGTCGGGATGAATATATTCCTGCACATCTAATTGCCTGGGCGAGGGCTGCAAATACTGCCCAATGGTTAACATTCTTCCACCAACCTCATACACATCTCTAATTGTCTGCAATACTTCGTCTTGCCTTTCGCCCAATCCTACCATGATACCAGTCTTGGTTAGAAAACCTGCAGTGGCTATTTCTTGGAGCACAGCCAAACTATTGCGATAAGTAGCTCTGCTGCGTACCGAGGGCGTTAGACGCTCTACGGTTTCTATGTTGTGCGCTACAATATCGGGTTGCGCATTGAGAAGAGTTTGCAAACGAGCACCCCGATAATCAGGAATCAATACTTCTACAATGGTATTAGAACATAGGTTTCTAATCTCAGTAATGGTTTCAGCCCAATGCGCTGCCCCCTTATCTGGCAAATCATCACGATCCACCGATGTAATGACAGCGTGCTTTAAGTTCATAGCCTTTACTGCACGAGCTATTTTGATAGGTTCGTGTACATCAGGTGGCAACGGATAACCTGTTTGCGTAGCACAAAATCTACAAGCACGTGTACACCTATCTCCCAAAATCATAAATGTAGCCGTGCCATGTTTCCAGCAATGCCCCTTGTTAGGGCACTTGCCACTGCTACAAATAGTGTGCAGCCCCTGCTGGGCGATGGTCGATTCTACCATACTAAATTTCTGTCCACCTTCTATTTTTGTATAAAGCCATCGTGGTTTCCTTAGTTTGGGCCTGTTATTATTTGCATCCATGTCTCTATTATCTTTTGTAGATTTAAGTTTTATAGGTACTACAAAATTACAAATAAAAATTGTAAAAGTAATACAATATAGCTATAAACTATTTCTGAATATTCATTAATAGCCTACTTCTTTTCTACATATTCTATCATCCGAATATCACGTATTTTGTCCTAAAAAATGACAATAAAAACCCCATTTTTATTTTTGTAAAATAGAAATATATATATACTAAAACCAATGCAAAACCAATGTAACGTAGCTACTTTTTAGCAACATTTTTATAAAACCATTTAGTTAGCAATGTAATCTTCATTACTTTGCATTACTAACTACTGCAAATAATACGATTAAAGCACGAAGATAAATGTAAAATAAAGCCTTCTGCTGTGTGATAAACAGCTTCATATTGACGATAAAATCCTGTCGTAAATTCGTAATACCTTGATATAAAAACAGTTGATAAATATCATAGCTTTTGCTATATTTTTAGCGAAAAGTTAGACAAATAAAAATATAGAAAATATGAGAAGGGCGTTGTAAAGATTTTTTGTAAAACAAATAAGGCTAATAGGCAAATAGGACTCCTAAGCCTAATAATACAAATAAGGCTAACTTATCAATAAATAGTGCAGTTAGCAAAGGATAATTTCAATAAAATATCGTAACTTTGCAAATTGATAATAAAAAGTAAATATGAGCAAGAAAAACAATGCATCTATACAGATGATTGCAGATTACGAAGGAGACATCTCCAAACTCTTCAATGTACAAATAGAAGGCGAAGTGCCAATATTGGCTACTCGCAACATGGTAATGTTTCCAGGCGTTCTTTGTCCTATATTGATAGGACGAGAAAGCAGTCTTAAACTCATCGAGGAAGCTAAGCAACAACAAGATACAATATTTGCCATCTTCTGTCAGAAAAATGAAAATGAAGATGAGCCAAAAGAAAAAGACTTGTACCGCTATGGCGTATATGCACGTTTGGTACGTATCTTAGAAATACCAGGACACGAGCATAACATTACTGCTATAGTGCAGGCTTTGGGGCGTTGTCAGTTGAAAAGTGTAACCACCGAAGAACCCTTCTTGAAAGGCATTACTTCGCTGGCTTCTGAAGAACTGCCTGAACTAGACGATTCTGAATACCATACAGCAGCTGATGACCTTCGCAAACAAACCATAGCCTACATAAAAGAAAACGATGATATACCCGATGAGGCACAGTTTGCTTTGACCAACATTCAGAACGATATACTGAGCATTAATTATATGTGTACCAATATGCCATTTTCTATCAAAGATAAGATGAGCATGTTGGAGGCTAACTCCATGATTAAGCGTATCATGATTTCATTGAAGACGCTTAACAAAGAAATGCAATTGTTGGAGTTGAAGAAAAACATACGCAGCAAAACTCGTGAAGATTTGGACGAGCAGCAGCGTGAATACTTTTTGCAACAACAAATAAAAAACATTAAAGAAGAGTTGGGCAAAGGCGAAGGTGCGCCCGAACGCAAGGAGCTGGAGGAAAAGGCTAAGAAGAAAAAGTGGGGAAAAGAGGTGAAAAGTACTTTTGAAAAGGAACTCGACAAACTTGATTTGCTCAACCCACAGAGTCCTGAATATAGCGTTCAACTTACTTATCTGCAAACTTTGGTAGGTTTGCCATGGGGCGAATACACCAAAGACAACCTCGACTTAAAGCGTGCTGCTCGAACCTTAGACCGCGACCATTATGGCATGGAAAAGGTAAAAGAGCGCATTTTAGAGTATATGGCAGTACTGAAGTTGCGTGGTAACTTAAAGTCGCCAATCCTTTGTCTGTATGGCCCTCCTGGAGTAGGAAAAACCAGTTTAGGCAAGAGCATAGCATCGGCATTAAAGCGTAAGTATGTTCGTATCTCTTTGGGTGGCGTACACGACGAATCAGAGATACGCGGACACCGTCGTACCTATATAGGTGCCATGCCCGGACGTATCATCAAGAGCATACAAAAGGCAGGTTCGTCTAACCCTGTCTTCATCCTTGACGAAATAGACAAGGTTACGCAAAACACCATTAACGGAGATCCGTCGTCGGCATTGCTTGAGGTATTAGACCCCGAACAAAACAATGCTTTCCACGATAACTACCTTGATGTAGATTACGACTTGTCGCAAGTAATGTTTATTGCTACGGCAAATGACCTTAACACCATACCACGTCCATTGTTAGACCGTATGGAGATAATAGAGGTGAGTGGCTATATCACAGAAGAAAAGATAGAAATAGCTAAACGCCATTTGGTTCCACGAGAACAGAAAAATACGGGTTTATACGAATACGAACCAAAAATTAAGTTTAGTAAATCTGCTTTAGAACACATTATAGAGCAGTATACACGTGAGAGTGGTGTGCGACAATTAGAAAAGCAGATAAATAAGGCATTGCGTAAGTTGGCTTATAACAAAGCCATGAACGACGAATTGCAGTATACCGACATCACGCCCGATAAGTTGGAAGGATTATTAGGCAAGCCTCCTTTCTATCGCAGTATCTATCAAGGCAACGACTATGCTGGTGTGGTAACAGGCTTGGCATGGACCAGTGTGGGTGGCGAAATATTGTTTATAGAAACCTCTTTGAGCAAAGGCAAGGCTGGAAAGTTAACCTTAACAGGTAACTTGGGCGATGTAATGAAAGAGTCGGCAGTGATAGCTTTGGAATATGTAAAGGCTCACATCGATGCTCTGGGGGTAGATTATCGTATTTTTGAACAATGGAATATTCACATCCATGTGCCTGAAGGGGCTACACCAAAAGATGGTCCGTCGGCAGGTATCACCATTGCTACGTCTATTGCGTCAGCCATTACACAGCGTAAAGTTCGCAAGAATATGGCAATGACGGGTGAGATAACCTTGCGTGGAAAAGTTCTGCCTGTGGGTGGTATCAAAGAAAAAATATTGGCAGCCAAGCGTGCAGGCATTACAGATATTGTAATGTGTAAGGAGAACAAAAAGGATATAGAAGAGATTCCTGATAAATATCTTAAGGGGGTATCATTCCATTATGTAGAAAACGTACAAGAAGTATGGAACTTTGCCTTGACAGATGAAAAGGTGGAACACCCCATTCAATTCATAATTCATAACACATAATTGTACAATCTACAATCTACAAATCACAATTCATACTTCACAATAGCCATTCCAGCTTATGCAAGGTTTTGTTAATTGTGAATAAAGAATAAAGAATTATGAATTTAAATTTATTCACATGACATTTGAACTTCAACATACAGACGCTGCATCGGATGCACGAGCGGGACTCATCACTACCTACCATGGACAAATAAAGACACCTATCTTTATGCCTGTGGGAACGGTTGGCACAGTAAAGGCGGTGCATTTTAGCGAACTGAAACAGCAGATAAATGCACAAATCATTCTGGGTAACACCTATCATTTATACCTCAGACCAGGCTTAGATATACTACAAGCAGCAGGCGGACTACATAAGTTTAATGGTTGGGACAGGCCTATTCTTACTGATTCGGGTGGCTTTCAAGTGTTCTCGTTGACGGGTATTCGCAAACTAACCAATGAGGGATGCGAGTTCAGATCGCATATTGATGGTTCAAAACATTTCTTTACACCAGAGAGTGTCATGGATACAGAGCGTAAGATTGGTGCAGATATTATGATGGCATTTGATGAATGCCCTCCTGGCGACTGCGATTACCAATATGCCCGAAAGAGCCTAAGCATGACACATCATTGGTTAGACAGATGTATGAAACGTTTTAGCGAAACCAAACCTCTGTATGGCTATCAGCAAAGTTTGTTTCCTATTGTTCAAGGAGCTGCTTACAAAGACCTGCGTGAGGAATCAGCAAAATACATTGCAGATAAAGGTGCTGACGGAAACGCTATTGGAGGTTTGGCTGTAGGTGAGCCAACAGCAGTGATGTACGAAATGATAGAGCTGGTAAATGGTATATTGCCGAAGGATAAACCTCGATACCTCATGGGAGTAGGTACACCGCAAAATATCCTCGAAGGAATAGAACGAGGAGTGGATATGTTCGATTGTGTAATGCCAACACGTAATGGTCGGAACGCTATGTTGTTTACATACAACGGCACCATGAACATGAAAAATAAAAAGTGGGAAGATGATTTTACACCTATCGACCCTAATGGATGCGATACCGACAAATTATGCTCAAAGGCATATCTACACCATTTGTTTAAAGCACAGGAGTATTTGGCTTTGCAAATAGCATCTATTCATAATTTGGCATTCTATCTTAGATTGGTTACCGATGCACGTGAGCACATCTTTAAAGGCGACTTTGTAAGCTGGAAACGTAGCATCATAGATCAGTTGGGACGAAGAATATAAAATTGTACATGAAAAGTTTTAAGACGATACGAAAGCATCGAAAACGGTTAAAGTTGGGTAGATGGATGCATCGCCACTTTGCTTGGCTTAGCAAAACGGTAAAGTGGATAGGCAGAAAACTGCGTTTTTTGCGTATCTTTAATCTGTTTAGATACATAAAACGTATTGACTGGTACATTATAAAGAAGTTTATAGGTACCTACATCTTCTCTATTGCATTGATTATAGCTATTGCTATAGTCTTTGATTTTAATGAGAACCTAACGAAGTTTACCGAGAATAAGGCCCCCTTCTCTGCTATTGTTTTCGACTATTATGCCAACTTTATACCTTACTTCTCTAACCTATTCAGCCCATTGTTTGTCTTCATTGCCGTAATTTTCTTTACGTCAAAGTTGGCAAGTAATTCTGAGATTATAGCTATGCTGGCTTCGGGCCTATCATTTAAGCGATTAATGCGTCCTTATATGATATCGTGTGTACTGATAGCTTCTTTATCGTTTTATCTGAGTGCCTACGTTATTCCGCACGGAACTGTGATACGTCAGAACTTTGAAAACATGTACAAACGCTCTAAGAAAAGTGCTTCTGCCGATAATGTTCAGTTGCGAGTAGAGCGTGGTATTATAGCTTACATACAGCATTATGACAACAAAACAAAGAGCGGATATGGGTTTTCACTGGATAAGTTTAAGGATAAAAAACTGGTAAGCCATACCACAGCAACCGAAATCCACTATGATACCATAGCCGATTCAAAGTATCATTGGACATTAATAGATTGGAAAAAACGTGAACTGCGCGGACTGCGCGAGCATATTACATCTGGCTCAACACTCGATACCTTGATACAAATGGAACCAGCCGATTTGTATTATTCTAAAGGTCAGCAGGAAACGTTTACCAGTAGTGAGCTGAAAGATTATATCAGTAAGCAGGTAAACCGTGGTTCGGGCAATGTAGTACAATATCAGGTAGAGTATCATAAGCGTATTGCATCATCGTTTGCCTCGTTTATTCTCACCATTATAGGAATGTCGTTATCGGCTCGTAAACGAAAAGGCGGAATGGGCTTATACCTGGGGTTGGGCTTAGCATTGAGCTTTTTGTACATCTTATTGCAAACAATATCGGCTACGTTTGCTATTAATGCCAATACACCACCTATGTTAGCGGCATGGATTCCTAACATTCTTTTTGCTATTGTGGCGTACTTCTGTTATCGAAAAGCACCGAGATAACAATTGGATAAGAAAGGTTGAAAGATAGAAAAGGGTGCAAAAAAATAAAAAAAAGAAAATGCAAATATGAGATTTGAAGAATTAAACTTAAATAATAATGTGTTAGATGCCTTATACGATATGCACTTTGATACTTGTACACCAGTACAAGAAAAGTGTATTCCAGAGATATTGAAGGGGAGGGACGTTATGGGCATTGCACAGACAGGAACAGGTAAAACAGCTGCCTATTTATTGCCCATTCTTAGTAAAATAGATAGCGGGCATTATCCAGAAGATGCTATTAACTGCTTGATTATGTCGCCTACTCGTGAGTTGGCACAGCAAATAGATCAGGCTATGCAGGGCTTTGGCTATTACTTGAATGGGGTAAGTAGCGTGGCTGTGTATGGTGGTAACGATGGTAACCGTTATGATCAAGAGGTAAAAAGCCTTCGACTGGGTGCTGATGTAGTGATTGCTACGCCAGGACGATTAATTAGTCATATCAATATGGGTAATATAGATATGAGCAAAATAAGTTTCTTTGTATTAGATGAGGCTGACCGTATGTTGGATATGGGCTTTTCAGAGGATATTATGACCATTGCCAAGGAGTTGCCTAAAAACTGTCAAACTATTATGTTCTCGGCTACAATGCCTGATAAAATCAATGAGCTGGCTCGTACCTTACTTAAAAATCCAGTTGAAATTAAGTTGGCAATAAGCAAGCCTGCAGAGAAAATTAAGCAGCGTGCTTTTGTTTGTTACGAAAAACAGAAGCTCAAAATTATTCAAGATATATTTAAGCGTGACAATTTGAAGCGCATTATTGTGTTCTGCGGTTCTAAACAAAAGGTAAAGCAAGTAACGGGAGCTTTACAGCGAATGAAGGTAAACTGTGGTGAGATGCACTCTGATCTTGACCAAGCTCAGCGTGATGAAGTAATGTTGAGCTTTAAGGGCGGACATATAGATGTGCTGGTGGCAACTGATATTGTGGCTCGTGGCATTGATATTGATGATATAGCTATGGTTATCAATTATGACGTTCCTCACGATGCAGAGGATTATGTACACCGCATTGGTCGTACAGCTCGTGCAGATAAAGACGGTCAAGCTATCACATTGGTATCGAAAGATGATATATATCACTTCCAACAAATAGAAAAGTTTTTGGAAAACGAAGTAGAGAAAGCTCCGTTGCCTGCCGAGTTTGGCGAGGTTCCTGAATATATATCAGGCGAGAAGCCACAGCGTCATCGTGCTTCTGCTAAATCTGTTCGTCGCAAAAATCGCGATCAAACAGCCCATAAACACAAGCCTCGTCGTACTAACAATGATGAAAATGCTGCAGCACAGACTTCTCGCAACAATGTTGAACGTGCAGAACAAAAGTATCAACAATCTCGTAATAATCAGCAACAACGTAAGTCTCGTTATAATAAGGAGCGTCAACAGGAGGGTTATGCTCAAGCTAATACAAACGAACAAGTTGCAGCAGCTAATGAAAAGAGGCAGCAATCACGCAACAACAGACAGCGCAAGCAGTATTCGCCTGCTAATACAAAACAAGAAAATAATAAACAGCGTAATCAGCGTAATGTGGCTAATGAGCCACAAACCTCTCCTCGTGGTAAGGATAATAAGCAGCGGTTTGAGCAACAGAACAAACACAGTCATAACAAGCAGCGCAGGGGTAAGAAGCTCGAACCACAGTTCCAGCCCACTCGCAAGTTTGATGCTCCAAAGACTCAATCTCAACACGCAAGCGGTTTGGCAGCTATCATTAAGAAACCGCTGAGATGGTTCAGAGCGCTAACCAAGAAATAAGGTAAAGTTTATTCTACTTGCACTTTCTCAGTTAACATAGGTAGAGCCAAATTCATCAAATAGCGAAGAACCAATGTTTAAGGAGGTTCTATAAATTACTCTCTATATATGGTGGTAATTTATAGAACCATCACAATAGTTTAATCTCTTAGTTGGCTTTGATTGTTAAATTTAGATAAGATTGAGTGATATCGAAAACTGTGCAACGTATGTATGTTATGCAATTCAATAGATTTACATATTCTTGTTGTTCAAAATAGTAGTATACACCATAACCATCAGTTTGAATATCGCCTTAATAATCTTTGAGAAAGGTTTAAGGTGTCGTTTCTGCTTGTAACTCGTCCCTATATATACAATTGTATTTTGGAAATCAAAGCGTTACAGCTAATAAGAATTTTTCTATCTACCTTTCTTTAATTTTAGTCTTTATCATACATGTGGGGCAAAGCCTTGAGCTCTTGGTAAGTACTCTTTATATCTTCTGGAGTAATATCAAACGATTTATCTAATTCTCGAGGGTTATCTTGTAGGGAATGATAAAACAACCAATCGTAGGTCTTTTGTAAATAAAATAGTCGAGCTGGCGCACCATGACCGCCACCTTGCATCCAGTTATATCTCAATAATTGGTCGTTACCACTTTGTTGTAAACCGTTTACTACTTTCTTTGATTCGTTAATGCTCACTGCTCTGTCTGCTGTTCCGTGTATTATCCATAGTGGAACCTTTCCTAATCCCTCTTGATTTTTTAACGAACAGCCACCACACAATGCCATGGCAGCGGCAATTTTTTCTGGATAAGTGCCTACAAAGTCGAGTGTTCCATATCCACCCAAACTCATTCCTAACACATATACCCTGTTTTCATCTACCCTATAATTAGCTTTCAGCCATTCTAACAAATCGTTAAGCTTCTTAGGATTCCAAGCTCCTCCTGGGTTTTGAGGTGCTACTACCAAGGTAGGAATAATCTTTCCACGGTCAATAGCATCTAATACGCCATACCTACGAACCTTATTCAAATTGTTTCCGCACAGACTGGCTCCATGTAAAAAGATAACCAATGGAAATTTATGGTCATCGTCTATATAATCGTTGGGCGTATACAACCAAAAGTTATACATACCAGGTTGTACACTATATTTTGCTTCAAACGTACCTGTGGGATGCAAGTTTTGTGCCATTGACATAAACGCCATACATATGCCTATTATAATAAGATAGATTGTTCTCATACATCTGTGTTAGTTCTTTAAAAAAATGGTTACCCCTTTAGGCTAATCACTACAAAAGTAATAAAAAGCTATCTATATTACAAAAAATCTTATCAAAAGAAAAGTTAAGCTTTATTTATCAATCAAGCTTACCGTCTAATATATCCTGTGCATGTTTTACACGTTCTTTAGAAGGCGGTTTTATGGTTTTCAATGAATAAGGAATGCCCAATTCCTCCCACTTATATACGCCCAATGAGTGATAGGGCAGTACTTCTATGCGTTGTACATTGTGCAATGTTTTGATAAAGTTGCGTAACCTAAACAGATATTCATCCTTATCGGTGATGGTGGGGACAAGTACATGGCGAATCCAAACAGGTTTACCAATGTCTGATAAATATTTGGCACAATCCAAAATGTTATCGTTTCGCCAACCTGTAAGACTTTTGTGTTCTTCGGAATCAATATGCTTGATGTCTAATAATATCAAATCTGTTTGCCGCATCAGCTCTTCAAATTTTACAAAGAAATGCGCTTTACGCGTAAAAGGCTGCATGGAGGTGTCTAAACAGGTATTGATACCCAGTGTCTTGGCTTGTCTAAAAAGTTCTGTAACAAAGTCTATTTGCAATAATGCTTCGCCACCGCTAACGGTGATACCTCCTTCCTTTCCCCAATAAGTACGATAGCGCAGAGCTTGTTTCAGCACCTCTTCTACCGATCTTATATCGTTACTTTCAGGATTCCATGTATCAGGGTTATGGCAATAACGGCATCGCATGGTACACCCTTTTACAAAAATAATGAATCTTATGCCTGGTCCATCTACCGAGCCAAATGATTCTATTGAGTGTATCTTTCCCATAACAGGATGTTTTTTCACATCTCTGTTACTTGTCTCGTTCTCTGTTAAATTTACTATTTTCACGTTTCATGTTTCGCATTTAATTATTCGTCTCATACAGGTGCAGCTTTCAATAAATGATAGCACAATAAGATAGGGGAAAGCCCCTATCTTATATTCTCTTCTTATGCCTTGTTTTATTGAAAACATTCATCATCACACTTATGCCAATTTCTCATGTGCATGGCGAGCAATAACATCTAACTGCTGCTCTTTTGTCAAGTCGATAAACTTAACAGCATACCCACTTACACGAATTGTAAAGTTAGCATACTCTTCTTTTTCTGGATGCTCCATACAATCAATGAGCTTATCTACACCAAAAACATTTACATTTAGATGATGTGCTCCCTTATCAAAATAGCCGTCCATTACATGAACCAAGGTATTAACACGCTCTTCTTCATTGTGTCCCAGTGTGCTTGGAGCAATGGTTTGCGTATTAGAAATGCCGTCAAGTGCATACTCGTAAGGTAATTTTGCTACCGAGTTGAGTGATGCCAACAATCCATTCTTCTCTGCACCATACGATGGATTGGCACCTGGAGCCAATGGCGCACCAGCCTTTCTGCCGTCAGGCATATTGCTGGTAAATTTGCCATAAACCACGTTTGATGTAATGGTAAGAATACTGGTGGTAGGTTCTGAGTTGCGATAAGTGTGATGTTTTCTAATCATATCCATGAAAGTTTTGAGCAACCAAACGGCAATATCATCAGCACGGTCGTCATCATTACCATAGCGAGGAAACTCTCCTTCGGTATTAAACTCCAGAGGAAATCCTGTTTCGTCACGAATAATGTTTACTTTGGCATACTTAATGGCACTGATAGAATCTACCACATGACTGAACCCTGCAATACCTGTAGCAAAGGTTCGGCGCACATTGGTATCAATTAAAGCTAGTTCTGCAGCTTCGTAGAAGTACTTATCGTGCATATAATGTATCAAGTTTAATGTGTTGACATATATATCTACCAGCCATTCCATCATATTCATAAACTTCGGCATAAACTCTTCGTAGGTTACGACATCGCCTTCGATAGGTCGTAACGCTGGGCCACATTGCTCTCTTGTCTTAGCATCTACACCTCCACTGATAGCATACAATAAACATTTTGCTAAGTTGGCACGAGCTCCAAAGAACTGCATCTCCTTACCTGTTTGTGTAGCTGATACGCAACAGCAAATAGAATAATCATCCCCCCAAATGGGACGCATCACGTCATCATTTTCATATTGTATAGAACTAGTGTCAACTGATATTTTGGCAGCATACTGCTTAAAGCCTTCGGGCAAACGTGAACTATATAAAACGGTAAGGTTGGGTTCTGGTGAAGGCCCCATATTCTCTAAGGTATGCAAGAACCGGAAATCGTTTTTCGTTACCATAGAGCGTCCATCCATTCCCATACCAGCCATTTCGAGGGTTGCCCATACGGGGTCTCCAGAGAATAATTGGTTGTACGAAGGAATACGAGCAAACTTCACCATGCGGAACTTCATAACCAAATGGTCTACCAACTCTTGTGCTTCTTCTTCAGTAAGCGTTCCTTCTTTCATGTCGCGTTGAATGTAGATGTCAAGGAAAGTAGAGATACGACCCACCGACATGGCTGCTCCGTTTTGTGTTTTGATAGCAGCCAAATAACCAAAGTACAACCATTGTACAGCTTCGTGTGCATTGTTTGCTGGTTGTGATATGTCGTAACCATAAATCTCGGCCATGGCTTTCATCTCTTTCAGAGCCTTTATCTGCATGGAGATTTCTTCCCGCAAACGAATTACGTCTTCGGTCATTACACCGCAACCGCAGTTCTGCTTGTCTTTTTGCTTTTGTTCTATCAAAAAGTCTACACCATATAGTGCTACACGACGATAGTCGCCTACTATTCGTCCACGACCGTAGGTATCGGGTAAGCCAGTCAGAATATGATTATGGCGCACGCACTTCATCTCATCTGTATAAGCATCAAACACGCCATCGTTGTGCGTCTTGCAATACTTCGTAAATATCTCATGCAGCTTAGCCGATGGAGCATAACCATACGTTGTGCAAGCTTGTTCTGCCATTTTGATACCGCCATATGGCATAAAGGCACGCTTTAAAGGCTTGTCGGTTTGTAAGCCCACAACCTTCTCAAGGTTTTTTGTGGCTTCATCAATATATGCTGCACCGTATGCTGTCATGCCCGACACTACTTCGGTTTCCATATCCAGCACTCCGCCTTTGGCTCTTTCTTCTTTTTGTAGAACTTGTAATTTACCCCATAATGTATTGGTAGCCTCTGTAGGACCAGATAAAAATGAGGCGTCTCCGTTGTATGGAGTATAGTTATCTTGTATAAACTCTCGTATATTGACTTCATCCACCCATTTGGTGCCTGTAAAGTCTCTCCATTCACTCTTCATATATTAAATGTATTTTGTGAAAAATGTATATAAATAGAAATAATAAGAATTAAAAAATAAAGATCGTAAACTTTTATGCCACAAAGTTAATATTTCATTTTTATATATACAATAGGTATATATTATTATTATGTAATTTTTACATATTGGGAAAAAGAGAACAATAAAATGTGAAAAGTACTATAAGAACAATGTCATTCATTTTGTTTATAAAATCATCCTTAAAAAGAACTAATCATAAAGTTCAAAGCTCAAAGTTCAATATAAAAAACGTCAAAGTTCAAAAAAATATTGCTAAGTTTGCACTATGAGCAATGATTGGTTTCAATTTAATAAGTTTAAAATTAAGCAAGAACAGTGTGCCATGAAAGTGGGCACGGATGGTGTATTGTTAGGAGCATGGGCTACTATGCCGCACACAGAAAACAAGGTTCATAGCAAGACCATGTGTACTCTCCCAGTATCGCACATATTAGATATAGGTATGGGTACAGGGCTTATCGCCTTGATGATGGCACAACGTTATCCCACGGCAGTAGTTTATGCCATTGATATTGATGCGGGTGCATGCATTCAGGCTAATGAAAATGTGTTAGCTTCGCCATTTGCAGATAGGGTAGTGGTGCAGAATGTACCTTTGCAGCAGTTTACTGCGCATATAAGGTTCGATGCCATTGTGTCTAATCCTCCTTATTTTATAGATAGCTTGCGTAATCCTGATGATAAGCGACAATTGGCGCGTCATACCGATAGCCTTAGTTATTATGATTTATGTCAGCATGCTTATAGGTTGTTATCCCATTATGGCAATTTTAGTGTAGTGCTTCCTACTAATTACGTTGATAGATTTGTTTCTGAAGCTACTATTGCTGGCTTTTTTCTTTCTAAGCAGTGTTGGGTTCAAACCTGTATGCGTAAACCTCCCAAACGTTGTTTGATGACTTTTACAAAAGTGCGTCCCACAATACTTGATGTACAACAATGTGCTATGCAGGATGTTACAGGTGATAAAAGCGAGTGGTTTAAAAGGTTAACGAAAGATTTCTTGGCCACCCCCATACCATAAGATATGTAGGGATGTTTTTTTTCTTAATGCCTTTAATATTTCTCTCGCAGATGTTTCATATATACTCATCTTTTTTAAGCTAATTATATAGGGCGGTTCTATAACCAGTCTATAGTATACCGTTGGAAAAACAGGGCGAGCACTTTTTTTTTGAATGCTCTCCCTGCTCAGCAAAATAAGGGGTAACTTCATAGCTCTCTTACTTTGGGAAGAGAGAGAGTTGTGGCTTGAGGCTTTAGTTTTTTAGCTTCTTCTGTATTACTTTACCTATTGCCTGAATATGGCGAGTTTGTTTCGTAATATCCTCACGAAAAACGTTTATCTCGTTAAACAACTCGGCGGCAGCGTTTTGTATCATGTTAGGTTTGCGGCGACTCTTATCGCCATCAGCATTCACAATCATATAGATACCCTTCTCCTTCAGTTCAACATCAATCTCTGTACCCGTCATCACGGGGTCGCCATCATAATGAATATATCCTGGCTTACTTCGCTTAATATGCAACTTTTTTGTTCTGAAAGTCTTAATCTTAGAACTCTTGTCTAACGTTTTGTTAAACATATCAATGCTAATTTGCGGTGCCTCAAGCAAATTAAATGGCTCCATGATAATTACATCCATCATACCATCGCTCATAGAAGCTTGCGGAGCAATAAACGCATTGTTGCCATACTGCGATGCATTGGCGCATGAAACCAAGAATGCCTTGTATTTGTTAACCCCATTTTCGTCTGTAATCTCGTATGTTTCAGGCTTATACGATAATCCTTCCTCTAAAATACGTTGAGCATAAGTAATAGGGCCACGCTTACCACTCTCGGCAAATTTATGACTGATAAAAGCATCGAAGCCCATGCCACAAGTACAAAAGAACGGATAACCATTGATGACACCATAATCAAGTTGGTGAATAACACATTTGTTAATAACCTCAATGGCTTTTTTAATGTTCATTGGCAAGAGTAAATGCCGTGCCAGTCCGTTGCCCGACCCACAAGGTATAATACCCAATGCGGTATTAGAATGCACAATGGCACACGCCACCTCGTTCACAGTTCCATCGCCCCCGATAGCCACAACAATGTCAATGCCATCAGCTTTGGCTTGCATAGCTAACTCAGAAGCATGACCTGCATATTGTGTTGTAACTATTTCGTAATCAAATAGCTGCTTGCTGAGTACATTGTTAATGAGTATTGGAATGTCGCTCTTGCTGCGTGTTCCCGATATGGGATTCATGATGAAGCGTATCTTCTTTTTCATCTCTTTTATGGTATATTATGTGTTTTGCAAATGTAGTGCTTTTCATTTAATAACCCAATAGAGAGAAACGAAAAACGCAAAAATAAATATTTTTGGTTGCAAATAGAACAATATTGTGGAATAATTTATATCTTTGCAGTCTGTTATATGTTTAGGCTGGTTCTATAAATTACCACCATACATAAAAAATCAAAGCTCAAAGTATATAAGTTTATGGGACAATTACAAGAAAGATACAAACATTACCAAGAACCACAAAAGTACATGGCTGCAGGAGTTTATCCTTATTTTAGAGAGATAACGAGCAAGCAAGGCACAGAAGTAGAAATGGGCGGACACCAAGTGTTGATGTTCGGCTCGAATGCCTATACAGGACTAACAGGCGATGAGCGCGTAATAGCTGCTGCCAAGGCGGCATTAGACAAGTATGGCTCGGGGTGTGCTGGCAGTCGCTTTCTCAATGGAACACTGGATTTGCACGTGCAATTGGAGAAAGAGTTGGCAACCTTTGAAGGCAAGGATGATGCACTATGCTTCTCTACAGGATTCTCTGTTAATCAAGGAGTATTGGCTGTTGTAGTGGGGCGTAACGACTATATTATTTGCGACGATCGCGACCATGCCAGTATTGTAGATGGACGGAGATTATCGTTTGCCACTCAACTACGATACAAGCATAATGATATGGCCGACCTTGAACGTATTTTACAAAAGCTTCCACACGATGCCGTGAAATTAATTGTAGTAGATGGAGTGTTCTCTATGGAAGGCGATTTGGCTAATTTACCTGTTATCATCGAACTGAAAAAAAAGTATAATTGTTCGGTGATGGTGGATGAGGCGCATGGCCTTGGCGTGTTTGGCAAGCAAGGCAGGGGCGTGTGCAACTACTTTGGTGTAACGGATAATGTTGACCTTATCATGGGAACTTTCTCAAAGAGCTTGGCCTCTGTGGGTGGATTTATAGCAGGTGATAAGGATACTATCAATTATCTTCGTCATAGTTGCAGAACTTATATCTTTAGTGCTTCTGATACGCCAGCAGCTACGGCTGCTGCTCGGGAAGCATTGCATATTATTCAGAACGAGCCAGAGCGCATTGAGCATCTTTGGAAAATTACAAATTATGCGCTCAAGCGTTTTAAGGAGGAGGGATTTGAAATTGGAGACACGCAGAGTCCTATCATCCCATTATATGTGCGTGATATTGATAAAACGTTTATGGTAACTAAGTTAGCCTTTGAGCATGGCGTGTTTATCAACCCTGTTATACCTCCTGCTTGTGCACCACAAGATACGTTGGTACGTTTTGCCTTAATGGCTACGCATACCATAGAACAGGTAGAGAGAGGAGTGAGCATATTGAAAGATGTGTTTGAGAAAGTAAACCTCTAACCCCTGAAGCTTCACCCCCCCCCTTGCCCATTTCTAAAATGGAGGAGCGTATTTAGACTTCTTGCGGTATGCAAATGCGTTTTCTTTTCATATTTTATAAGGCAGGTTCTATAAAAAAGTTTTTCTTATCTGTTGGGAGCTTATTTATAGAACCGCCCTTTATAGAAAACGGCTTTGCCTTAGCAATACAAACAACTTTTATAGGCTGGCTCTATAAATTTACTCACAATATACGGTGGTAATTTATAGACCCAGCCTATAAACTTAGGGGTGTAACGCACGTTTACACAATCTCCATGCCTTTGTACTACAATCTGCATGAGATTGCAGGGCTATTTGCATGGGTTTGAGGGGAAAACTCAATGAGATTATTTCTTTTATGGGTGGTTCTATCAGTTAGCTTTGACAGATTGTGCGACTATTTTTTTTTGAGGTCAATTTGTTTGTGAGTGAAGAAGTATAGCGAGCTATACTCCTGAACGAACAAGCAAAGCCCCTACGCTATACTATGTCGCCCCTTCAGGGCTTGCAGCGCACACGCATACATCATCTGTGGGTAAGAAATATTTACTACGAGCGAGAAAGTTAATTTTTTTCAAAATATATGCCCTTACACATAATTTATATACTTTTGCAAAAGTATTGATATATAAACAAATAAAAATGTTAGAAAATTATTTGCGAAGAAAAAACCACATAGGAAACAAACAACCCGATAGATTTTTTAAGTTGCGTAACATCCTGAATATTATTTTTATGATAGGAGCTGTTGTGGGCGTGATATTATACTTTATTTCACAAACAGAAACACTTGGCATCTTAGTTATTATCACTGCTATGTTTTTTAAGATGGCAGAATGCAGTCTTCGCTTTTTACATTAATGATACGATATTTACTTTCAATTATATTTATATGGATAGCTCTCAATGGTTCGGCACAGTTGAGAAGCGGTAAAGTGATGGATTCTGGCAGAGAATCTTCTGCCAATATAAACCAGCAAAAAGATTCTACCAGCGATAACAAAGAAATACCCAAAGGCATAAAAGTGTGGACTATTGATGAGAGGTTTGGCGACATTACTCCTGCCATACCCGATACACTATCGTATATGTACAACAATAGTATTTTTACATCGGGTATGCGAGGTGAATACAACTATCTGGGCAATTTAGGCGCACCACGCATTAGCAGACTATTCTTAAATCGCTACCGCAATGATGAGCAGTTTATCTTTACTCAGCCATACGATTATTTTATAGTACCCATTGAGCAGTTTCGTTTTACCAACACGCTGTCGCCTATTACAAACTTAACATATAATACGGCAGGTAACAAGTCTAATGGCGAAGATCATTTATTGGCTAAGTTTGCCGTAAATGCAGGCAAACGTATAGGGGTAGGGTTTATAGCCGACTATCTATACGGTAGGGGTTTTTATGCCAATCAGGCATCATCTCATGTAAACTTTACGCTGTATGGTTCGTATTTGGGCGAACGTTATCAAGCACACTTGCGCTTTACAACCAATCATCAGAAGATAGCAGAGAATGGAGGTATCACAGATGATAAATTTATTACCAATCCAGAGAGCTTTGATGATAATTATCAGTCGAACGAAATTCCTACAGTATTGGAAGAGAACTGGAATAGAAACAATCATCAACACATCTTTTTAACGCATCGTTATAGCTTTGGGTTTCATAGAAAGGTGCATATGACACCCGAAGAGATGAAGGCAAAGAAATTTGCAATGCAGTCAAAACAGCAACAAGATGAGCATAAAAAAAACGGGGAGAATGGTAATAAAAAGAAGAATAAAAAAGGAGAGAAAAACAATGAGGTAGCAGCTGGAAGGCCCGATAATGCGGTGATAGCGGGTGTAGAACCTAAGGCAGAGTATACCACGGGTAGCCCTCGTATTGCAGTGAAGGGTAAGCAGGTGGCAGATAGTATATTAGCTAAAGCAAAGAAGGAAAAAACAGAAACAGAATGGATGAAAACGGAGTATGTACCAGTAACGAGTTTTATACATACACTAAAGTTTGATAGCTACGAGCGTATTTATCAGGCTTATAAGATACCTAAACAGTATTATGCACATACCTATCCGATAAGTAGAACGTATGCAGGCGACTCTATTTATGATGCAACTAAGTATTTTCGTCTTCGTAACTCCTTTGCTATATCTTTACTCGAAGGGTTTAACAAATGGGCAAAAGCAGGATTGAAGGCTTATGCTACGCATGAGTTCAGGCATTTTACCTTACCCGATAGTGTAAGTGGTAACAATGTTTTTAATGAGAATTCGGTGCTGGTAGGCGGACAATTGAGCAAGACGCAAGGTAAAACCTTACACTATACGGTTACAGGCGAATTAGGTGTTGTGGGGAAAGATATGGGGAAGATAGACATCAATGCACATGCCGATCTTAACTTTAAATGGTTGGGTGATACCTTACAACTGGCTGTACAAGGTTTCTTTCGCCGATATAATCCTACATTCTATTATCGTCATTATCATAGCAAACATGCTTGGTGGGACGATGATGAGCTGGGGGCTACAACGCATACTCGCATGGAGGGCTTATTGAGTTATGCTAGAACCAATACCGCCTTGCGTATAGCTGTAGACGAGCTAACTAATTACACTTATTTTGCTCAAACATACGATATAACAAATAACTACAAGCGAATAGGTACGCAAGTAGCAGTACGAAGAAGTAAAACTCCTATTAATGTACTTACCTTGTCATTGGCTCAGAATGTGGCATGGGGGGCTTTACATTGGGCGACTGTTGCAACATTTCAGAACTCAGCTATACAGCGTGCTTTGCCCTTGCCTAAGTTTAATGTGTATAGCAATTTATTTCTTAGATTTAAGATAGCAAAAGTTCTTCACTGCGATATGGGTGCAGATGTAAGGTATTTTACAAAGTATGAGGCATCTGATTATAGTCCGGCTTTGGGACAGTTTGTGGTACAAGAAAACAAACAACCTATAGAGCTGGGTAACTATCCTATTGTTAATGTGTATGCAAACTTCTTGTTACGTCAAACTCGTTTTTTCATTATGTATACGCATATCAATGAGGGTAAGGGTACTCGTAACAGCTTCCTTGTTCCTCATTATCCTATTAATGAAAAGATGTTACGGTTTGGATTAAGCTGGAACTTCTTTAATTAATTTGTGATGAATAATGTGAAAATTATTACATTGGCTAAAAAAAAGTACAAAAAGCAAATAGCTCAAGGTGATTGTCTTGGGCTATTTGCTTTTTGTACTTTTAGGTTGTAAGAGAGAGAGTTTGCTCAATGTAACCCCTCTATAAATTAACTAACTTTGTATAGCCCCTCTCCGTTGTGGTGGGGGGGATAGGTATAATATAGAGAGTTGAGAGAGAGTTGTTATTTACCAACTCCACCAATGTTTCTTGCGGTGAGGAGCATTTTGTGATAATGTTTGTTGCTGAATAGCCTCTCGTATAATATCGTGGATTGTTTTATGATCGTGGATAATATGATAAATCTGCCCCCAATCAAGCATACCACCTACCATACGGTCGTCAATAAACATATCAGCCTTAAGCTTTCGGGAATAATGTTTACTGCTTTGAGAAGCATTCTCCTCAGGATAATCTTTATTAACGGCATAAAACTCTACTCCACGCTCCTTGCACCAGTTAACAGCATCTTGCAAGAGTTTGCCTTCGCGTACGCTCCACAAGATAAGTAGGTGTTGCTCTTTGATAAGCATCTTAAGCGTATCAATTGCAAAAGGTATCTCTTTGCCTATCTTTGGATATTTGTTTTCTGCTATTGTTCCATCAAAATCTACTGCTATGGTCATATCTGTTTATCCTTTCTATATATAAAAAAGAAGGTTCTATAATAGAATTTATATAGAACCAACTTTTTAAATTATCGTTTGATAGAAGTATCATTTTCATCTCCATAGTGGCTCTTAACATAATTTTCGTAAGACCCATACGAGCCATAGCTACCGTATGCACCGTATTTTTTGTATATGCCATACTTACCATAATGACCATAACGCCCATATCTTCCGTATTTGCCATAGCCGTAATAGTAGCCATACTTTTTCTTAGACATATCAATGCCGTTGATAAGAATTGCTACTTGGGGTAACTTTTTCTCTTCGGCCAGCTCGTTAACCATTTGTAAGCTATCTTTTGGTGTATAGTCGGCACGACATGTATATACAGTACAGTTGGCTACTCTACTAATTTGTAAAGTATCAGTAACCAATCCTACAGGTGCCGTATCGAGCAAGATGTAGTCGTAATGTTCTTTTAACTGATTGATGATTGTATCCAAAGTAGGACGAGCCAATAGCTCTGTTGGGTTAGGAGGAATAGGTCCCACCATTAGTAAATCAAGATGATTGTTGATACCTGAAGGAACCATTTGTGATTGTATCTGTTCCCATGTAGGATCTTCTTTTGTTAACAACATCGTAATACCGTGGTGATGATCGTTAATCTCAAAGAGCTCTGCCAAACGAGGTTTACGAATATCTAAACCAACCAGAACAATCTTCTTTCCTAACAAAGAAAAACTTACAGCGAGGTTGGCTGCGTTAAAGGTTTTACCCTCTCCAGAAATAGAGGAAGTAAACATAATAACTTTTTCTTCTGGTTTCAGCATAAACTGCAAATTGGTACGCATACTTCGGAAGATTTCAGCCATTTGATTGTTTTGATTCTCGTGTACTACAATATCAGCCTTTGTCTTTGCAGAATCGTTTGCAATAGCTACATCGGCAATGATAGGCAATTTTGTAAGACGAGCTACATCGTCATGCCCTTCAATCTTATATCTAAAGAATTGAATAATAAAGAGAATTAATGATGGAAAGGCTAAAGCTATTATAAGGGCTATGAGTATAATGGAAGTTCTATTAGGGCTTACTTGTCCGTCAAATGCAGGGGCATCTATTAATGTTCCTTTATCGGCAGTGGATGCCAAAGAGATAGAGTTTTCCTCGCGTTTTTGTAACAACATTAAGTACAAGCCCGATTTAACATCTTGCTGCCGACCTATTTGTGTAAGCATTCGCTCTTGTTCAGGGCTTTGAGAAACTTGCCCTTGATATTTTCCGTATTGTGAAGCAACACTGTTACGTTGAATTTGTAACCCCTTTTTGGCTTGTTTCATAGCTTGGTGAATGCTGTTATTCAAGTCGTCTAACTGTGATGTTAAAGGGGTAACCGTAGGAGAAGACTCTGATGCGCTACGCAATAATCGGTTACGTAGCAAGGCTATTTCGTTGTATTTGTTAATCAAATTATTCACGGTTGGGTCTGATATACCTACGTTAGCTGGCAATGTTTCATACTTTCCACTTTTTGCCATGCTTTCTTGCACATTATTAATTAAAGCCACTTGCGTGTTAGCTTCGGCTAATTTCTGGTCATATTCATTGGCATTTGACATAGCTTGGGCTGCGTTGTCCTCTTGGTTAACTACCCCATTGCGTTTTTTGTAGCTCTCTAATGCACCTTCGGTAGAGCCTAATTCTGCACTAATTTTCTCCAAACGGTTGTTGATGAAAGCCTCTGTATTATGGGCTATCTCGTTCTTATCCATGTTAGCCTGTCGGTTGTAGCAAATAACAAGCTGGCGAAGATAATCTTGTGCACGTTCAGGATTTTCGTCTTGAAGTGTTAACACGGCTATACTTGTACTCATAGATTTTTGTGCAACTGTAAAAGAACTTCTGAATTTAGCACCCATAGCTTTAGGAGAAACAATCATAACTTTTAAGGTTTGTCCGTCTTTCATCGCAGGTGTATTATTTGTTATGAAAGATAAAATACCCGATTTGGTAGCAATTGTTGTAGGAAGCGTGCTTATTTTCTTATTTATTTGATAAGAAGTGCCGTTAGCATAATAGTCGCCCGTAATGTGATAAGCATTGGCCTCACGTTTGATGTCTAAATTGATAGGTGAAACAAGTTTGTCAAGATGTGCAGGGTCTAAATCTACACTAATAGGCTGAGTTTTGTATATTAACTGATCTTTTACCTTACCTTCGGTATTATAAATAACGTATAACTTTAAGTCTTTTACGGCTTGTTCGGCTAAAGTTAATGAAGATACAATCTCCATTTCGTTATTAATACCAGCCGAATTATTCATCAAGCCTAATGTTGAAGTGTTAAGAGAGCTGTAGCTTCCTCTGCGAGCTCTACCAGTATCATCGTCTTTAATAAGCATTTTGGCTGATGCTTGATAGATAGGTGTGGTATATCTAAGATAAATGGCCACAATGCCGAGACAAATAATTAATGACAAGATAAACCATTTCCAATTAAGCACTAACGTGGTGTAAATGGTTTGAAAATAGAAGAAAGGGGTTTCTTGTCTTTCTTCGTTATTCATCAATTCTTGAATATTGTTATCTTCCATTGATGTGTGAATGTGATTGATTGATATCTTTTTTATAATTAACTATTATTGTGCTTGTTGGGCTAATTCAATAAGGTATTGCCCGTAAGTATTCTTCTTCATTGGCTGTGCTATTTCTATAAGTTGGTTAGCATCTATCCAGCCTTGTTTGTAAGCTATCTCTTCTAAACAAGCTACCTTTAGTCCTTGTCGTTTTTCTATTACTTCGATAAACGAACTTGCTTCTGACAAACTATCATGCGTACCAGTATCTAACCAAGCAAATCCTCGTTGCAATGTTTGCACTTGTAACTGCTGTTGCTCTAAATAAGTTTGATTAACTGTTGTAATTTCTAATTCGCCACGTGCGCTTGGCTTAATGTGTTTGGCAATATCAACAACAGAATTAGGATAAAAATAAAGTCCTACTACTGCAAAGTTACTCTTTGGAAATCGTGGCTTTTCCTCTATGCTAAGGCATTTGCCCGATTTATCAAATTCTACCACACCGTATCTTCTTGGGTCGTTTACGTAATAGCCAAACACGGTTGCCCTGTTGTTTCTTTCTACATCTTCTATGCTTTGATGTAACAATCCTGTAAAGCCCGAACCGTAAAAGATGTTATCACCCAATACCAAACATACGCTGTCGTTACCAATAAATTTTTCGCCAATGATAAAAGCTTGTGCCAGTCCATCTGGTGATGGTTGTTCTGCATAACTAAAGTTTACACCTATGTCATGTCCATCTCCCAGCAATCGCTTAAAGCTTGTCAAGTCGTATGGTGTAGAGATGATAAGAATATCCCTGATGCCTGCCAACATAAGTGTAGACACAGGGTAATAAATCATGGGTTTATCAAAGATAGGGATAAGCTGTTTGCTTATTCCTTTCGTGATGGGGTAGAGACGAGTACCTGAGCCTCCAGCTAAAACGATTCCTTTCATAGCGCAAGTGTTAATTACTAATTATCAAACTATTAAATATAGCATATTATTATAAGCACTAATTGTTTGCAAAGATATAAATAATAATTGAATAGGAGAAGTGAGCACGCTAATTTATTCTTTTTATTTTGTATTTCTATTGTTTTATCGTATCTTTGTAGGGATATTTGGTGTATTCTGTTACTCGAATAAAAAAAATACTATTAAATATATGATTAAATTATTAGCTAATATCTTTGGTAAAAAAGATAAAGAAAAGAAAACGGGTGGCATGGAAGATTATATGACATTAATTAGGGTTTACTTTCAAGCTTCCATTGCTTCACAATTGGGCATTAATAACTTGCGTATGTTGCCTGATTTGCGTACTTTCAAGACTACCCTACACGTTCCAACAGTTAACAACAAATTGGGGGTGGGTGAAATGAAGTGTTGTAAAACAATGTTAAAAGATATATATCAAACGGATGATAATTTTTGCAAAGAGATAGAACAAAGTATTCGTAAAAATTGTCGTCGTATGGAAAATGTGCAACCGTTTTTGTTACAATTCCAAGGCTTAACACAAGAACTAATGATGTTGGTTGGCAACTTAATGAAGTTTAAGTTGCGCATTCCTTCTATCTTTAAGCGTACTTTATATACTGCAACAGAAAAGACGGTGCAAAATATTTTCTGCAAGAATGATTTCACTGATGCCAGTGTAATGAAATCTGTTATCACCATACGCCAATACAATAAACGATTAGGCTTCTCGCAAAAATGGATTACGGACTTTGCTTATCAACTTATTATGCTTGCTAAGAAAGAATCTAAACCAAAGGATGATGCGAAGAGGTAAATAACAAATATTTATAAAATGCCATATTAGCCTCAGATAGAAATGTCTGAGGTTGTTTTTTTTTCTGCAAACAAAAAAGCGGTTGCTGTAGGGAAGTATGGTTTGTGTAATGCAAAGACTGAAGAAGGATTGCTAATTATGGGGTATAAAGATGAAGGAAATGGCTCTTTACTGACGCTATATAGACACACTTGTGTATTCTTTGCTACTATTAGGTGTGCATTTTGTTTCCTTTTGTTTCTATCGTATACAAGAAAAAAAAGATAAAATATAATATATATGGGAAAGTAAGAGAATGGGAGAAATAGAGAGAATAAAAAAAAGTGACTCTCGCGGGATTCAAACCCACAACCTTCTGATCCGTAGTCAGATGCTCTATTCAGTTGAGCTAGAGAGCCATTGTTGCAAATCTTTCTTGATTGCGATTGCAAAGGTATGATGTTTTTATGTAACTGCCAAATATTTTGGAAACTTTTTTATTTTAGAATAAAAAAACGCCACCCTGTAAAGGTGGCGCTAATTATTTATATACAAATAGTTATGTATGTATTTTAACTACAAAAAATATTTCTATTTAATCAAATCAATGCTTCGTTTTAAGAACGTATCAAGTGCAGCACCTTTTAACATTCCATTTTGCAACAATGCCAAGTCTATAAGCTCGTGTACAATTTTATTTTCCTTTGCAGCATTAGCAAGAATCTCATTACGCTTGTTGCGCTGCTCATCAATAGCCTTTTGCGTATTCTGCAAGTCATCTTTCTCTTTCTTTGTAACCTCTTCAGGCTTTTTCTTACTCTGACTTTGATGCAATGCTGCCAAGCGAGCTTCTAATCCTTTCTGTTCACTAACAATAGGTTTTAATGCCTCTTCGGTAGCTTTGCAGCTTTCTTCAAGAACACTCTTAACCAGTTTATGGTCACTGTTAAGAACCAAAGTGTACATATCTGGCATACTTCCATAGAAGCCCATACCCGCTTGATACTTGCTCATATCCTTCATGCGACGCATATATTCGCTCTGCGTAATAACTAATGGCATGGCTGTTTCGCCTAAAGCCTGAACCTCTACGGTGAACTCTGCCTTGTTGAGTTTAGGCAACTGCGACTTAAAAACTTCTGACAAATTGTCGCTATCGTCTTTGCTTAAGTTAGATTTCTTTGCCTCTTCCTTTACAATGATGCGGTCGACAATATCGCCGTCTACTCTACTAAAGCGACACTTATTAAACTTCTGCTCAAACATTGAAACCATTGCCACATCCAGTTGGCCATCGAACAACAATATATTATATCCCTTGTTCTTAGCAGCTTCTATATATGAGTACTGCTCATCCTTGTCTGTAGTATAAAGATAGATAAGCTGTCCGTCTTTATCAGTTTGGTTATCCTTTATCAAAGTGCGATATTCTTCGTAAGTAAAGTATTTGCCGTCTACATCCTTAAATAAGGCAAAATCCTTAGCACGATCGTAGAAGTCTTCTTGCGACAACATTCCGTAATTGATAAATATCTTCAAATCATCCCACTTCTGTTCGTAGTCTTTACGATTTTCTTTGAAGATAGCATATAAGCGGTCGGCTACTTTCTTTGTGATGTAGGTAGAAATTTTCTTTACATTGGCATCACTTTGTAGATAACTACGACTTACATTCAAAGGGATGTCTGGTGAATCTATCACGCCATGTAGCAGAGTAAGAAACTGTGGAACAATGCCTTCTACCTGATCTGTTACAAATACTTGATTACAATATAACTGTATTTTGTTAGGTTGTAACTCAATGTTCGACTTTACTTTAGGGAAATAAAGAATACCAGTTAAGTTAAATGGATAGTCTACATTTAGATGAATCCAAAACAAAGGTTCATCCTGCATAGGATAGAGCGTGCGGTAGAACGTTTTATAATCCTCGTCTTTCAATGTAGAAGGTGTCTTTGTCCATAAAGGTTCTGTATCGTTAATAATGTTATCCTCGGAGGTTTCTACCTGCTTACCGTCTTTCCATTCGGTTTTTTTACCAAATGCAATAGGAATGGGTAAAAACTTACAATACTTATTTAATAAGGTTTGGATGCGCGACTGCTCCAAAAATTCTTTGCAGTCGTTGTCAATGTACAATATGATGTCGCTACCACGGTTAGTTTTCTCTACTTCTTCTATGGTAAACGAGGGGCTGCCATCGCAACTCCATTTCACAGCTTTCTCACCTTCACGATAACTCTTTGTGATAATTTCTACCTTCTTGCTTACCATGAAAGCTGAGTAGAAACCTAAACCAAAGTGTCCGATAATAGCGTTGGCATTATCCTTATACTTCTCCATGAAGTCGTTAACTCCAGAAAAAGCTATTTGGTTGATGTATTTATCTATCTCCTCGGCATTCATACCAATACCGCAGTCGCTAATGGTTAGTGTGCCTTTATCCTTATCAAGAGATATGCGAACGGTTAAGTCGCCTTCTTCGCCTTTGAAATCGCCTTGTTTGGCAAGCGTTTTCAATTTTTGTGTAGCATCAACGGCATTGCTAACTATTTCGCGAAGAAATATTTCATGATCAGAATAGAGAAATTTTTTAATAACGGGGAAAATGTTCTCTGTGGTAACCCCTATATTTCCTTTTTGCATTGTATAATGATTGTTTTATGTAATTTTGTTTAATCACTATACAAATAATGTGCCACTTTTTCCCACCCTTATTATAGTCTAATCAGGTCAATTATCCTAATTAGACTATTTTTTTACTTTGCATATGCTACACTTCTTGTCTCACGTATCACGGTAATCTTAACCTGACCAGGATATGTCATTTCATTCTGTATTTTGGTAGCAATTTCATCTGAAAGCTTCATAGATTCGGCATCGTCCATTTTATCTGAGCCAACAATCACACGCAATTCACGACCAGCCTGAATTGCATACGTCTTGGTTACACCAGGATAGCTCATAGCAATAGCCTCTAAATCGTTTAAGCGCTTGATGTATGCCTCTACTATCTCACGACGAGCACCAGGGCGAGCACCCGAAATAGCATCGCAAACTTGTACTATAGGTGCTAATAGTGTTTTCATTTCTACTTCATCGTGGTGTGCGGCAATGGCATTAACTATATCTGGTTTCTCTTTATACTTTTCAGCCAGCTTAGCCCCATACAATGCATGAGGCAATTCGCTCTCCTCATCAGGCACTTTACCTATATCGTGTAACAAACCTGCACGCTTTGCTTTTTTTGGATTCAGTCCTAACTCGGCAGCCATGATAGCACAAAGATTAGCAGTTTCACGAGCATGTTGCAACAAGTTTTGTCCGTAACTTGAACGGTATTTCATCTTACCAATGATACGAACCAACTCTGGATGCAAGCCATGTATACCCAAATCTATAACCGTACGCTTACCTGTCTCTATAATTTCGTTATCCAATTGTTTCTTTACCTTAGCTACCACCTCTTCTATACGAGCTGGGTGGATACGCCCATCTGCAACTAACTGGTGTAAAGCTAAACGACAAACTTCACGACGAACTGGGTCGAAAGCTGATATAACAATTGCTTCAGGCGTATCGTCCACTACAATTTCAACACCTGTAGCAGCTTCTAACGCACGAATGTTTCTACCTTCACGACCGATGATGCGACCTTTTACCTCATCGTTCTCAATGTGAAACACGCTGACTGAGTTTTCTATAGCGGTTTCCGTAGCAACACGTTGTATGGTCTGTATAACGATTTTCTTTGCTTGATGATTGGCATTGAGCTTTGCCTCATCCATTATCTCATTAATGTAGCTGGCAGCTTCTGTCTTTGCCTCATCCTTTAAACTTTCAACTAAACGTTTCTTAGCTTCCTCGGCAGTTAGTCCTGATAACTCTTCAAGTTTGTTGCGCTCTTTGAGTTGCATCTTGTCTAACTCCATTTGCTTAATTTGCAAAAGTTTCTTGTCGTTGTCAATGCGCTGCTGTTGATGGTCAACCTCCTCTCTGCGGCGCATTAACTCCTCCTGACGCTGACTCAACCCCAATTCCTTTTGCTTGAGTTTGTTTTCTACCTGATGAATTTTTTGATTGCGCTGTTGAACCTCTTTCTCCAGCTCTGACTTCTTATTCAGGAATTTTTCTTTTACTTCCAACAACTTTTTCTCTTTGATAACCTCAGCTTCTTTTGTTGCCGAAGCTATCATCTCGTTGTATTTCTTCTTGATAAAAATTTGATAAATAGCATAGCCACCAATGAGTAAAACTACGATGGCTACAATAAATGCAATAACTATACTCGTCATATATATATACGTATAAAAATAAATACTTAATTAAAATAATAATGTCAAAGAAAAGACTTGATTTTTTTTGTTTATGATAGAGAGAATATATAACAAAATAGTGCTGAGTGTGAGCCCTGAAAGGGCGGCATATTATATAGCGTAGGGGGCTTGCCCCTATGTTATTGTGCTATGCTCTGGTTGTAAAACTAATGCCCCTGTAAGGGGGTGAATAGTTAAACATATTCCCCATATTGCACCATTCTAATTAGGTTGTGCCCCCCTCATGGCTCATTGTAGAGAGGTTAGCTCTCTTAAAGAGGAGCGAGGACTCTATCTTCTTTATTGTGTCGCCCTTGCAGGATTTCACAGATTAAGTCTTTTTTCAGCATAAAACATATACTGAGAAATAAAATATATCGGGAAGTTTGCCACTTGGGTAAGCAGCATAATAAGGGTACACAAAACTATCTAACTTTTATATCCTAAAATTAGAACCTCGTACAATTTACACCTTATATAATAGTAGAAAAAGAACCAACTATTTTTTTAACGAATCTTCTATTTCAGATGTTAGTTGATTTATTATTTTTTGATACGGCTCCACGTCGTTTCGCCCCAATTCTTTCTCGTATCTTAGTGCAATATCCAATAAAGCCATATAAAGAATATCCTTTTCGCTCCGTTTGGTTTTGAAGCGAGAAGCATAAATGTTCACTAAATCTGTAATAAGTTTTGCCGCTTTTCTGTAAAACTCCTCCTCACCGCTGTTGCGATTGATAGACACACTCATATCTGTGTCGTAAAGGTGAAGCTTTATCCATAGTTTATCTTTATCGTCGTTTTCTCCTGCCATCGCTCCGATTATTATTCACTCAGTAGCGTGATACACTTATTTACGTCTCTTATGAGCTTTGCCAACTTTTTTTTGGCGAAATCCATATCGGTATTTGATACCTGAATCATTCTTGCCATTTTGAGACAATTGTAATCTTGCTGAGCATTTTTCAGCTGCTCCTCCAATTCTTTTATCTTTGTATCGCGTTCGTCCACCATAGCGTACAAGCTGTCGTTCTCCTGTTTTATCTCGTTGTACTGGAGAATCATCTGCCTAACACGGGTAGTGAAAAGCGTTAAAATTTTCTCGGAAGCATCCATAGATCTACAATTTGGTTACAAATTTAATTTAATATTTTGACAATTACAAATTATCAGATATATTTTTCTTTTTTATACATTGGATTAAGGTAATTTATTTTTCTTATATTTTTTCTCTTTTTATAATTGTGTTTCGTTTCTTGCAATTTGCTTTTATTTTTTTTTTGCTGATTTTGTAAATTGTGAAGAGCTTTATAGTGTATGTGCATTGGCATGTTCATTTCATGGAAAACATTTACAATATATATATAATGGTAAGTTATGTAATCAGTCTTTAATTACTCCTCCTCCTTTTGGAGAGTGGTTAATGATGATGGTTTGTCATTTTGTCTTTCGTACTTGTCATTTTGTCATGCTTACTTGTTAGGCATACAATTTGAGTTTATCTTAGCAAATAATAAAAGAAAGGAAATGCGAATATGACATTCGATAAATTTACAATCAAAGCACAAGAAACGGTTCAAGAGGCTGTGAGCCAAGCGCAAAAAGCTGGGCAACAAACCATTGAACCTGTGCATGTGTTGCAAGGATTGCTGACAAAAGGAAAGGATGTTACTACATTCATTTTCCAAAAATTGGGTATTAATCCTGCGCAAATAGAAACACTCGTGCAGAGTGAGATTGCTCATTTGCCAAAGGTAAGCGGTGGCGAACCCTATTTAAGCACCGATACCAATAAGGTTTTGCAAAGGGCTATGGAGCATTCTGAGCAGTTGGGCGACCAGTTTGTTGGTTTGGAATCTATCCTTTTGGCTTTGTTCATGGTTTCGTCACCTGCCAGCAGAATATTGAAAGATGCTGGTTGTACAGAACAAGAACTAACTAAAGCTATAAAGGAATTGAGGCAGGGTTCTAAAATACAATCGCAAAGTGGTGATGAAAATTATCAGTCTTTGGAGAAGTATGCCAAGAACCTAATAAGCGAAGCACGTGCTGGTAAGTTAGACCCCGTGATTGGGCGTGATGAGGAGATACGCAGAGTTCTACAAATATTGAGTCGGCGTACCAAGAACAACCCTATATTGATAGGTGAACCTGGTACAGGTAAAACCGCTATTGTAGAGGGATTAGCTGAAAGAATTGTACGAGGCGATGTGCCAGAAAACTTGAAAAACAAGCAACTCTACTCATTAGATATGGGCGCACTGGTAGCTGGAGCCAAATACAAAGGCGAATTTGAAGAGCGTTTGAAAGGCGTTATAAAAGAGGTAACCCATGCCAATGGCGAAATTATCTTGTTTATTGATGAAATACACACTTTAGTTGGAGCTGGCGGAGGCGAAGGAGCTATGGACGCTGCCAATATCTTAAAACCAGCTTTAGCTCGTGGTGAATTGCGTGCCATTGGTGCAACTACGTTGAATGAGTATCAAAAATATTTTGAAAAAGATAAAGCTTTGGAGCGTCGATTCCAAACCGTTATGGTAGAAGAACCTGATGAGTTGAGTTCTATTTCTATTCTCCGTGGACTGAAAGAGCGTTACGAAAATCACCATAAAGTTCGTATACAGGATGATGCTTGTATTGCTGCGGTTCAATTGTCTGAACGTTATATCAGCGACAGATTCTTGCCTGATAAGGCTATCGACCTGATGGATGAGGCGGCAGCTAAGTTACGCATGGAGCGCGACTCTTTGCCTGAGGAGCTGGATGAGATTACTCGTAAGCTAAAACAATTGGAGATTGAGCGCGAAGCTATTAAGCGAGAAAACGATGAAGTGAAGATTAAGCAGTTAGACAAGGAGATTGCCGAACTGAAAGAGCAGGAACATTCGTTTAGAGCTAAATGGGAGAGTGAGAAAAACTTGGTGAACAAAATTCAGCAGGATAAGCAAGAAATAGAAAACCTAAAGTTTGAAGCTGAACGTGCTGAGCGTGAAGGCAACTACGGCAGAGTGGCAGAAATACGTTATGGAAAGCTGCAAAGTCTGCAAGCTGATATTGAGCAGATTAAAGCTCAATTGAAAGAAGCGCAAGGTGGCGAAGGTATGGTTAGAGAAGAGGTTACAGCCGATGATATTGCTGAGGTGGTAAGTCGTTGGACGGGTATACCTGTTACCAGAATGCTACAAAGCGAAAAAGATAAATTGCTGCATTTGGAAAGCGAATTGCATAAGCGTGTCATAGGACAGGATGAAGCCATTATAGCTGTGAGCGATGCCGTTCGTAGAAGTCGTGCGGGTTTACAAGATCCTAAGCGTCCTATTGCTTCGTTTATCTTCTTGGGTACAACGGGTGTAGGTAAAACTGAGTTAGCAAAGGCATTGGCTGACTATCTGTTTAATGATGAAAGCATGATGACGCGTATTGATATGAGTGAGTATCAAGAAAAGTTTAGCGTGTCGCGTTTGATAGGTGCACCTCCAGGATATGTTGGTTACGATGAGGGCGGACAGTTAACTGAGGCTGTAAGGCGCAAACCATATAGTGTTGTGTTGTTTGATGAGATAGAGAAGGCTCACCCCGATGTGTTCAATATATTGTTACAGGTATTAGATGATGGTAGATTGACAGATAATAAGGGGCGTACGGTGAATTTCAAGAATACAATCATCATTATGACGTCTAACCTTGGCAGTCAGTATATACAACAGAAAATGGAGGAGATGAATGCTAATAACCGTGATGAGATGCTGGCTCAAACAAAGGTGGATGTTTTGAACATGCTAAAGAAAACCATTCGTCCAGAGTTCTTGAATCGTATTGATGAAATAATAATGTTCTTACCTTTGACCAAGAATGAGATTGGTAAGGTAGTAGAATTGCAGATGGGTGCGGTTCAAAAAATGTTGCAGCAGCAAGGATTTAATTTGGAATGGACACCACAAGCTATCAATTATCTATGCGATAAAGGCTATAATCCAGAGTTTGGTGCTCGTCCTGTAAAACGTGCTATTCAGCGTTATGTATTAAACGATTTGTCCAAGAAATTGTTGGCAGGCGATGTGGTTAACGATAAAACTATTAAGATAGATGCTTCAGCAACAGGATTGGTGTTTAGTAATTAATAACTTTGAGCTTTTAAGCTCTGAATCTTATGAATAATATATAAATAATATATAAAAAAAAGGGGGGATACATTTCTATGTATTCCCCTTTATTTTTATGCATGTATATACGATAATGGCAACGATATGCGATAATGACAACAAAAAAAATGGGGCTGTTAGCTTCTCTGTTTGGCATATCTATCTAAATAGTTGACGCATCCTTGTGAGAAAAGACAAAAAAGGCTTCTTGCTTTTAGCAAGAAGCCTTTTTGTCGGGGCGACAGGATTCGAACCTGCGACCGCCTGTTCCCAAAACAGGAGCGCTACCGGGCTGCGCTACACCCCGTTTGCAATTTATTTCTTAATTGCGTGTGCAAAGGTAATAGATTATTTTTAATTACCAAAACATTTTTCTATTATTTTTTTCTTCTTATTCGTTGATAGATATTACCTACGCATTATAATTATAAAATAGCTTTGTGCTATAGTAGGAGCACAAGGTTAAAGAAGTTAAGTATATAGAACCGCCCTATAGATAAAAGGAGAGCCAAGTGTTTTTGTTTATAGTAAAAAAGGTAGAATATCCAAATATGTTTTTATGTATTTAGGGCGGTTCTATCAATTACCACCGTAAAGTTTTTTATGTCAGTCTTTTTTACGTTTTGTTATCTTGTGAGACTCTTTTTTGGTTCATTTTTCTTGTTCGTTCAGTTGTATAGCTCGCTATACTCCTTCACTCACAAACAAATTTACCTCAAAAATAGTCTCACAATCTGTCAAAGCTAATTTATAGAACCATCCTTTAGCTATTCTACCTCTTGTTTAGGGAAAAATAAAAATTTTTATCCTATTGCGATGTCCTGCAATATTTCACCCAAGGTAGGGTGTGTGTGGATAATATCCTTTAATTGCTCCAATGTAATATTCATGTTCATTAAAGCGGAAATTTCTTGAACTAAGTCGGCTGTATGTGCACCATAGGCATGACATCCTATGATATGGTTGTTTTCATCCATGATGAGTTTTACTAATCCTTCGGTTGCCTCGATAGAAAGTGCACGACCGTTAGATCTGAAATATCCTTTTTTCACACTGTATGCAATGCCTTCTTTCTTACATGCCTCTTCTGTCTTTCCTACAGAAGCTGCTTCTGGATAGGTAAACACGGCAGCAGGCATAATGTCGAAACGTATATGGTCGGTTTTTCCTAAAATGTGGTTAACAGCTCTGAATCCTTGGAAAGTAGCTGCATGTGCCAACATTTGTTTGCCGTTTACATCGCCAATGGCATAAATACCTTTTACAGATGTTTCCATATTATCGTCTACCATAATGCCCTTGCAAGTGTATTCTATATGAACATTGTCGAGCCCTAAGCCATTTGTATTAGGCTTTCTACCTGTTGCAATGAGTATAGTATCAGCCTCTACTACACATGGTTCTTTGCCTTTCTTCTCGAATATTACTTTACCATTTTCTATGCGTTTAACAGCTGCCTGCAAGTAAAATTTAATACCATTTTTGCTCAACGCTTTTCGCAAGCGTTTGGCAATATCACCATCAAGTGTGGGCAGACATTCTTTTAAGAACTCTACAACCGTTACCTCACTTCCCTGTTTTGCAAAGGCAGATGCAAACTCCATACCGATAACACCAGCTCCAATGATGCACAAACGCTGTGGTACATGGTCAATAGACAATAGTTCGGTAGAGGTCATTATATTGTTTTTGCCTCCTTCTTTGTATATTATTCCTTCGATAGGTGGCATCTTGGCACTGCTTCCAGAAGCAATAATAATGTTCTTTGCCGAGTATTCTTTGTCATTGGCTATTACGGTGTGCTCATCTTTTAGTACAGCCTTGGCACGAACAAGGGTGATGTTGGGTTGAGAAAGTAAAGTATCAATGCCTGTTCTTAATTGTTCTATGGCTTGTGCCTTGCGTGCCATAATTGCATCGAGCGCTGGTTTTATCTCTTTAGAAGCATCGTGTGCCAAGCACTTGGTTGGTATACACCCACAGTTTAAACAGGTGCCCCCCAACTCTTTTGCTTCAAAAATAGTAACTTGTAGACCTTTCTTAGCGGCATAATCAGCTGTACGATAGCCTCCAGGCCCACTTCCTATAATAATTAAATCAGTTGTTGTCATTTACTAATTGCTTATAAGTTAGTATAGGATGTTTGGCTGCCTCTACATCATTCACACGACTTATAGGGGTTTTGTGAGGTGCACTCTTTAGGTTGTCGGGAGAGGTTTGTGCCTCTTTGGCAATTTTATGCATCACCTCAATAAAACTATCTAAGGTTTCCTTGCTTTCGTTCTCGGTAGGTTCTATCATCATAGCCTCATGGAACAGCAATGGAAAGTAGATAGTTGGAGCGTGGAAACCGTAGTCCAGCAAGCGTTTAGCCACATCCATTGTAGTAACGCCTGTGCTCTTATCCTTCAAGCCGTTAAATACAAATTCGTGTTTGCAAATCGATGCAATAGGCAGTTCGTAGGCATCTTTCAAACTTTCTTTGATGTAATTGGCATTGAGTGTGGCGTATGGACCCACCAGCTTGATATTCTCTTTGCCGAGGGTAAGAATATAGGCGTAAGCCTTGATGTAGGTAAGCAGATGTCCGTGGAAAGGATGTACAGAAAGTGTTATCTTACCATGAGCATTTGCTTCGCAATTGTTAGTAGGCAGATAGTCAACCAACTTTTTGCAAACGCCTACTGGCCCTGAGCCTGGTCCTCCGCCTCCGTGTGGGGTAGAGAAGGTTTTGTGCAAGTTGATGTGCATTACATCAAAGCCCATATCGCCTGGGCGACACTTACCAAGTAATGGGTTTAGGTTAGCTCCATCGTAATACATCAATCCTCCACAATTGTGTATCAGTTGGGTAATTTCGGGTATTTGTTTTTCAAACAACCCCAAAGTGTTAGGGTTGGTCATCATCATACCTGCAATGTCATCGCCTAATAAGGTCTTGAGGTGTTCAACATCTACCAAGCCTTCTTCGGTACTTTTTACTTCTACTACCTCTAATCCGCATACGGCAGCCGATGCGGGGTTGGTTCCATGTGCAGAGTCAGGTATAATAACCTTGGTTCGTTTGTTGTCATTATGGTATTGATGATAAGAGCGGATAATCATCAAACCTGTTAATTCGCCATGTGCACCAGCACACGGATTAAGTGTAAAACGCTTTAAGCCTGTTAGCTCGCACAAGCATTGTTGCAATCCTTCGTATACTTCCTCGGCTCCTTTTACCGTTTCTTTGGGCTGTAATGGGTGTAAATTGGTAAAGGCAGGTATGGCTGCAATTTCTTCATCAATGGTAGGATTGTACTTCATGGTACACGAACCCAATGGATAGAAGCCATTGTCTACTCCAAAATTGTTTTCACTATGATTGGTGTAATGGCGCACCACGGTTAGTTCGTCGCACTCTGGAAGTTCTGCATCGGTTTCTCTTCTCAGTGTAGAAGGTATCTCATGATGCCCAAATGGGTTCTTGGGTAGCGTATAGGCTCTGCGCCCTGCATGAGATAATTCAAATATTAAGTTGCTATATAGTTGTTGGTTCATGGCACAAGTTGTATTAGTTTATCAATTTCGGCTTTGGTTCTCTTTTCGGTAACAGCTAACATCAGTGTGTCGTCTGCTACTTGTATACCTCCAAAGATACCATTTGCAATAAAAATTTGCTGTAACTTTTTGAGGTCGTTATCGTATTTTACACAAAATTCATTAAAGAAAGGTTGATTGTAAGCTAATGTAAAATGCCCTGTTTTTACGAGTTGTTCGCAAAGATAGTGTGCACCATCGTACGATAACTGGGCTGCTTCTTTAACGCCTTCCTTGCCCATGAGCGACAGGTAGATGGTTACCCATAGTGCCATGAGCGATTGGTTAGAGCAAATATTAGAGGTAGCTTTTTGTCTGCGAATATGCTGCTCACGTGCTTGCAACGTTAATACAAAAACACGTTTACCGTCTTTGTCAATGGTTTTGCCAACAATACGTCCTGGCATCTTGCGCATGAGCTTCTCGGTGCAACACATATAGCCAACATATGGGCCACCCCAACCCATAGGAATGCCCAGGGGTTGGCCGTCGCCAACAGCAATGTCGGCATCTAATTCGCCTGGCGTCTTTAGCAAAGCAAGGTTGGCTGGATTGCTGTTCATAATAAACAATGCCTTTTGCTTGTGGCATAGAGCTGCCACTCCTGTGTAGTCTTCTATGATACCATAGTAGTTAGGATGTTGAACAAGCACACCAGCAATACCTCCTTCTGATAGCTTTTGCTCTAATGCTTGTTTATTGGTAATGCCATCTTGTTGAGGTATCAACTCTATATCAATATTTTGGAAATGTGCGTAAGTCTTTATAACCGATAGTATCTTTGGGTCAACGGTTTCTGAAATAAGCACCTTGTTAGCCTTTTTGTTATGGGCTTTTGACATTAACACGGCTTCGGCAGTGGCAGTAGAACCATCGTACATAGAAGCATTAGATACTGCCATGCCTGTAAGTTCGGCCATCATGCTTTGAAACTCAAAAATATAATGTAAAGTGCCTTGTGATACTTCAGCTTGATAGGGTGTATAACTGGTTAAAAACTCAGAACGGCTTACCAATGATGCAATAGCAGAGGGTGTGTAATGATCGTACACACCAGCTCCAGCAAAGCATGTAAGCTGTTGGTTTTTACTACTTAATTTGTTGAAGAATTGGCGTAATTCTATTTCGCTTTTTGCTTCTGGTATGTTGTAATCTCCGTTAAAGCGTATCTCTTTGGGTATCTCGTTATAAAGATCATCAAGTGATTTTACACCAATTTTCTCCAACATCTCCGAGATTTCTTCCTCGGTATGTGGAAAAAACTTGTAGTTCATAAATTGTGTAGGTTTGTTGTTGGTTATTCTCTTTAGGGCGGTTCTATCAATTACCAGGGCGGTTTTATCAATTACCACCGCAAAGTTTTTATGCCAGTTTTTTTTTTACGTTTTGTCATTTTGTGAGCTATTTTTGAGGTCAATTTGCTTGTTCGTTCAGTAGTATAGCTCGCTATACTCCTTCACTCATAAACAAATTGACCTCAAAAATAGTGTCTCACAATCTGTTAAAGCTATTTTTTTTTTAACCGCCCTTTATTTATTGCAAAACTCCTCGTACGATTTGGCATCCATGAGATTGTCAAGTTCTGATAGGTCTGTTAGTTCTACTTTGATAATCCATGTACCAAATGCGTCTTGGTTAATCTTTTCTGGTTCATCTTCTAATACCTCGTTTACTTCGATAACCTTGCAGCTTACTGGGCATTCCAAGTCGCTGGCAGCCTTTACGCTTTCTACTGCACCAAAGTCGTCGCCTGCTTCTATCTCATCATCTACGTCTGGCATATCTACATATACTATATTGCCTAATGCCTGCTGTGCATAGTCGGTTATACCAATGTAACCTATGTTACCTTCTACTTTTACATACTCGTGCGACTCACTATAAAAGAGTCCGTCAATTATTTTTGCCATATTGCTTTTTATTATAAGCCTCACCAACAGTTCCTCTCCCCCCAAAAAGAGGAGGAGGGTACTTATTTTTTTTGATGAGGACTCTGTGATTATATATTTTTATTTACAAATTTATGTTGTGAGTAATTTCATAATTCTTCCCCCGCCTTTTTTTTGAGGGGAGGGGGAGTGAAGTAACTTCTTTAGTGCTTATTTAAGAATCTCTTCTTCACAACTATGCAAGGGTGGGTCTTTTTACGAATTTGAATTTCAAGTTCGGTACCCAGTTTGCTATATTCTAAGTCAACCAAAGCGAAAGCCAAGCTCTTATCCAAGCTGATAGAATGGTAACCAGTAGTAACCACACCTACTTGTTTGCCATCTTTCATCACAGCATATCCATGGCGAGGTATAGCCTTGTCCTTTAATTCCAAGCCGATAATCTTTTGCTTGGGCTTCTCTGCTTTCTGTTTTACGATAGCTTCTTTACCAATAAAACTGGGCTTATCTAATTTGCAGAAGATACTCAATGCAGCCATTACAGGACTGATATCCTTGGTAAGCTCCATGCCGTATAGTGGCAATCCAGCCTCAAAGCGCAAGGTATCACGACATCCCAGTCCACAAGGTTTACAACGCTTGCTGTTTATTAAGGTATCCCATGCCTTTACAATAAATGCAGGTGTGCCGTATATCTCGAAGCCGTCTTCACCAGTGTAGCCTGTTCTACTAACGATAACGTTGTACTTACCTTCAACATTGAGACTCTTTGTTTGATAGAAAGCCAGCTCTTTGCAAGGCAAGTGTAACACCTCTTCCATAACGGTTTCTGCCTCAGGACCCTGTACTGCCAACTGCGCATATTCATCAGAGCAGTGATTAATTTCAATATCAAACCCTTCAGCATTCTGGCGAATCCACGCAACATCCTTATCAATGTTAGCTGCATTGATAACCAGAAAAAAGTTATTCTCGCCCATCTTATATATCAATAGGTCATCAACTGTACCTCCGTCTGGGTACAACATCATGCCATAAAATATCTGATTAATGGGTGCGCCTGTAACATCATTCGTGTAAATGTAGTTAACAAAACGCTCAGCATCTTTGCCAGTGATGAATACTTCGCCCATATGCGAAACATCGAAAACACCACAATGCTGCCGAACAGCGTTGTGCTCCTCTATAATAGAAGTATATTGAATAGGCATATCAAAGCCTGCAAAGGGTTGCATCAAAGCTCCTAAGGCTATGTGTCTATTGTACAGACAAGTTCTTTTATTCTCCATGCTTTTATAGTTTAGGTTTATGTATATTCTCTTTAATGGGCGGTTTTATCAATTACCACCGTAAAGTTTTTGTGTAAGTTTTTTTACGTTTTGTCAGAATTTTACCTCAAAAATAGTCATACAATCTGTCAAAGCTAATTGATAGAACCGCCCTAATATTGAAAAAAAATGGCTTCATCTTTTCTTTTAATTTTTTACAATAGAGTTCTTGATAACGGTGTGCAGAGCGTAAGCCCTAAAAGGGTGGCATAATACTACGTAGGGGCTTTTGCTTATTATCCCCCTTCTCTTTGGAGGGGCAGATTTGAGACTGTTATCAAATTAACCAATTGCGCTTTACTTAAATTTCTTATAACGTGCTCAACATTGTTTGGTAGTGCTGCATTCACAGCTTCTGCAGTGCATTCCACGTTTTGCAAAGGTTTGAGAATGGCATTGTCAAGGTCGCCTGTCAAGAAGTAATCTCCTATAATATTTATGTGCTTGATGATGTTGTTCTTTAGCCCTATGCGTACTTCCAATTCACCAACATTCTCAATTCTCTTTTTATTGATGATAGAGTATCGAGGATTGTTACTGTAAATAAATTCTGGAGAGAGGTAATCTTTCTCAATATCTTCTACACCTTTCAAATCTTCTTGGGTAAGCCGAATAGTTTTTGAACACAAATACTTTTTGGCGTATTCCTTAAAATCATCAATAGAAATGGATGTATAGTCTTTGAGCAAAGCTATGTGTTGGTGAACGCTCTGTACGCCTTTGCTAATTAATTTTTCTTCGCTGGGTGTGATACTTGCCACCATGTTTTGCAAATGGGTATCGTAGAGCATAGTTCCGTGTACAATACTTCTGCCTGGAACATGATAAAAGGCATTGCCCGAAATTTTTTTCCCATCAAGCATAATGTCATTTCGTCCGCCTGGCTTTGCAGGAATGTTCATGCTATTGAGCATCTTAACAATGCGGTTGATGTATTGGCTGAATACCAAATTTACTTCGTTATCGTGTGTGATACACGAAAAAAGAATGCAACCAGAGTCTACATAAATACAACCGCCTCCACTCTTTCTACGAATTATCTGAATATGATGCTCCTTGCAGTAAGGTATATTTACTTCGCTCTCTAATAACTGGTTACGACCAATCATAACGGTTGGTGGCACTTGCCACATAAAGAAGCAGTCTTCTTGTGTGTCGATATGTTGAGCTACATACTCTTCGGCTGATAGATAAAATGCGGTTAACCTATTTTTGTCTGGTATATCGATATATATCATTTACTTGATTTAAGCGTTTTGATAGTTTGAGTACAAATATAGTGATTTGTTACAGACTATACAAAAAAAACAAGAAAAATAATTTATGGGTGATTCTATAAATATAATCATAAAGCTCAATGTTCAATATACAAAGCTCAAAGTACAAAAAAAAATACGTACTTTTGCAAAACATCCCTATATAATATAATAAGGTAAAAGAAATATGATAAAAGAATTTCAGATACGAACCCTACCACAAGATGCGGCTTCTGAGCAAGCTATTATTGCTTTCTTGGCAAAAGAAAAAGAATTTGATGCACGTACGGTTTATCATGTACGAGTATTGAAACGCTCTATCGATGCACGTCAGCGTACAATTTATGTTAACTTAAAGTTGCGTGCGTACATCAACGAGGAGCCAACCGATGATGAATACACTCATATAGATTACCCCAATGTATCACAACAACCAAGTGTGGTAGTAGTGGGAGCTGGACCAGGTGGACTCTTTGCTGCACTGAAACTCATTGAAGAAGGGGTGCGCCCCATTGTTATTGAGCGAGGTAAAAATGTGCGCGAACGTAAGAAAGACCTTGCTATGATTACCAAAACACAAAAGGTAGATAATGAAAGCAATTATTGTTTTGGTGAAGGTGGGGCAGGAGCTTATTCTGACGGAAAATTGTACACCCGTTCAAAGAAACGAGGATCGGTTGAAAAAATATTAAATGTATTTTGTCAGCATGGTGCCTCTACTTCTATTTTAGCTGATGCACATCCACACATCGGCACAGATAAGTTACCTAAGGTAATAGAGAATATGCGCAATACTATATTGAAGAGTGGGGGAGAGGTGCACTTTCAAACTAAAATGACGGCATTGATGCTTACTTCTACGCAAGACGAAGTGGTGGGCATTGAGGCTGTTAACTTGGTAACGCATGAGCAACTAACGTTCCGTGGACCAGTTATTTTGGCAACAGGCCATAGTGCACGCGATGTCTATCAGTATTTAACTAAGGCGCATATAGAGGTAGAACCCAAGGGGTTGGCTGTTGGGGTGCGCTTGGAACATCCATCGGCACTCATTGATCAGATACAATACCATAATAAATATGGTAGGGGAAAGTATTTGCCAGCTGCCGAGTACTCGTTTGTTACGCAGGTAGAAAACCGTGGCGTGTATTCGTTTTGTATGTGTCCTGGCGGATTTGTGATACCAGCAGCAACAGGTCAGCAACAGATTGTGGTTAATGGAATGAGTCCTAGCAATCGTGGAACAAAATGGTCGAACTCGGGAATGGTGGTAGAATTGCATCCTGATGATGTTCGGCAACATCATTTGGTTAAGCAGAATGTAGAAGAGCCCATGGATGATAACTTGGTAATGATGTATTTTCAACAGCAGTTGGAGCGTACATGCTGGCAACAGGGCAATATGCAACAAACAGCTCCAGCACAACGTATGGCTGATTTTATAAACAAGCGGTTGTCATACGATTTACCTAAATCAAGTTATGCACCAGGATTGATAAGCAGTCCGCTGCACTTTTGGATGCCGTCTTTTATTGTAGAGCGGTTGCAGAAGGCTTTTCTAAAGTTTGGTAATACGAGTCATGGATTTCTTACCAACGAAGCGGTGTTGATAGCTACGGAGACACGTACGTCATCGCCTGTTCGAATATTGCGCAACAGAGAAACATTGCAGCATATTCGTGTTCGTGGTTTGTATCCCTGTGGCGAGGGTGCTGGATATGCAGGCGGAATTGTTTCGGCAGGAATTGATGGAGAAAAATGCGCAGAAGCGGCAAGGCATAATTTACAAGTCATCATGTGAGAAGCAAAAACCCTGAAGGGGCGACATAGTTTTTATATATCACATAATTCATAATATATGGGGTGTACCTAATGTTGGCTTTTTTTCTCTCTATTCTCTAACTATCGCTCTTATTGTCTCTCGCAGATTACGCTGATAACGCAGATTTTTTTTTATAGTATGCCGTTGGCATACTTAAAAAATATATCTCTATGAAATTTCTCAAAAAAAACATCTCAATGAAGCTCTCGCAGATTACGCTGATAACGCAGATTTTTTTATAGCATGCCGTTGGCATACTTAAAAAATATATCTCTATGAAATTTCTCAAAAATAATATCTCAGTGAAGCTCTCGCAGATTACGCTGATAACGCAGATTTTTTTTATAGCATGCCGTTGGCATACTTAAAAAATATATCTCTATGAAATTTCT
>CAMQBR010000015.1 GCA_946999045.1 uncultured Prevotella sp.
CTACAACCTAATACCCTTGCTGCGTTCCCACCCTGGGGGATTCAAAGGGAGCTGGTCGTAAAAGACTTGCCCATGTTTTTTATCGTGTGCAAAGGTATACAATAGTTTTTAAATGAGCAAATATTTTTAGCAATTATCAGTCCAATTAGCCTAAACATACTAATTGGACTAATAAGATTAATATAAAAAAAATCTTTTTTATATTACCTCAAACACTTCTGCCCTACCCTCTACCTTTACCTGTGTAGCTTTAGGCAAAACGGTAAGCTGATAAAAATCGGTAGTAACTACTTGCCTGCCAAGCAATTTTCCACGCTTATCATACTGAGAGATAACCACCTTACTATCAGTGGTAGATGGCAATTTCATCAAGAATGTGTATTGATGCGTGCCCTTCTTTACACCAAATGCCAAGGTACCCTCAAGGAAGAAAGAAGTGGTAGGTTGATTGTCAAATGCCATGAGAGCCTCGCCTGTTTGCTTACCAGCTTGCAAAGCAAAATCCAACAGCGAGGTATGCAATGGGTTTACACTAAAAAGACGAATAGAAGTCCAGTTATGTTTAGCCGAAGCCAACTTACGAATGCGCACATAGCGAGCTGGCACGTCAGCACCCTTCCATCGTACATCGTACACCTTCTTCATATCCTCAATCAATGGTTGCCACGTTTTACCATCAGCCGAACACTCCAAAATAGCATGATCGTAGTAATCTACATCATCAACCGAGTTGCGCCCTTGCAAGATATGCACCTCATGAACAGGCATCACCTTACCAAGATCTACCCCAATCCATTCGCCCGTTTGCTGAGCCACGGTAGAAGTATAATAAGAAGTAGTATCGTTATCGAACATCAAACGGGAGAGTGTAGACTGCAAGTTAGGATAAGACCCCATGGCACGATAAACAAAAGCATCCTTGTGAGCCACTTTACGATAAAACGCATTGCACAAATCTTTCATACCCTCCTCATAAAAGGGTTGCAACTTCATAGTGCCAGAACGATGATTCGCATACAACTGGCGGTCGGCATTACTCATCAGATTATGAACATATGCGTGCCAAAAGTCTGCATCTTTACCTTGCTTAAACATCTGCATCAAATCGAGCGTACGCTTACCACGTGTACCTAACTTACCAAATTCAATGAGCCAAGGCTTCAGCTCTTTCAATAATTCAGGATTATCTTGAGCCTTCAACATCTTCTCTGGAACCTGCTCTATAGCAGCAAACTCATCATACAACTTTTTAAATTGGTTGGGCGTATAATTGTCAAATCTAAACGTATCTGTCTCCCACGACTCATCCCGGCGATAACCCGTTTCGGTATCAGCCGAATGAATAGCAAAGGTGCGATAAGCCTCGTACGAATGAGGCGCCATTACCTGCAAGCCACGCTCCCAACTATCCATGGCATTGTATGCTTTAGCATTCCATGTATAATCAGCCACACTATATAACGAGAGCTTAGAAGCCTCACCGTGTTCCATAGGATTGCTAACCAAACCGCACATCTCTTTAGATGTAAGCGATGTATCCAATCCATATACTGGACCTTGCAGTACAATATAGCGAACATAATCGGTTACGGCATAGTTCCACCAAAAGAAAGCCGGACGCTGTATGCGCTTATTAACCCAGTTGAGGGTAGAACGTGTTACATCACTGCAAACCACATCGCCCGTCCAAAATACTTTAATAGATGTATCCAAGGCTTTGCCATAAATGCTCAAAGCTCCTTTTTCAGAAGGATTTGCCCATAGCTTGGTATAGTCGGTAGGACAAACTATGAGTGGCGACACATCACCCTTTTGCTTTACAAACTCACGTGTTAAACGATTAAGCAGTTCTACTTGTTTCATAGGATTAGTGCCTTCGCCTGAAATATCATCAAAAAAGATAGCAAACGAACGAACCCCCAACTGATACATCAAATCAAACTTGTGTACCAAGTTGTGATAATCTTCTTCATTCCAACGAATATCTTTTCCTGGATGAATAGCCCAAACAAAGTCTACCCTATTACGCTGACAAGCTTTTACCAATTCGGTTATCTGCTTTTGCTGTTCGGCTGGATAAGGTTTGCGCCAGTTAGGCGAACTGTGATAAGCATCATCTTTTGGACCATAGATATAGGTATTCATTTTATATTTGCCATAGAAATCAATAAGCGACAAGCGAACTTTATGCGACCATGGGGTGCCATAAAAGCCTTCTACCACACCACGATAGGCAAAGGTAGGATAATCGGCTATCTGCAAATAAGGCAAAGTTTTACCTCCTTGACAAGCAGTACTCTCCATAAGCTGCTGCAAGGTTTTGATAGCATAAAACACGCCTCTACTGTCGAGTGCTGCAATGTGTACCCCCTTTTTGTTAATAGATAAGGTGTAGGCTCCTTCTACATGGGGCACATCCTTAAGACGTTTTACATAAGCAATACTTAGGCAGATACCATGTTTTTGCAAAGGCAAGAAGGTAAGGTCTTCGGTTAATTTGTAACGCTTGTCTTTAGTTTTATCCTTCAACACCACACCCCGTGTTACATCTATTGTTTGTGCTGTATCTATATTAATATACTGGGGCGTAGGATTAATAACAAGTCCGTGATGATTAATTTTTTTACCAGGCACCTTCAGTATGTTTTGTACCTCTTTGCGTTGAGAGTTGAGGTCGAAATCATTGTTCTGTGCTGTCGCAACCTGCCATAACGACAAAAGCGCCAACGAACAGGTTGCCCATAATTTTGTTTGAAAAGCCATTTTTAAGTTTTTAAGTTTTTAAGTTTTTTTTTATTCCCAGTTGCCATATAAGCGGTTTCGGCTTTTGCTACAAGCACTCAGCCCTCATAGGTCAACATGATAGAACCGCCCTTTATTTTTTATCTCAATGATTCTATTGCCCTTAGTTTTCAGCGAGAAATAGAAGCGGTGGCATCATACGAAAATTCTTGGCTGGTTATCTCTTCTATCGTCAGTGGGCAATACACATTGGTATAATCAGCTCCGTATGTAGATTCCTCATAGAAGAAAGCTACCTTGTTATCTTTCTGCCAAGTCATGGTACTGTAAGCCGACCCCATATGAGACACCTGCAATCTACCTGTCCAGTTTTGGGCAAAGGCAGCAGGTGTAAGATAATCGGTTATGTTCTCCAAAGCCTTGTAGTAGATACCCACATTACTGCGATTGGGGCCCATAGGCACACTTTGCAATGCCAAAAACATTTGCTTATTGTCGCTATTGCGCTTAACTGGCAGTATCATGATTTCGCCATTAGTTGAATTATTGTTCGCAATAACGCCATGATTATGCTCATCCGATTTAGCTACGCTATCCCAAACACCCTCGCCCGTTGTTTTATTGGTATAGGTAAAGATGTTATACAAGCGGCCACCACGAGTACGAGCCGATAGTAATACTCTACCATCGGGCAGCTCTTCACACTTTGGTTCATCGCCAGCAGTTGCAGGCAACGCATCTACACCGCCCAACACATGCCATGTTTTACCAAAATCATCGCTAAACAATACTCGGTTTCCATTATCGCGAGCACATATAGGGGCATAGATACGATAATGCGAACCTACTTTAATAAATCTACTTTGATGCAGTTTACCCGAACCTACAAACATACTCTTAATGGCACCATACTTGCAATTCTTAAACAATCCGTACACCTGATGGGTTAAATTCTCGTACTGGCTCCATGTTTCTCCACCATCTTTACTTACAAATCTTACCATTTGGTTGGGCCTGCCTTCTAAATAGTTAGCATTAAAATAAACTGTTTTTCCTGCCACACACAACATTAACACCTCATTACTCTCACAATCGGCAACCACAGCTGCATCACCAAATCCGCAATCAGTGCCAATACCTTTACCTGTGCCGTTGGCTATAGTTCGGGCAGCAGTCCATGTCTTACCATTATCCACAGAGGTGCGCAACTGTATATCTACCTCGCCATAACCTATATCGCTACCACAAGGACGATAATCAGAAAATGCCAGCAACTTGCCTTCTTTGGTACAAGCTATGGCTGGTATACGAAAAGGCTTATCGCCCTTCTTCGTTATATAAAGAGGTAAAGCAGCCGATGCGGCATAAATATCGTTCACCTTTACATTAACAAACGTTTTAGCTGCATAGCGGGGGCTACATGCACCCACATTCTTGTTAACATACAATGTAATTGTCTTAGCTTGCAGTGTAGGCCATGTGCAACACAACATAAATACCAGCACTATAGCAAACCGAATAGTAAATTTTAAGTTCATAAAAAGTTTTGATTAGTTAGCTTCTAATTTTAGGACCGTTCTATCAATTACCACCGTAAAGTTTTTTATATCCGTTTCTTTTACGTTTTGTCATCTTGTTAACTCTTTTGGGTTCTATTTTATAGAACCACCCTACATACAGTTAAATTATAAAAAACCAGCCCATATTTTTAATTTGTGCAAATATAATCAATTTGTTTCAATTAGCTTATCATTTTTGACATAAATCTATACCATTGAGCAGAAGTACGCACACATAACACATACACATATAGCTCATCAAAAAAAAATAATTATCAATGCCTACTTACCTATTTATTAGAATAAATTCTGTACATTTGCAAACTGATATGATAAACGTTCAATCACTTATACAACTCAAAGCCTTCGCCCGCATTGACGGCTTACGGCTTGCCTTACTATGGATAGTTAGTTTTGCCTGCATCATGTACCTACCTGGCACTGTATGGGGCAGCCTGCTAATGTTTGCTACACCTTTTGTCATGGCGTGGCTACTCATTAAGTTTCGCAACAACGCATTATACGGAGTTATCTCTTATCGGCGCGCCTTTGCTTACTGTATGTGCATGGTATTTTATGGCTCAATACTATTTGCTTTAGCTCAGGTACTATACTTTATGTTTATAGATCATGGCAGATTTATGCAAATAATGCTCAATTCGTTTGCTCTTCTGCAAACAGTATATAAGCAACAAGGCATTGACACAAAGAGCATAGAAGAGGCCATAACAGCACTAAGCGGTGCTTCTCCTATAGAAATAACTCTCATGTTTATGTTGCAAAATATATGTATCGGACTGATAGTGAGTGCTGTGATAGGAGCCATAGGCAAAAAGTAAAAAAAAAGCAGTTCTTAACATAGAGATACTGGCAAGCCTTAAAAAAAAGTAAAGTCTTTAGGTTTCTACCTCAAAACTTTGTAGGCACACTATAAGCATACACACTTATAAAAAAAAAACTATCAACTCGCAAACTAAAAATTATTATGGACATATCAATCATTATCCCTCTGTATAATGAGGAAGAATCGTTACCCGAACTCTTTACATGGATAGAACGAGTAATGAAAGCAAACGCATTTACGTTCGAAGTTATCTTTGTAAACGATGGCTCTACAGACCACTCATGGGATGTAATTCAGCGACTAAAGAAGCAGGCAAGCGAGGTACGGGGCATCTGCTTTAGGCGCAACTACGGAAAAAGCCCTGCATTGTACTGCGGATTCAAGGCAGCACAGGGAGATGTAGTAATTACCATGGATGCCGATTTACAAGACTCACCCGACGAGATACCCGACTTATATAGAATGATAACCAAAGAGGAACTTGATTTGGTTTCAGGGTACAAACAAAAACGATACGACCCACTGAGCAAAACTATTCCAACAAAATTATTTAATGCCACAGCAAGAAAAATTAGCGGCATACATAACTTGCACGACTTTAACTGCGGACTGAAAGCGTATCGTAAGGATGTTGTGAAAAATATTGAGGTATATGGCGAAATGCACCGCTACATTCCATATCTAGCAAAAGAGGCTGGCTTTACAAAAATTGGCGAAAAAATAGTACACCATCAGGCACGCAAATATGGCTCCTCTAAGTTTGGCATCAATCGCTTCTTCAATGGCTACCTCGATTTAATAACACTTTGGTTTTTATCTAACTTTGGTAAGAAACCAATGCACGTATTTGGATTGTTAGGTTCCCTAATGTTCTTCATAGGCTTCATCGCTGTAGTAGCATTAGGAGCAGAAAAACTTTATGCCCTCTCCAACGGCATTCCAATGCGTCTCATCACCGATTCACCTTACTTCTATATAGCCCTTACCACCATGCTCATTGGCACTCAATTATTCCTTGCTGGCTTCTTAGGCGATTTAATTAGCAGGTCAAACCCCAATAGAAATGATTATCAAATAAAGGAGGAAATATAAGGAGGCTATTAACAATGGTATAAAATACAAATTACAAAAAAAAAGTTAGACAAAAAGAAACTTACCTCCACATTATGAACTACAAAAAAATTATTTTCCTCTTATTCCTCATCCTCGGAACCATCTATATCATCCGACAACAACAAACAACACCGTATCAACACGATACAGGACAAATATTTGGAACCACCTATCACATTACCTATCAGTCGGATAAAGATTTAAAACACGAAATTCTTCAACAGCTCCATGCCGTTGATACCACTTTCTCAATGTTCAATCCGCAATCTATTATTTCAAAGATTAACCAAAACAAGCCAGTTAAAATCAATAAGATGTTCAGCCAAGTGTTCTACCTATCACAAAGTATATCAGACGATACCAATGGAGCATTCGACATCACTGTAGCACCACTGGTTAATACATGGGGCTTTGGCTTCAAAACGGGTAACAACCCTACCCCACACATCATTGACAGTTTGCGTACTATTATAGGATATCAAAAAGTAAGCATGATAGGCAATACCATTAAAAAGCAAGACCCACGCATCATGCTCGATTGCTCTGGCATTGCCAAAGGTTATGGCTGTGATGTAGTAGCTACATTCTTACGTTCGAGAGGTATCAACAACTTTATGATAGAAATTGGTGGCGAAATTGTAACCCAAGGTAACAGCCAAAAACGTGTACCATGGAAAATTGGCGTAACCAAACCCACCGACGACTCTACACTAGTAAACAACGAACTACAAACGGTGCTCAACGTTACAGATAAAGCAATGGCTACCAGTGGAAACTATCGAAGATTCTACTACAAAAATGGAAAAAAGTATGCACACACCATTGACCCCAAAACTGGTTACCCCGTACAGCACAATATTTTATCAGCCACGGTATTAGCCAATACGTGCGCCAAAGCCGATGCGTACGCCACATCATTTATGGTTATGGGATTAGAGAAAACACAAAAGTTACTTAAACACCACTCAGACCTCATGGTATACCTTATCTATTCTGATAGCAAGGGCCACAACTGCGTGTGGTATTCACCCTCATTAAAGAAAAGCCTCCCATTAAAGCCCTAAGTCTCTCCTCCCCCCAGAAAAAACGCCCTCCATTCAGTACGTATGAACTATTCATTACTTAATCTGCCACTATTCCAAGGACTCAGTAGAGACGATTTGTTGCACATTGCCGAAGTGGTGCCATTGTCGTTTCAGCAACATAAGAAGGGCGATGTGCTATCATTGGTTCATGAGCATTGCGACAAACTAATATTTGTACTCTACGGAAAAATTTCTGTTACCATGCACGCCAACAACAATAGTTATACACTTATAGAGGAGTTACATTCGCCATGGATGATAGAACCCGAACAATTGTTTGGCTTACAACAACAATATACCCGAACATACAAGGCTGAAACAAATTGCAACACATTGTCTATCAAAAAAAAACACGTTTTATATTTATCAGAAAAACACATGGTGTTTCACATCAATTTACTTAACATCCTATCCACCCAAGCGCAACGGTTGCTGCAACGTGCGTGGCAGCCTGCACCCACCAATCTACAACAGCGTATCATTCGTTTTATAAAAAATAGGTGTTTATACCCTGCTGGCAAGAAAGTTTTCAAAATAAAGATGACGCAATTAGCAGCTTTATTAAATGATTCGCGCTTAGATATATCAGTTGCTCTCAATGATTTACAGAGCCAACAGCTCATAAAGCTAACACGAGGACACATCACAGTAATGGCACTCGAAAAACTTTAAAGGGTGATAATTTTATAAAACCTCTATGAGCAAAAACAAACTATTAGAGATAGCCCGCCTACCCCATTGAGTTTACACGGCAAAAGCATTGAGTTTGCCATACTAACTCATTGTGCTTGTAACTACCGTGTAGAAAGTAGTGGAGAGTGCATATGTACACAAACACTCTATCTAACCTTTGCTATGTGCAATTATCATTTATAAATGATGAATAATGAATAAAAAAAGCCTTATTTTCTGATATTTTTACTACATTTGCAGTAAAATAATAACAAGCAATAGGTTATGGATAAAAATAAACACCAAAATATATTTTTTCAAGAATATAACACCCCACATCATACGGTGCCATTCAATAAAATAAAGTTTGAAGACTACGAAGAGGCATTCATGGAAGGTATCAGACGCGACAACGAGAATATAGAGAACACCATCAACGACCCCAATGAGCCTACGTTTGAAAACACCATTGCACGGGTAGACACTTCAAAAGGCGAAGAATATTACGACTTACTGGATAAGGTTTCTACAGTTTTTGCGTGCATGCTGTCGGCTGAAACCAACGACCAAATGGATGAACTGGCACAAAAGTTAAACCCTATCCTCACCCAGCATGCCAACGATGTGGCACTCAACAAAAAATTGTTTGAACGTGTAAAATACGTTTACGAACATCATCGTAAACTCACCCCCGAAGAACAAATGCTGTTAGATAAATCGTACGACGGATTTGTTCGCAGTGGAGCCTTGCTTAACAACGAACAAAAAGAGCAGCTAAGAAAGCTCACCGAAGAGGCTGGCATGATGTCGCTGCAATTCTCGCAAAACTTATTGAAAGAGAACAAAGCATTTACCTTACACATTACCGATGAAAAACAGCTTGACGGTCTGCCCAATTCTGCCAAAGAAGCAGCCGCACACACTGCCGAAGAAAGAAATATCAAAGGCTGGGTGTTCACCTTAGATGCACCAAGCTATTTGCCCTTCATTACATACTCTACCCAGCGCCAATTGCGCAAACAAATGTACATGGCACGCAACACGGTTTGTACACACGCAAACAATGAAAACAACCTGAAGATTTGTCAGCGCATTGTAAATTTACGAAGAGAAATAGCTCAGTTATTAGGCTACGATACTTACGCTGATTACGTATTAAAACATCGTATGGCAAGCAATGTAGAAACCGTGTACAAACTACTAAACAACCTGATTAATGCCTACAAGCCAACTGCCGAAAAAGAGCACAAGGAACTTTTAGATATGGCACAAAAAGAGGAAGGCAAAGACTTTAAAATGATGCCTTGGGATACGGCTTACTATTCGCACAAACTGCAAATGCAACGCTATAACCTTGATGCCGAGATGCTTCGTCCGTACTTTAAACTGGAGAATGTTATCAAAGGAGTGTTTGGTTTAGCAACCAAGCTATATGGCATTACGTTTAAAGAAAATAAAGACATTGCAGTATACCATCCTGATGTAAAGGCATACGAGGTTTACGACAAAGACGGTTCGTACCTGGCTGTGTTGTATGCCGACTTTTTCCCTCGCAAGGGAAAGCAAGGGGGCGCATGGATGACAGAATTTCAGGGACAGTGGATTGACCATAAAGGAAACAATGTTCGCCCACACGCTTCTTTAGTTATGAACTTTACCAAGCCAACTGCCGACAAACCAGCATTGCTGACACTGGGTGAGGTTGAAACATTTTTGCATGAGTTTGGACATTCTTTACATGGTATGTTTGCCAACACTCGCTTTGAAAGTTTATCAGGAACCAACGTTTGGTGGGACTTTGTAGAACTGCCATCGCAATTTATGGAGAATTATGCGGTAGAACGAGATTTCTTGCGTACCTTTGCTTACCATTATCAAACGGGCGAAGTAATTCCAGATGAACTCATTGACCGCATTATTAAGAGTCGCAACTTTATGACGGGTATGGCTTGTCTGCGACAAGTAAGTTTAGGTTTGCTGGATATGGCATACTACACACAGCATGATGAGTTCAAAGAGGATATTATTCCGTTTGAAAAACAGGCATGGGCAAAAGCTATCATTGGCAATCAGTTGCCCGACACGTGCATGACGGTGCAGTTCTCACACATCATGGCAGGCGGATACGCTGCTGGCTATTATAGTTACAAATGGGCAGAGGTATTGGATGCCGATGCATTTAGTGTATTTAAGGAAAATGGTATCTTCGACCAAGCTACAGCTCAGCGTTTCCGCAACCATGTGTTATCTAAAGGTGGTACCGAACACCCTATGACATTGTACAAACGGTTTCGAGGACAGGAGCCTACCATCAACGCATTGCTGAAGAGAAATGGAATAAAGTAAGCCCCCTCACTCTCTCTTGAAAGTAGGGACGATAAAACAGATAACAGCAAGCCCTAAAAGGGCGACATAATACATATAAAGGCTGGCTCTATAAAATGCCACTGGTATATGGTAATAAATTTTTATGAAAATGAAAATTTAATAATGTCGCCCCTACAGAACTCACGGCTCATGTGCAATCCTTGATATAGGGGCAAGCCCCTTATATTATTTTACCCCTTTAGGGTTAACTGCAAAACATACATAAAAGTATATATATGCCAATAAACAACAAACAACATATGTTAGACCAACGATACCTGCGAATGGCGCGAATATGGGCAGAGAACTCTTACTGCCAACGCAGACAGGTGGGTGCGTTAGTGGTAAAAGATAAACGTATTATTAGCGATGGCTACAACGGAACACCGAGTGGATTTGAAAACCAATGCGAAGATGAGCATGGCGTTACACACCCATACGTGTTACATGCCGAAGCTAATGCTATTACCAAGTTGGCTCGCAGTTCAAACAATAGCGACAATGCTACCTTGTACGTTACGGCTTCGCCTTGCATTGAATGTGCCAAACTTATTATTCAGGCAGGTATCAAACGTGTGGTATATGCAGAGAAATATCGCTTGGATGACGGAATAAATTTGCTTAAGAAGGCTAACATAGAAGTAGAGCTGCTGGAAGATGAAAAGTTAAGGCGTTAAGCCATTACTCCTTTTGCTGCACACCAAAAAGAGCCCACAAGATGACCAAACGTAAAAAAGACTGACATAAAAAAACTAACATAAAAAAAAACGTTACGGTGGTAATTGATAGAACCGCCCTTAATACAATTAACAAAGAAATATAACTACACCTCGCCCTTTTTCTGGGGGAGAATTTGTGGGTGTGAGACTTATTATATAACTACAATGAAGAAACCAAATCGTTATATGCCCTTCATGATGGCACTATGTGTCATCATAGGCATTGTGATAGGAACATTTTACGCCAATCACTTTTCGGGTAACCGATTGAACATTATCAACACAGGTACAAACCGAATAAATAACCTGTTGCACATCATTGATGATCAATATGTGGACAAGGTGAACATTGACTCGTTGGTAGAAGATGCTATGCCTAAGATTTTGAATGGACTCGACCCACACAGCGTGTACATCAGTGCAAAAGATGTAGAGGCAGCTAATCAAGATTTGTTAGGTTCGTTCTCGGGTGTAGGCATACAGTTTGTTATCCGGCAAGACACCATTCACGTACAGAACGTTATACAAAACGGTCCAGCTGAGCGTGCAGGCATCTTGGCAGGCGACAAGATAATATCGGTTAACAACAAACCATTTGTTGGCAAAGAGGTAACCAACGAAAAAGCTATGAAACAGCTGAAAGGGCCAAAGAACACCAAGGTAAAAATTGGGGTGATGCGTTATGGACAAAGCAAACCATTATCGTTTGTGGTAACACGTGGCGACATTCCTGTGAAGAGCATTGCCGCAACCTATATGTTGGACGACAATACGGGTTATATCCGTATCAAGAACTTTGGTGAAACTACCTACGCCGAGCTATTGGTATCGCTTGCCAAATTAAGTGAAAGCAGATTTAAGAACCTCGTTATTGACTTGCGCGACAATACAGGCGGATACTTGCAATCGGCAGTGCAAATAGCCAACGAGTTTTTACCAAAGAACAAACTCATTGTATACACAGAAGGACGGAAGTCGCCTCGGCAGGAATATGTTTCTGATGGGCACGGCAGTTATCAGCAAATGCCGCTCGTAATACTTATTAACGAGGGGTCGGCATCAGCAAGTGAAATTTTAGCAGGAGCCATGCAAGACAACGACCGTGCTACAATTATAGGTCGACGCTCGTTTGGCAAGGGGTTGGTACAAAAACAAATAGAGTTCTCAGACGGTAGTATGATTCGCCTAACCGTTGCTCGTTATTACACGCCATCGGGCAGATGTATTCAAAAACCTTACGTGCCTGGCGATGAAGAAGATTATGAGCAAGATTTATTGTCGCGTTATAAACATGGCGAGTTCTTCTCGCAAGACTCTATCAGACACACTGGCCCACAATATCATACAGCTAATGGTCGTATTGTTTATGGTGGTGGTGGTATCACGCCAGATATATTCGTGCCAGAAGATACTACTGCATACACTTCATATTATAAAGAAGCAACCATGAGCGGGCTTATCTTCCAGTTTGCCTTTACCTATACGGATAATAACCGTCTTAAATTAAATAACTTTAAGGAGATGATGGAAATGGCAGACTATTTGGAGAAACAAGGGCTTGTAGATAAGTTTGCTACTTATGCCGATAGCAAAGGCTTAAAGCGCAGAAACCTGATGATTCGCAAATCGTATAATCTGCTTGATAGATTTATCAATAGTCGTATTATCTACAACATGCTGGATGAAAACGCATGGACGCAATACATTAATCAAGACGACAATGCGGTGAACAAGGCTTTGGAGGTATTTAAGAACAATGCCGCCTTCCCAAAAGCGCCGAAGAAATAAAGGGCGGTTCTATCAATTAGCTTTGACAGATTGTGATAATATTTTTTGAGGTAAATTTGTTTGTGAGTGAAGGAGTATAGCGAGCTATACAACTCTGAACGAACAAGCAAATTGAACCCAAGAATAGCCCACAAGATGACAAAACGTAAAAACTACTGACATAAAAAAAAACACTATGGTGGTAATTGATAGAACCGAACTACAGATAACCCCTATTGGCTATAACTACAAATTACCCCTCCTCTTTATCAACCTAAACAATACACAATGACCAAGAATGAACTACGCCAATACATACGTCAGCAAAAAAAGGCGTACACCCAAGAACAACTGGTAGAGATGTCTACCCCCATAGTACAAAGGCTGTTGGCACATCCGCACATACAGGCAGCCAAGATTATTATGCTGTATGCATCATTAACCGATGAAGTGTACACGCACGATTTAATAAAACAGTTGTCAGCCCAAGGCAAAACCATTTTGTTGCCCGTTGTTACAGGAGAGCACACTATGAAGATTTGCTATTACACAGGAGAAAACCAAGTAAAAGAAGGCTCGTTTGGCATTATGGAACCCATGGGAGAGGAGTTTACCAACTATCAACAAATAGACGTTGCGCTCATACCTGGCATGGCATTTGATAAGCATGGCAATCGCTTAGGTCGTGGCAAGGGTTATTACGATCGTTTTCTATCACAAGCCCCATCGGTATATAAAATAGGAGTATGCTTCCCCTTTCAGAGAGTAGACGAAGTGCCAACAGAAGAGAATGACGTGAGGATGGACGAATAGAAGTAAGCTCTACACACATCCCCCCCATAGGGAGAGCTGAAACTACGTTATTTGCTGTATGCAAACCTGCTTTTTGTAGAGACACATACTTACACTGATAATTGTAATGATAACTTAACTATAAAGGTTAAACATAAAAATACTAACATAAAAACTTTACGGTGGTAATTGATAGAACCACCCATAAATAAATAACTAACAACAAAATAAATATAATAACTTAAACAAAGAAGCTCAACCGCCTAACTCTCTATAAGAGTCTATATACAAAAGGGTTTCACCCAATAAGCTATCTGCTCCCCTCAGCTTTGTAGGAGAGGGGCTTTTTTTGGGGGGAGTGTAAGGCTTCACAGTAGCTTCTATTACAAACACTATGCACAAATTATTTATCCCTGCGTTAGCACTCTCATTATTATTTATATCTTATAACAATGTAGAGACGGCATACGCACAAACTACCCCAAAGACGAACTTATCGCCCCAAGAGAAAAAGGCAATAGGCGTAGAGAGTGTAATACAAATCAATCCTACTACCGTTGAGGTACATTACACCAATGGTAAGCAGTTAACCATTGATTTTTATAGCGAACATATCTTCAGAATGTTCCAAGATGATGTCAACCCCATCATCCGATTTCCACAAGCTACCCCACCAGCTAACATCTTGGTGAGCAATCCACGTAAGGCAGTAAGCCAGCTAACTATTAGTAAACAAGGTGATAACATGGTAATTGCTACATCTACCATAACGCTCACCCTCAACAAGCACAATGGGTTGATAAACGTTATTAACAAGCTGAATGGTAACATTGTTATCAAAGACCTTACTCTGGCTCAGATGAACGAACAAGGAACAATGCTGACATTACAAGCTCAACCCAACGAATATTTCTTTGGTGGAGGTGTGCAGAACGGACGGTTCTCACACAAAGGAAAAAGTATAGCCATTGAAAATACCAACAACTGGGTAGATGGTGGTGTAGCATCACCTACTCCTTTTTACTGGAGCACCAACGGCTATGGTATATTATGGCACACCTTTAAGCCAGGGCGTTACGACTTTGGAGCAACCCATGCCAACCAAGTTATACTAAAACATCAAGAAAAGTATCTCGACTTGTTTGTTATGGTGAACGCTACACCAACAGGCTTACTCAACGATTTTTATCAACTAACCGGACATCCTGTATTGTTGCCTAAGTTTGGTTTCTACGAAGGACATCTCAATGCGTACAACCGAGATTACTGGAAAGAGGATGCAAAGGGAATACTCATGCCCGATGGCAAACGATATAAGGAAAGTCAAAAAGATAATGGCGGCATCAAAGAGAGCCTAAATGGTGAAAAGAACAATTATCAATTCTCTGCTCGTGCGGCTATTGACAGATATGTAAAGAATGATATGCCACTGGGATGGTTCTTACCAAACGATGGTTACGGAGCTGGCTACGGACAAACAAAAACATTGGACGGCAACATTGCCAACTTAAAAAACTTTGCCAACTATGCTCACAAACATGGAGTAGAAATAGGTTTGTGGACACAAAGCGACTTGCATCCTAAGGCTGGCATAGAAGCACTGCTGCAACGTGACATTATAAAAGAGGTACGAAACGCTGGTGTTCGCGTTCTCAAAACAGATGTAGCATGGGTAGGTAATGGCTATTCGTTTGGACTAAACGGTGTTGCTGATGTAGCTCATGTAATGCCTTACTACGGTAATGATGCACGTCCGTTCATCATCTCATTAGACGGTTGGGCTGGTACACAGCGTTATGCAACTATTTGGAGTGGCGACCAAACAGGTGGCGACTGGGAGTATATTCGCTTCCACATTCCTACCTTCATTGGGTCGGGCTTGTCAGGACAACCCAACATTACATCCGACCTTGATGGTATCTTTGGTGGGCATAACATTCCTGTCAACATTCGTGAGTTTCAATGGAAAACCTTCAATCCTATGGGACTGAACATGGACGGCTGGGGAAGCAACCCTAAATACCCTGATGCACTGGGCGAACCAGCAACGAGCATCAATCGCCATTACCTTAAAATGAAAAGTATGCTCATGCCGTACATTTATTCGGTTGCACATCAGGCAGTAAACGGAAAGCCTATCATCAGAGCTATGTTCTTGGACGAACCTAACAGATACACGCTGGGCACACAAACTCAATATCAGTTTATGTATGGTCCTTGGTTCTTAGTAGCTCCTATCTATCAAGATACACAAATGGATAAGAACGGCAACGATATTCGTAACTTGATTTATCTGCCAGAGGGAAAATGGATTGATTTCTTTAATGGTAACACTTATCAGGGCGGAAAAATTATTAATAATTTTGATGCACCTATCTGGAAATTGCCTTTGTTTGTAAAAGCTGGTGCTATTATTCCTATGACCAATGCTAACAACAATGTAAGTCAGATTAAAAAGGATTTGCGTATCTACGAAATTTATCCTCAAGCCAATGCCCAAAGCAGCTTTGATGAGTACGATGATGACGGCAAAACCATGGACTACAAGCGTGGTAAATATGTTGTTACACACATTGCTACAACTGCCGATGACAAAGGAAATGTGGTTGTAAACATAGAACCTACCAAAGGCAACTTTGCTGGATTTGTACCAGTAAAGCAAACCGTGGTTCACTTTAATGTGAGCAAACAGCCTAAAAAGGTTACTGTAAAGGTGGGCGCGCAAAAGGTTAAGCTGCTGGTAGTTAATAACGAACAGGATTTTAACAACAACACAAATGTTTGCTACTACAACGCTGCACCTAATCTTAACTTGTTTGCATCGCCTAACAGTGAACTATCTAAGGTGAAGATGATTAAGAACCCACAACTATGGTTGAAGATAAATAAGACCAATGTGGCTCAAAACGGAATGGAGATTAAACTAAAGGGTTATGAGTTTAATATACACAACCATGCTTTGAGCAAGAAGACAGGTGCATTGACTGCTCCTCAATTGGTAGAAAACAAAAAGAATGTTGGTGCCTTTACTATTACCCCCGAATGGAAAAAGGTAGATAATGCTGACTATTATGAAATTGCATTCAACGGAATGACTTACTCTACCATTCAACAAAACAAATTTACCATTGACGGTTTGCAACCCGAACAGAAATACACTTTTAAGATTCGTGCTGTGAACAAAGACGGAAAGTCTGATTGGGCTATGCACAATGCAAGCACCAAGGCTGACCCTTTACAATATGCTATCAAGGGCATCAAGGCGCAAACCACTTGCAAGAACCAAAGCGGACAAGGCGTCAACAAGCTATTCGACTTTGATGAGAAGACGATGTGGCACTCTCAATGGGGCAAAGGCGAAGCTATACCATGCGACTTAACCCTTGACTTAAAGTCTGTTAACACGCTTGATAAATTGGTATATATGCCTCGTGAAGACGCTGGCAACGGAACATTATTGCAAGGTACAGTGGCTTACAGCACCGACCGTATAAACTGGAGCAACGCAAAAGCCTTTGAATGGAAACAAAATGGCGAGAACAAAACAATTGTATTTGATGAGAAACCAGAGGCTCGCTACATTCGCTTACATCTAACTAAGGGCGTGGGCAACTTTGCTTCGGGCAGAGAAATGTATGTATTCAAGGTTCCTGGAACTGCCAGTGTTTTGCAGGGCGACATTAATCGCGATAAGTTTATTGATGAGAACGACTTTACTTCGTACATGAACTATACAGGATTACGCAAGGGTGATAGCGATTTTGATTATATCAAGATTGGCGACATCAATAACAATGGATTGATTGACGCATACGATATTTCGTGCGTTTCTACCGAATTAGACGGTGGGGTGTACAACCGCAACGATAAAGTAAAAGGCTCGTTGGTACTGGTTCCTAACAAGAAACGCTACCAAGCTGGTGATGTTCTTAAAATTACTGTTAAGGGTAAGGGTTTGCATTATGTCAATGCTTTGAGCTTTGCTTTGCCTTACAATAACAAAGATTTGGAGTATGTTGGCACTCAATTATTAAATATGAAGGATATGGTAAACCTCACTTACGACCGCTTACACACCAATGGGCAAAAAGAGTTGACACCTACCTTTGTAAATCGTGGCAATAACTTTTTGTTGGATGAAGGCGATTCTGATTTGTTCATCATCACATTTAGAGCCAAGAAAGCAGGATGCTTCAATCTTAAGGCAATCAATGGATTGCTGGTAGATAGAAATTTGGGAAGCACTTCTTTCTAATTCACGGCTCAAGCAAAGCTGAGAGAGCACAACAGTAACTTAAAGCCGAACATATAGAGTAATTGCTGTGCTCAGATAAAATAAAATAGAAATGAAACATAGCCTTTTCTACTCGTTAGAAAGGCTGGTTCTATAATTTTGTAAGGGTGGTTCTATAAACTACTCCCCCCCCTCAAAAAAAAGGGGGGGGAGTCTATGAAGAGGGGTTAACGCCTTTAATACAACCTCACCTCACTAATAATAAATGCGCCAACCTCTTCATTAAGTCGTTTAACCAATTGCGAGCGCATCATAGATAAATCCTGTCGCAAGGCAGGATTTGTTATTTTAACAAACAATGTTTGATTACGAATAAACCGTTCGCCCGTATATTCGCTCACCGTATTACCCACTACCTTGGGCCACGCATCAATTAACCGATGTTGCAACAACGGCATCTCTAATCCGTTATTACGTAACACCTTATTTAATATTTCATCTAAAGGTTGTACTTTTCGCTTGAACATATTCTTTACTTTGAACATTATATTGTATGTGCCGCAAGCCCTAAAAGGGCACTATAATATAGCGTATGTTGTTGCGCTATGCTATAATTGTATTGTCTCCTTTTAAGGGGTGAATAATTAACCACATACCCCTATTTTGCTCCGTTATCATTATGTAGCACAGGACTCGCATCCTATGTGTTATGTTGCCCATTCACAGTGCTCACTTAGTGGGTAAACTATGTAGATTTCCATCCTCCATTGCAAACAGCTTATACTCAAACGCATGCTTTTTTAAGATGCAATCCAAATGGTCGCGATTGGTATCGGTGATGAAAATCTGCCCATACCTATTGCTCGAAACCAAATCAATGATACGCTCTACACGTTGCGCATCTAACTTATCAAAAATATCATCCAGTAACAGCAATGGCTTAGAAGCAGATGGCGTGCGCTGCAAAAAATTAAATTGTGCCAACTTCAATGCCAGTACGTAAGTTTTATTCTGTCCCTGGCTCCCTTCACGTTTCATAGGATAATCGCCAATCATCATTTGTAAATCATCCCGATGAATACCATGCAACGAATAGCCCACTACCCTATCCTTCATTCTATCGCACTGTATCACATCTAACAGCGAACCACGCTGGGCATGCGAAATATATTCTAACGATACCTTCTCATGTAGCCCAGATATGTGGTTGTATATATCTTGAAACACAGGGATAAGCTCCTGTACAAAGTTATTACGCTTATGAAAGATAGCTTCTCCATGCAATGCCATTTCCTCCTCCAGTATCTCCATAAGCGAAGTATCTGGTTCTGTATCCTGTTTCAACAAAACATTTCGTTGTTGCAAAGCCTTATTATATCTACTTAAATGCTCCATGTATTCGCTATCCATCTGCGATATAACCATATCCAGAAAGCGACGCCGTTCATCACTTCCACCATCAATCAAAGAAATATCAGAAGGCGAAACAAAGATAAGCGGAATCAATCCTATATGTTGCGACAACCGCTTATATTCCTTATTATTTCGCTTAAAGCGTTTACGCATTCCACGCTTCATTGCACAATGTATCACCTCTTCTTCTTCTCTGTCATTTTGATAGATTCCATGCAAAGAAAAAAACGATTGCTCATGCAAGATAAGTTGCGAATCGGCACTATTGAAAGCACTTCGGCAGAACGATAGATAATACACTGCGTCCAGCATATTCGTCTTCCCCACCCCATTGTGTCCAATCAAACAATTGAGTTTAGGCGACAACGCTAAATCTGCTTCCGCAATGTTTTTATAATTATGTATTGTAATATGTTGTAATATCATGTTGTTAGTTCACGAGTTTACAAGTTGACGAGTTGTAAGCTTCTGTGCAAAAATTTTAATGGCTTAACTCCTTAATAGCCTAAAGAGACTAAGCAAAGTTATCCATTTCAAGTCAAAAAAACGAAAAAAACAAGTAATAAATTTCAATATATCGGATAAATGCTTTAATTTTGCAACGCATCATGGTGTAAAAGGCTCAATATGAAAGCATAACCATGACGTTAAAACAAAGAAACAAATATAAAAACATCATAAAACAATGGCAAACAATCAAGTGAAAGGAGCACAACAGCAACATGAGGTGCTTGATAAATCACAAGCGTTCTTAGAGAAAAACAAGAAAATCATTATCACAATTGTAGTAGCAATCATCGTTATCATTGTGGGGTTCTTTATGTACAAAACTTATGTTTCTCAGCCACGAGAAGATAAGGCAAGCACCGAGTTAGGAAAAGGACAAGAGTACTTTAATCAGGGCAACTTTGATAAAGCACTCAATGGAGACAAAATAAACTATCAAGGATTTGCGAAAATTGCAAACGACTATAGTGGTACAGATGCTGGAAACTTAGCTAACCTTTATGCCGGACTTTGCTATGCTAATATGGACAAATGGAAAGAAGCTGTACAGTATCTCGACAACTACAATGGTGGTAGCGATGCAATGGTAAGTCCAGCTGCTATGGCTGCATTGGGTAATGCCTATGCTCATGTTAATAACTTAGATAAGGCTGTTAGTTGTTTGAAAAAAGCTGCTGAGAAAGCTGATGATAAAGCAGAAGATGGTGCTAACTTCAGCATTTCACCTATATTCTTGTTACAAGCTGGAGAGATTTTGGAAAGCCAAAACAAGAAAGCTGATGCTTTAGAAATCTATCAAAACATCAAGAAAAAGTATGTTACATCAACTTTAGTTCAAACAGGCGAGATAGACAAGTATATTGAACGTGCATCACGATAAGCTCAGACAATAGAAGATATGGCAACCGCTCTACATCATTTATCCGACTACAATGCTACTTCAGTACCCGATGCTGGTAATATGTGCTTTGGCATTGTAGTATCAGAATGGAATTCTGAAATTACAGATGCTTTGTTGCAAGGTGCTGTTAACACTTTAGAAAAGCATGGGGCTCTACCCGAAAACATTCACGTTAAAACCGTTCCAGGTAGCTTTGAATTGGTATATGGTGCTCACCAAATGATACTCAATGGTGGCTACGATGCTGTTATCATCCTGGGTAGTGTAATACGTGGCGATACTCCTCACTTCGATTACATCTGTCAGGGGGTTACCAATGGCATTGCGGAACTTAATACGCAAAGCGAAATTCCTATAGTATTTGGCTTGCTTACCACAAACAATTTACAACAGGCTAAGGACAGAAGTGGTGGCACTCTGGGCAACAAAGGCGATGAGTGCGCTGTAGTAGCTATCAAGATGGCAAAGTTCTAAAGCCACAAACCTCACTTACCCCCCCCTAAAAGATAGGGGGGGGGAAAATTACCATTTTTGCTGCAACCAAGAAAGCACATACTCTTATATGTGGAAGCTAAGAAAGCACACACATTCTTGTATGCAGGCAAAATGTCCGCTCAAACTAAAAAAAAGAAAAAAATATATTTTACCCCCTTTATTTTCTTTTGATTATTATTTATAAAATAAATATCATGCAACTTTCACAACTTATTCAAGCATACGAATTTGACGAGATAATGCCCGTTATCAACGATATGTTTCCTGGTACCAACAAGTTTCGTACTGAACTAAAACAGGCATATAACATTTTAGTAAGCATGAAACCCGTATCTTCTAAAAAGTCAATCTGCTATAAGATATTGCCTGGCGATACGCCCAACCATTCATTTATAGGTGCCACAGATAGTTGCTTTAATGACACATGGGAGGTTTGCTTGGGTAAAGATATATTTCGTGAGCGTGGTGTAGACCTTAATGATGCCGAGCTCTTGGCTAATATTTTGGTTAACCTTTGCTTGCAAGCTAAATATCCAAAAGTATTTGAGAAAGCACATCAGAGACTAATTCATAATTCTTAATTCATAATTCATAATTCATAATTCTTAATTCATAATTCTTAATTCTTAATTCTTAATTCTTAATTCTTAATTCTTAATTCTTAATTCATAATTCTTAATTCTTAATTCATAATTCATTATTTTTTCTTAATTTACACTCTGCATCATTGATTTTATCAAATGCACGAGCCATGCGTCCCTATAGAGTAGCTCATGTATGTATGCAGCAAAAAGGCTAACTTTCCCCCTCGGAAAGGGTAGCGTTTTTTATTTTCTCCTATCTCTTCCATATCTCATATTTTATCTATAACTTTGTGTTTTGTAATCAATACAACATAAAAAAGTTTTTAGGATATGGATTTAAACATCAAAAAGACTGATAAAGAACGTGTAGTAATTGTAGGTGGAGGTTTTGGTGGACTTGAACTTGCTAAACGACTTACCAAGTTAGACCTTCAAGTGGTACTCATTGATAAACACAATTATCACCAATTTCAACCATTGATTTATCAAGTGGCATCGGCTGGAATGGAACCAAGTTCTATTTCGTTCCCCTATCGTAAAATATTCCAAGGCAAAACAAATTTCTATTTCCGCAAAGCCTTGGTAAACGATGTATCACCTAAAGAAAAAATTGTGCATACATCGGTGGGCGATATTCATTACAATTACTTGGTATTGTCGGCTGGAGCCACAACCAATTTCTTTGGCAACGAGCACATCGCTGAAGTTGCCATGCCTATGAAGAGTACAACGGAGGCTACAGGGATAAGAAATTTGATTTTGGGTAACATTGAGAAGGCATTAACTTGTACCGACCGTGTAGAACAACAAGAGTTACTTAACGTGGTTATTGTGGGAGGTGGTGCCACTGGTGTAGAGCTGGCTGGCGTTATAGCCGAACTCAAAAAGACAGTTCTGCCTTACGACTATCCCGACCTTGATAGCTCACTAATGAACATCTACCTTATCCAAGGCCTAAACAGATTGTTACCCGCCATGGCACAAGAGTCATCTAACGCTGCACTTAAGTTTTTACAAGCTATGGGCGTTAACGTGATATTAAGTAAAATGGTTGTTGATTATCAGAACCATAAGGTTATTATGGAAGATGGAAGCAAGATTGCCACACGCAACTTTATTTGGGTGAGTGGCATCAAAGGAGTATCGTTCCCCTCAATTAGTAAACCCGAATTTGTAGGCAGAGGCGGTAGACTCATAGTTGATGGATACAATCAAGTTAAAGGTTTTGACCATATATTTGCCATTGGCGATATAGCCATTATGCCCAATGCTGACAAAAAATATCCGCAAGGTCATCCACAATTAGCACAGGTTGCCATACAACAGGGTAAGTTGTTAGCCAAAAATTTTAAGAGAATGTTGAAGGGTAAAAAGATGGATACTTTCCAGTATCATGATTTGGGTTCAATGGCAACGGTTGGCAGAAAAAAGGCTGTTGCCGAACTATCTATTGGCAAGACACAAGGCTTTATGGCATGGCTATTATGGCTATTGGTTCACTTGCGTTCTATCCTCGGTATTCGTAACAAAATGATTGTACTGCTCAATTGGATGTGGAACTATGCTAACTATAAGCAATCGCTGAGAATGATATTTAATACAGGAAAAGTGAAAAGAAAAGAATAGAATAGAGTATAGAAGGAGAAAAGCCCCCAAAAAAAGGAAAGAAGGAAGAGTAAATACTATCAAAACTATCAAACCTGTTTGAATTATTAAGACGCAGCCTGTTTTCTATAAAGGGCGGTTCTATCATTTACAGAATAAAGTGGCTATTGTGTATTTTTCCAATAAACAAAAATATCTGCTCTCCCCAACACAGCAAGAAGTCTAATCTCTCCCCACCCCTTTTGGAGAATAGGTAGGGAGGAGAGACTTTTTACCTTATCCTATCAGCTGCCCTTACCAGCTCTTCATCTTTTATAATTCCATGGCGAGCTAACACAAGAGCAATGATAGAACACAAAGGCAAGCAAGCAGCAAAATTGATGTGGAATATAAAGGCATCACCAACACCCATAATAGCGCAATAAACATAATAAGCGTACCACAATATATATAACACAATACCCAAAACACATAACTTAGCTTGCTGCATTCTGTTGCGATACAAAAAGATAGTTGCAATCTCTATAACCTCTGCTATTGCCAATAATATAAATAAGGTTATACGATTGAACTGTACACCGCTATCAGGCGTCATTGTTCCAAATACCCACAACTCAGTAGACATCCCCATACCCTTTGGCTCAAACGAAGCCAAAGGAGAACTAAAACAAAAGGCTGTCAAAATAATGGCTATGAGCAAAAAGAGTGTTTGCTTACGTTGTATCATGCCTGTTCTTGGTGATTGTCTTTATCCTTTGAAGGATCGCGAAAATAAACATCTCCGTCAATAAATTCTTGCGTAGCCAATAATGTTGGCTTAGGCAACTTCTCATAATAACGTGAGATTTCTATCTGCTCACGATTTTCAAAAACCTCATCTAACGAGTCGTTGTACGAAGCAAATTCTGCCAATTTCTTGTTCAAATCCTGCTTAATCTCAGCAGCTATTTGGTTAGAGCGCTTTGCTATAATTGCTACACTTTCGTAAATATTACCTGTCTCGTCGCAAAGTTCCATAATATTGCGAGTGGTAGTGTTTGTTGGAGCTTTTGATTTTTTGTAATCCATTTTTATTATTTGGTTTATTTAGTCATAGCCGAAAATAGACTATTTTTTTTTATTTATTATCTTGCTAAAATTTTAATCTACCTTTGAAGAACCTGTAAACTGCTTACATTTACGAATAAACTTCTCTGCAGTGGCACGTTCTTTAGAATCAGGATACTCATTAATAAAACCAAAGCATTCGTCCTCAGCATCCTGATAACGTTCCAATCGTTTCTCTTCAACACTCTGCTCAGCCAGTTCAAATTTGCTCTTCATAATGAGCACAGCAAATTGTTCACGCAAAGAAGTGTAAGGATAATCTTTCAAAGCATTCTCTGCCGTAATAATGCAAGCCTCATAATTGTTACCACCACTGGTGCAGTTGCCAAAATAAGAACCAAGGTCGTAATAAAGTTGCGCTGAGTACAATTCCTTTTTCACCAACTTATCTTGCAGAGCAAACAATCTCTTTTGCGCTTTCTCCTTGAGCGAAGTATCGGGAAAGAGATCTAAAAATTCTTGGAAAGCTGCAATGGCAGCAACTGTTTGTGATTGGTCTAAACGAGGTTCGGGGGTTGACATATACAAGCTCTCTCCTACATAATAACTTGCCAGCTCGGCATACTCACCTTTGGGATAGCTTTGCATATACTTCTTTAATGTTTGAGCAGCACTGGTATAGTCGCTGTTTTTGTATTGCGCCATACCTAACATATACAAACTTTCCTGTGCATGGTCGGTTCCTTTTAGCACAACTATCAAGTCGTTAAGCAACGTAATAGTGCGCTCGTATTTGCCCCTAACATAGCATTCTTTAGCGTATTCATAACGATAATTAGAATCGGTTGATTTGAATACTGCATTAAACTCATTAGCACAACTGCTAACGAGTGCTGCAAACGATATGATGATAAAAAATATTTTCTTCATGAATAGAATATGTACTTTAATTTGCAAAATTACACATTATCAATTGATTTACAAAGTAAAGTAAGCAAATTTTCGCATTTTATTAGTGAAGATAACGGATATTATACCTTTTATTTTGTACTTTTGCAGTAATAGCATTATGCAATGTTGAAAAATAACTTGAGCTATGCAAGCCCTGTAGAGGCAACATAGGATGCAAGCCCTGTTGTAGAGGGCTACATCATTATAACGATGCAAAATGGGGTATGTGTTTAACTATCCACCCCTTACATGGGCAATACAACTATAACATAGCACAACAACATAAGGGCAAACCCCTACGCTATCATATGCCACTCTTTTAGGGCTCACCGCTTCAACATTCTTACATATTTCAACATTCTTACATATATATATTCTTTGTGATGAACTTTCAACTTACATCTAAATATACCCCCACAGGCGATCAGCCACAAGCTATTAACCAGCTTACTAATGGCATAAAGCGTGGCGACCCAGCACAAGTTTTGTTAGGCGTAACGGGATCGGGCAAAACATTTACGGTGGCTAATGTTATCAATAATGTACAAAAGCCCACTCTTATCTTAAGCCATAACAAGACATTAGCTGCACAGCTATACGAAGAGATGAAAGGCTTCTTCCCCAACAATGCTGTAGAATATTATGTTTCCTACTACGATTATTATCAGCCAGAGGCTTACCTTCCTTCAACCGATGTATATATTGAGAAAGATTTAGCTATCAACGATAAGATAGACCAATTACGTTTAAGTGCCGTTAGCGCATTATTGTCTGGCAGAAACGATGTTATAGTAGTATCATCTGTATCGTGTATCTATGGCATGGGCGGACCTACTGCCATGAGTAACAGCATCATCAGCATAAAAAGAGAACAAAGAATAGAGCGCAACGCTTTTCTGCGTAAACTGGTAGAAGCCCTGTATGTGCGCAACGATATAGACTTGCAGCGTGGCAACTTTAGAGTAAAAGGCGACACGGTAGATATTGCCATGGCATACGCTAACAACGTTTTGCGCATAACGTGGTGGGATGATGAGATAGATACCATTGAAGAAGTAGACAACGTTACTTTTCATCGTTTGGAAACTTTTGAGGAATATCAGATATACCCCGCCAACTTGTTTGTTACTTCCAAAGAGCAAACCGAAAATGCTATCCATGAAATTCAAAACGATTTGGCTAAACAAATAGATTTCTTCCACGATTTAGGCGATGAAATCAAGGCACAGCGCATCAAAGAACGTGTGGAGTACGATATAGAAATGATTAAAGAGTTAGGACATTGCAGTGGTATTGAAAACTACTCACGCTACTTTGATGGGCGCAAAGCAGGGCAACGTCCTTATTGTTTGCTCGATTTCTTTCCAAAAGATTATCTCATGGTTATTGACGAAAGTCATGTTAGTGTACCACAAATCAATGCAATGTACGGAGGCGACAGGGCTCGAAAGCAGAACTTAGTTGAATATGGGTTTCGCTTGCCAGCTGCTTTCGATAATCGCCCACTGCGCTTTGAAGAGTTTCATGAAATGCTACATCAGGTTATTTATGTTTCTGCAACACCAGCCAATTACGAGTTACAAGAGGCTGAAGGGGTTGTTGTAGAACAAATTATACGCCCTACAGGATTGTTAGACCCTGAGATAGAAGTACGTCCTACCGAAAATCAAATAGATAATCTTCTGGATGAAATTCAGCAACGTACCGAACGCAATGAGCGTGTATTGGTTACAACGCTCACCAAACGTATGGCAGAAGAATTAACAGAGTTCTTGTTAAACCACGACATCCGTGCCAACTATATTCACAGTGATGTTGCAACGTTAGACAGGGTTAAGATTATGACCGACCTTCGTGCTGGTTTGTTTGACGTACTGGTGGGTGTTAACCTCTTGCGTGAGGGACTGGATTTGCCCGAAGTTTCATTGGTAGCTATCCTTGATGCCGACAAAGAAGGTTTCTTGCGCAGTCATCGTAGTTTAACCCAAACAGCGGGCCGTGCAGCTCGTAACGTTAACGGAAAGGTTATTATGTATGCCGATACCATTACAGAGAGTATGCAGCGCACTATTGACGAAACAGCTCGACGTCGCTCTATCCAGCTAAAATACAACGAAGAACACCATATCACCCCAAAACAAATTACCAAGGAAATTAAGAATGCCTTGCCTACCGCTGCAAAAGAAGAACAGATACCAACAGCCAAACAAGTTAAATTGCCCTCTTCTAAAGCTAAATCATACGGAGATGTTTACATTGAACCCGACAATTCTGCATTTGCTGCCGACCCTATTATTAAACAAATGTCGAAAGAGCAATTGCAAAAGAGCATTGATAACACAACCAAATTGATGAAACAGGCTGCCAAAAACCTTGACTTTTTACAAGCAGCACAATATCGCGACGAGATTGTAAGATTACAAAAACTACTTAAGGACGGTTCTATCAATTAGCTTTGACCAATTGTGAAACCTTTTCTTTTTGAGGTCAATTATATAGAACCAACCTAAATACAAACTCATAACACGGATGCCAAACAGCCTTAAAAACTAATTATAAAGCTCTAACGTTCAAAAAAGCTCTTTTTATTTCTTCACCACAGCCCTACAGCACCAGCGAGAAACCTTGAGCATAACAGCAAACCCAGGAACCTCTTTTAATAAAAAATACTTTTTATTGCTGCGAACTAATCTACCACTCAATCCTTTTAGCGGACCATATTTAACATATACAGGCGCACCAACCTTATATTTAGCTTCCTGTTCTGTTAGATATTTGCGCATGGCTATATTAGGATTACACATTGCCATAAATTCAAACATTTGTCGAGCTGGAATTTCATAATATCTATCATCATCACGGCTTCGTCGTATTACTGACGACTTAAATGGAGCATCCGTTAATAAATTGCGAAGTTTTAACTCTGCATCCGCAATTTTTACAAAAATCAAATTTTTAATTACAGGTCGCATGCGCATAATCGGCTTGTGTTCTCTATCTTCTACTTCCACGCATTCCATCGGAACAAAATATTTCACCCCATGTCCATCAAAATAATCTATTACTATCTGCAATTTTATAGTAAATAACCTAATAGCATACCACGGTATATCGTCTTCCAACGAACTTTGCTCTGTTGTGTTTTGCTTTGCCAAATCTATCACAGACAGATGCTCACTGCTATTCTTAAAAGATGAAGTCATAAGGTTTTTTTTGATAATTATATACTACAAAAGTAATCATTTTTTTTATGAACAAAGCAAAAAAAATACATTCTCTCTTTAGGCTGATTCTATAAATTAGCTTTGTTACATTTTTAACCCCTAAAGCAGTACAAACCAAATACAATCTCAAACTTGTTTAAATTATTGAGACGCAACCTGTTTTCTATAGGATGGTTCTATAAAAAACTGACATAAAAGCTTTACGGTGGTAATAGATAGAACCGACCTTAAATTTTTAACAAGAATTTCTTTAATTTTTCTACATTCTTTATACCTGGTTCTGTTTCAAATCCAGTGCTTATATTAAGTCCTGCAAACTTATCTATCTTCTTCAAATCATTTATATACAATAAGCTATTTTCCATGTTACCGCCCAACAAGAAAGGTATATTACCTTGATATTTTTTCAGAAGGTTTACATCAACGTAATCTTCCGTATCAGGTTCAAACAGAAATAAATTTATCAACCCCTCATAACTGTTGCAAATATTAAAATCGGACGGTTTGCTAATCTTTATTTTCTTAATAATCTTTATGTTAGGCTGAATATCAGGTTTCAGCGTGTGCAACAAGTTATCTATCATAATGGCACTTTCCTCACCATTTAACTGAACATAGTCTAAATGAAACTTATACACGCGCATAACTATATTTTGTGGCATATCGTCTGCAAATACACCTACCTTTTCTACACTTTTACCATGTTGTACATGGCTCTTATGCTGCACCTTTCCAGCAAGGCTATCCTCACAAAAATCAGGAACAATACCAGAAAGACTGTTTATCATACTAACGTAACAAGGAGAGTTCTTAATAAATACCAAACCTATCATATCTATTCCTAAAGCTGCTACGGCGCAAATATTATTAGGATTGCGCATCCCACAAACTTTTATTTTCATATCTTTATTGGGGGGTTCTAAGTTAACCGTCAATCAAATACATTTTGCAATATTACGCATTATTTTTATAATACTTATACATTTACGCCAAAGATTTTAAACATTAAGGGCGATTCTATAAATTACCACCATAAAGTTTTTTTCTCTCATAACGTAATAAATAATTTATGCAAACGTTATATCTATACTAAAAGTAACAAATAAAGGCTGGTTCAGCAATTAGCCTTTTTGTCTAACAAGTACTATTTATATCTACAAAAACAGAATACTAACAAAAAAGTGAATACAAAAATATATATAATGTCTATGAAGAATTTTACCCCTGAAGAACTTAAGCCATCTGAGTCTACACTCCTATTTATCAAGCAATTGGCTCACACCTATCGTGTAGTAAAAAACAATCATCATTACATTTCTTATTGCTTAAATTAGAGATGAAGTATAAGTACTTTTACACCTTAACATAAAATAAGAAACACAATGAATAAAACTATTATCTCTCCCTCATTACTCTCTGCCGACTTTACCAATCTTAAAGCCGACATAGATATGATAAATAGAAGCGAAGCCGATTGGTTGCACATGGATGTAATGGATGGTGTTTTTGTACCAAACATATCGTTTGGTTTTCCTGTTATTAGTGCCGTTAAGAAAATTTGCACCAAGCCACTTGATGTACATTTCATGATAGTACAACCAGAACGATACATTGCCGAAGCTGCTAAGGTGGGAGCAGCTATCATGTCTGTACAATACGAAGCATGCACACATCTGCACCGAACCATTCAGCAGATACACCAAGCTGGCATGAGAGCAGGAGTAGTTCTTAATCCTGCAACACCTGTTCATCTACTCGAAGATGTTATCTGCAACGTCGATTTAGTGTTACTAATGAGTGTAAACCCTGGCTTTGGCGGACAGAAGTTTATTGAACATACCATTACAAAGGTACAACGCTTACGAAAACTTATCAACACCTCAGGTTCACATGCCATCATCGAAGTGGATGGCGGTGTGAATGGCGAAACAGGTCCACGCTTAGTTGCCGCAGGTGTAGACGCCTTGGTTAGTGGTAGCTATGTGTTTAAGTCAGAAAATCCAGAGGAAACAATAAGGGAACTGAAAAGCCACCCCACCCCAACCTCTACAAAGGGGTAGGCAGATGAGTTAACTCTTTTGCCAAATACAAAACAGCCAATATCTATACTCTCGCCTACTTTGCACACTGTAAAAAGCCTTAACCCAAGAGTTCTTCACACCCACTGGATAGTGAGGAAAGCTTTAGAGAGTGGGGCTTTACGCCATCTGCAGCATCATTTGGTGTTCTTCTGCCATCTTTCTTAAATTGATAAGAGCATACCTCATTCTTCCCAATGCAGTATTAATACTCACATTTGTCGTTTCGGCAATCTCCTTAAAAGACAATTGCTGATAAAAACGCATATACACCACCTCACGCTGAACCGTAGGCAGAAGATTCATCATTCGCTTCACATCTACCATAATCTGACTATTCACGTATTTACATTCAATGTTTTCGTCTATCGGTTCCTTATCACCAAAGTTCGACAAGTTGTTGTCCTCCGTAGCTTCAACCAACTTATCCAACTTCTGCTCACGATACATATCCATTATAATGTTGTGAGCAATACGAATCACCCATGCGCAAAATTTTCCGTTCACAGTATACTTTCCCTGTTGTAGTTTGCTAATAACCTTAACAAATGTTTCTTGAAAAACATCATTTGCCACATCTCTATTGCGAACCACAAAAAGAATGTAAGAAAATATTTTAGACTGATTGCGTAACAATAACAAATCGAAAGCAGAATTACTCCCATTAATATATGCTACTGCCAGTTCTTCATCAGAAAGTTCATTCAGTAGTTTTTTCATTTTCTTAAAAGTTTTTATTCTAAGTAAATGTGTTTCAATAGGCTGTTTTATTTTTCATTTGTTATTAAGGCGGTTCTATAAATTACCACCGTAAAGCTTTTATGTCAGCTTTTTTTACGTTTTGTCATCTTGTGGGTTCTTTTTATATAAAACAGGCTGCGCCTCAACAATTCAAACAAGTTTGATTGCATTCGGCTTGCTCCGTTTTTGGTTCAATTTACTTGTTCGTCCAAGTAGTATAGCTCGCTATACTACTTCACTCACAAACAAATCAACTTCAAAAATATTCTCGCAATCTGTCAAAGCTAATTTATAGAAGCACCCTTTATTCTCTTTTATTTTTTACAAAGGTAAAAAGTTTTGTCCAGTTCACCAATTTTTTTGCTTAATAAGTTTAATATAGCTAACAAATAAGTGGCTCTATAACGAATCATGTGGGTAATCAAGGAAAACTCATATAAAAATATTACCTTTGTCTTATGTATAGTACCAGAGATATTTACACAGGCTTTAGGCCTATCAGAACCATGATATGTTGCCAAGGTTGAGTTTATAGCTGGCAAACACTCCAACAAAGAGCTTCATATTTGATTGAGCTTTAATCGTGGCGCTCGTTTTAGAGTAACAGGAGGGCTTAAACTTGATTACCCACACAATTCGGTATAGAGCCTTTTTTATTCAAAAATAAGCACAACCATATATAGCAATGCTCATTTTTATAGAACCTGCCATAAATAAAAATCATAACAAAAACATTTGTACACTATTCAATACCACATACTACAAATATTCTTTACAAATGCTCCGCCATATTTTAAATATTTCAAAATAAAAACAAGATGGGCGAAAATACGCAAATTACAGCAGCTTAATATCTATTTAATAATCAACAACTTACAAATCTCTATTTTGATTTACCATTTTATTTCATCGGTTTTTAATAAAAAAATCACACAAATTGAGCCATTACCCCAATGAATTAAGTAAACAAACTGCATGAAATAGACTTACAAAGCCATATAGATACCGCTGCAAAGTAGTGCAAATAATAAAACAAGCAAAAATATATAGAATAAAAGTATAGCGTTTTTCCCTAAAACAAGAGTTTGATAAATGTTAAATTTTTGCGATTTTTCTTGACAATATATATATCAACTCAACATCACTAAAATAACATCTTCTTTGAAGTATTTTACCATAGCCTAATTCTATAAAGGGCGGTTCTATAAATTACCACCGTAAAGTTTTTTTTATGCCAGTATATTTACGTTTTGTCATCTTGTGGACTCTTTTTATATAAAACAGGCTGCGCCTCAACAATTCAAACAAGTTTGATTGCATTCGGCTTGCTCCATTTTTGGTTCAATTTGTTTGTTCGTTCAGTAGTATAGCTCGCTATACTCCTTCGCTTACAAACAAATTGACCTCAAAAATAGTCTCACAATCTGTCAAAGCTAATTTATAGAACCGCCCTAAACAAATAAGCTATAAACAAAAGAAGATATGACAGCTTGTCATACCAAAATGTCAGTCGTTTCAATAATTTTATATTTTGGCATAGCATTTGTTTTAATGTAAACGAACCTTGATGTCGCTTATATTAAAAAGAGGCATTGAGAAAAAAAATATAATGAGTAAAGTTTTAACTTAAGAACTAAGAAACTAATAAAACTTAAGAACTTAAAAACTTAAAACTCAAAAATAAAACTTGCAAACTAAAAAAAACAATATACATTATGGGAAAGATTATAGGAATAGACTTAGGAACAACAAACTCGTGTGTTGCAGTATTCGAAGGCAACGAACCAGTAGTTATTGCTAACAGCGAAGGCAAACGTACAACACCTTCTGTTATTGGATTTGTAAAAGACGGTGAGCGTAAAGTAGGCGACCCTGCTAAACGCCAAGCTATTACCAACCCAACTAACACCATCTACTCTATTAAGCGTTTCATGGGTGAAACCTATGAACAAAGCCAAAAAGAGGCTAAGCGTGTACCTTTCAAGGTTGTAAATGAGAATGGCTATCCACGTGTAGATATAGACGGCCGAAAATATACACCTCAAGAAATATCGGCTATGATACTTCAGAAAATGAAGAAAACTGCCGAAGACTATTTAGGACAAGAAGTTAAAGATGCAGTTATTACCGTTCCTGCTTACTTCTCTGACTCACAACGTCAGGCTACAAAAGAGGCAGGACAAATTGCTGGCTTAAATGTACAACGTATTGTAAACGAGCCTACAGCTGCCGCTCTGGCATACGGTGTAGACAAAGCCAACAAAGATATGAAAATTGCAGTGTTCGACCTTGGTGGTGGTACATTTGATATTTCCATACTTGAGTTTGGTGGTGGCGTGTTCGAGGTTCTTTCTACCAACGGCGATACCCACTTAGGTGGTGATGACTTCGACCAAGTAATCATAGACTGGTTGGCAAACGGATTTAAGGCAGACGAGGGTATCGACCTTACCAAAGACCCCATGGCTATGCAACGCTTAAAAGAGGCTGCCGAGAAAGCTAAAATAGAATTATCATCTACAACCAGCACAGAAATTAACCTGCCTTACATCTCTGCCGAAGGAGGTGTACCAAAGCACTTGGTTAAAACTCTTACTCGTTCACAGTTTGAGCAGTTGGCACACAACTTAATTCAAGCTTGCTTGGTTCCTTGCCAGAATGCTATCAAAGATGCAAAAATTTCTACATCAGATATTGATGAGGTTATCCTCGTAGGTGGTTCAAGTCGTATACCTGCCGTTCAAACATTGGTAAAGAATTACTTTGGCAAAGAGCCATCAAAGGGTGTTAATCCCGATGAGGTGGTAGCCGTAGGCGCTGCTATTCAAGGTGCCATCTTGAATAAAGAGAGTAATGTAGGCGACATCGTATTGCTTGATGTTACTCCATTGACACTGGGTATTGAGACCATGGGTGGTGTAATGACCAAGCTGATTGATGCCAACACAACCATCCCTACCAAGAAGAGCGAGGTATTCTCTACCGCAGCCGATAACCAAACAGCCGTTACTATCCACGTATTACAGGGCGAACGCCCTATGGCTGCTCAAAACAAGAGCATCGGACAGTTTAACCTTGAGGGCATTGCTCCAGCACGTCGTGGCGTTCCACAAATTGAGGTTACATTCGATATTGATGCCAATGGCATCTTGAATGTATCGGCTAAGGATAAGGCTACAGGCAAAGAACAGAAAATTAGAATTGAGGCTTCAAGCGGTTTGAGCCAAGAAGAAATTGACCGAATGAAGGCTGAAGCAGAGAACAACGCTGCTGCTGATAAGGCTGAGCGTGAGAAAATAGATAAATTGAACCAAGCTGACTCTATGATTTTCACCACAGAGAACTTCTTAAAAGACAGTGGCGATAAGATACCAGCAGAGCAGAAGTCGGGTATTGAGAGTGCTTTACAGCAACTGAAAGATGCCCACAATAACAAGGATGTCGCAGCTATTGACTCTGCTATCAACAACCTTAACCAAGTAATGCAGGCCGCTAGTGCACAAATGTACGGACAAGCAGGTGCACAACCTGGTGCACAACCTGGTGCTGGTGCTAATACTAACGAGCAGCAAGCTAATGGCTCTCAGCAAGCACAAGGCTCCACATCATCTAACGACACTGTACAAGATGCCGACTTTGAGGAGGTGAAGTAAGACAAATTCATTACTTGACGATATTAAAAAAATAGGAAAGAGACGTAAGCCAATAGCTTATGTCTCTTTTTGTTTTTGGTTCCTCGCTTGTTCCTTGTTATTAGTTGGCTTCTGTTGTCAGCATTGTTGCAACAAGGAGTTATAACGTGACAATGAAACCGAGAACTGCCTCTCCAACGGAAAAACAGGAGGGATAAATCATGAAGGGCAGTTCTATAGATTAGCTTTGACAAATTGTGAGACTTTTTTTTGAGCTCAATTTGTTTGTGAGTGAAGGAGTATAGCAAGCTATACTACTGAACGAACAAGCAAATTGAACCAAAAACGGAGCAAGCCGAATACAATCAAACTTGTTTGAATTGTTGAGGCGCAGCCTGTTTTATATAAAAATAGTCTACAAGATGACGAAATGTAAAAAGATGGACATAAAAAACTTTACGGTGGTAATTTATAGAACCGCCCTCAAGAATATTACCTTCTAATTTGTTTTTTTTTATACCTTAGCACCGTGGTTGATTGTGTTAGCGACAATCCCATTATTTTGGTTGAGTGGCTGTTTTTCTTTCATAATTATCAGTTCTTTACTATAAAGATACTGTTTTAATCTCAAATAAAAAAGAGTTAAGAAAGATTAATTGCCGTCATTTTGTTTTTTTATATGTTTTCAGCCTGATGGGGGCTTCTCGCCCCCTGGCCCCTCGGTGTTTTCAGGTATAGATTATTAAGGTTTTAATATTTTTGGGTAAAAC
>CAMQBR010000016.1 GCA_946999045.1 uncultured Prevotella sp.
GAGAGGGAGAAATGGGGAGACGTGAAGAAAATTCATAATTCATAATTCATAATTCATACTTTAGGTTACAAGCCGCTTGTTATAATTCATAATTCACAGGCAACACTAAACACTCATAGCCTAAAGTATGAATTATGAATTAAAAATTATGAATTAAAATTATGGATTATGAATTCTTAATTATGAATTAACTTGCGAGCTGGTCAACTTAAAAACTAAAAAAAATGAAATATAGAGCAAGTAACACACTAATAAGTAAGCTAAAAGAGTTTGAGGGACTTCGTTTGGTAGCGTACAAGCCTACGAAAGCGGAGCGGTGGTATACCATTGGCTACGGACACAGCGCAGGAGATGTGAAGGCAGGAATGCACATTACGGAGGAAAAGGCGGAGGAACTGCTGAAGCGAGACCTTTATTTTGTAGAAAAGTTTGTGAACGGAATACCCAAGGTAAGGACGCAGGGGCAGTTTGATGCGCTGGTGTCGTTCGCATACAATGTGGGAATTGGAAAGCTCAAAAGCTCTACCCTGCTGAAGAAGATTATGCACGATGCGCCCAAGGCGGAGATACAGAAAGAGTTTCTGCGGTGGACGACCAGCGGTGGTAAGAGGTTGGCAGGACTGGTGAAAAGAAGAAGCTGGGAAGCGGAAAGGTGGGCGGAATGAAAATGCCCCGACACGGTTGAAGTATCGGGGCGGCGCGTCACAAGCCCAGTGGCGACTTTTGTTCAACGGTGGTAATATAAAAACCGTAGGCTTATTGTATGGTGTCAGCAGCCTTGCGGATGCGGTCGGCAAGGTCGCAGAGCGCACCCTTGAGCTTGTACTTTTCCTCTTCCGTAAACTCGGTGGGTTTCTTGTTTCCGTCTATTCCGTCAAGTTTGTGGTAGAGCCATGAGTTTGACTTGCCAAAATATGTCTTTGACAAATCCGCCCATGATATGGATAATAAAATATCTCTTAACTGCGCTTTCATTGTACCAGCCTTTTCTTTTGTCAATATCATTGTAGCCATAAGTGTTATGTTTTTTTAGTTCCAGCCTTTGTCTTGGCTGGAACTTGTTATCAATAATCTTCATCAAGCAATTCCATGTATAAGCGGTCAATATACCATCTTAATTCTGGTGAGCCGTTTGGATAACTCTTTTTGTGGTTTCTTACTGTTTCGATAAAATCGAACTCTGTTTCTGTAAGTGCTAATTTTTTCTTCATTGTTATTACCTTTTTAATTGAACATTACAAAGGTAATACTTTTATTCGTATTATTCAAATATTTCAGCAATTATTTTTATAAAAAATGCCCCGACACGGTTAAGTATCGGGGCGGCGTCAAATTAAAAAAACGGCTGTGTTACAGCCTGTCGGCAGCATTGCTTACCCTTTCGGAGATGTCCTTGAGGGCAGAACGCAGCTTTTCCCTGTCTATATCGTTGAAATCATCTGCCACACCGTTATTGCGACCGCTGAATTTGTGGTACAGCCATGCCCTGCTTTTACCGAAATAGTTTTTGGCAAGGTATGCCCAGTTAATCTCTTCGTAAACATCATCTAATACTTGGCGGATGTCTGTCTGCTGTTGCTTGATAGTTATTTCCATAATCATTTGTTTTAAGCACCCCTCCATGCTCGGAGGGGCGGCTTGTTGCTTATTCATTTTCCATTAGTTGGTAAACCAACTCTAAAATTTCTCGTTCGAGCATCCTCGCTCCATTGGGAAAGGCCTTTCTAAAATTCCGTATAAGCCTGATTAGTTCTTTTTCATCTTCTGTTAATTCCATTGTTTATTGTTTTTTAATTTGACAATGCAAATATAATAATCTTTTGGTGATTATGCAAATATTTTAGTGATTATTTTCCATAAATATTGCGTTTTTCTTTGTACCTTTATACCATGAGAATGAAGACGTTATCTATATTATCAGTATTATCATTGCTGCTTTGCGTAATGGGCTGCAGAACGGTGAGGTATGTGCCTGTGCCAGAGTATCACACACTTTATAAAACGAGGGTGGACACGGTGCAAAGGTGGGACAGCGTGTACTTTCGTGATAGTGTGTACATGGCGACAAAGGGCGACACGGTGTATCTGACCAAGACACATTGGCGTGAGCGGTTCAGAAACATTTATCATGTAAAGGCGGACACCGTGATGCAACGAGACAGCGTGAGAGTACCCTACCCTGTTGAAAAGCCGCTGACCAAGTGGCAGCGGTGGAAGATGGACTTGGGCGGCTGGGCCATGGGCATGGCGGCTGGGATGATTATAGTAGTTATTATCTTGGCGGTATTGAAAGTGGGCAAAGTAGGGGTTAAGAGGTGATTATAGCTGTTTGATCACTTCTTCGAGGATTTTGTCGTCTATGTTACGATAACGAGCGAATGCTTGCGAGCCTTCTACATGACCGCTCATCTTACCTATGATGTTTGGGTCGTGTACTTTTGCATACGCATTGCCGACAAATGTTCTCCGAGCGAGGTGGCTGCTGGCAATTTCGTTGATTGGCTTTAGTTCAGGTTCACCTGTTATTGAATTACGGACGGTTACCTTTCGTGTAATGCCAGCGATTGAGAATATTTCTTTAATGGCATCATTGTACATTTGTGCAGGTGTACACGGTAAAAGAAGATTGCCTTTTGTTTTGCCTTTATATTTTTCTATGTTTTTTTTTGCTTGTGGATGGAGAGGAACGTGCGCCAATAGTGTTTGCGCACCATCATCTTTTGTTTTATGTGGCGCATAAATGAGCATATTATCCACGATATTATCAGATGTAAGGCGCATTAAGTCGCTGATGCGACAGCCTACAAGACAGTGGAATATAAAAATATCACGCTGCCTTTGCAGATATGCAGATGTGAAGTTGTAGTTAGCGATGATATTACGTTCGTCTGATGTTATATAGTAAGGTGTGCCATAATGAGCAGTACCTAATTTAATATCATTGAAAGGATTATTATTTATACGTCCTGTATTGTTGAGCCATAGAAAGAATGCCTTTACTTTCTTCATAAGTCCGATGACGGTATTTTCTCCACGTGGTTTAACTTCATGATTACCTCTACAAAGACCATTTGGCGAAACATTTAAGATGTCTTTAAAAATACTACGATTAGCGGTGATGAGGCTTGCTTCATTTCGTAGGTAGTTCATTAGCAGCTCAAGGTCGTTATTGGTAACTGTCTGTGGGTTGAATTGGTAATTACTATTATATGTTTTTTGTTGATATAGTTCAAATCTTATTATATCACGGAAAACGACTTTTACTCCACGCAGGTAAGGTTTTGAAAAGTTCTTGTAAGTGATATATTCGTCAATGGCCTTTTGTAGAGGTTTCTCCCCTTTCTCTTGTGCTAATTTTTGTGTGCCATGATAAAATTCATATATTGTAGATTTGAGCCAATGGCTATTTATGGAGCTTTTTGATGTTTTATTTACTTTTTTCAATATATATGCTGTAAGCGAGTGCATCTTTGCAAGCTGTTTTTCGTGATACTCAGTATCGTTACCTATCTTACGCTGGTTGACGGAGATGCTGCCTCGCTTGAAATTGTCTTTCGTTACGAAGATTCCTGATTTACCTCTGGCGAAGTAGTCGTTTCCATTTTTTAGAATTAATAAGACTTCTGATAATTTTGTTTCTTGTTGGACTTTCTTTGAAAGCCGCTGATAGATTGTTGCCATAATTATATGATTAAATTTTTGCTACTATAAGATTGATTTTTGCTACTACTTTTTGCTACTATTTGATTTCATTTCGTTTCATCATGCTTCCTTCGGATGCGAAAGAAAGTGGCTAAACATACTATATAATGGGGGAAATAGGCGAATATGTGGAAATGGGGAGGAAAAAGAAGTGACTCCGTTGGGATTCAAACCCAAGACCTCCAGAACCGGAATCTGGCGCTCTATTCAGCTAAGCTACGGAGCCATATAATTGGATGCAAATGTATAGAAAAATATTGAATAACGCAAGAAAGCCTATCGTATTTGTAACTTTATACTTGTATTTTTTTTGTTTTCAACATCAATCCAAAGTTCTAAGAATAACACGTTTTATGGTTATATACTTGCAAATAATAGATTATTTAACTACCTTTGTATGGAGATTTTACGCAGCCCCCCATAGCTAACAATAAGAAAATATGAAAAAACATAATGTCCAAGAAAACATACTACTTACTGGAGCAATGGCTTTTGTTGTTGTCCCTGCAATAGCTAAGCTACATACCGCAAAAAATAATCATCCTAATATTATATATATAATGTGTGACGACATGGGCTATGGTGATTTGGAATGTTATGGACAGCCTTATATCCATACGCCTAACATTGATAGCATGGCTCAACATGGTATGCAGTTTATGCAAGCATATGCTGGTTCGCCAGTAAGTGCACCATCAAGAGCTTGTATGATGACAGGACAACACTCAGGACATACCGCAGTACGTGGAAATAAGGAGTATTGGCACAATGTTCCGATGGTGAAATATGGGGTGAATGAAGACTTCTCTGTTGTAGGACAGCAGCCATATGATCCTCGTCATATCATTCTTCCTGAGATTATGCAGCGCAATGGCTACCATACAGGTATGTTTGGTAAGTGGGCTGGTGGCTATGAAGGTTCGGTATCTACACCCGACAAACGAGGCATAGATGATTTTTATGGCTATATTTGTCAGTTCCAGGCACATTTGTATTATCCTAACTTCTTAAATGAATATAGCAAAGAGCGTGGCGATACTGCCGTAAGACGAGTGATACTAAATGAGAATATTCGTTACCCGATGTATGGAAAAGAATATGCAAAGCGCACACAATATTCGGCAGATTTGATACATCAGCATGCTTTACAGTGGCTTAACAAGCAAGATAAAAAGCATCCTTTCTTTGGTATCTTTACTTATACCTTGCCTCATGCCGAATTGTCGCAACCAGATGATTCAATCTTAACTTATTACAAGCGTAAGTTTTTTGTGGACAAAACGTGGGGCGGACAAGAGAGTAGCAGATATAATGCGGTAGAACATACCCATGCAGAATTTGCCGCAATGATTACACGATTGGACACATATGTAGGAGAGATACTAGCTACTCTTAAGAAAAAAGGATTGGATGACAACACACTGGTTATTTTTACCAGTGATAATGGCCCCCATGAGGAGGGTGGAGCTGACCCTACTTTCTTTGGTAGAGATGGTAAGTTGCGTGGGCTAAAACGCCAATGCTATGAAGGTGGAATTCGTATTCCGTTTATTGCTCAATGGAAAGGACATATTCCTCAAGGGGTAAAGACCTATGAACAGGTAGCTTTTTACGATTTAATGCCTACATTTTGTGAACTCATTGGGATAAAAGATTACCAAAAGAAATATCGTAATAAACAGTTGAAGAACGATTATTTTGACGGCATATCGTTTCTGCCTACTTTGTTAGGAAAGGCTCAAAAGGTAAAACATCCTTATTTGTATTGGGAGTTTCATGAAACTAATCAGATAGGTGTTCGCATGGACAACTGGAAGTTAGTGGTAGTTAATGGTGTTCCAAGGCTTTATAACTTATCAACTGACCTACATGAGGACTATGATATATCTGCTATTCATCCTGAGATCGTAGAGCAAATGGTGAAGATTATCAAAAAAGAACACGTAGAAAACAAACTCTTCCCAGTAAGCTTGCCTAAAATGTAAGATGAAAAGATAGAAAGGCTAAAGATATGAATATCGTTGAACGTTTTATCAATTATACTAAGTTTGATACGCAGTCGGATGAAGATTCTCAAACAGTTCCGAGCACAGCTAAGCAATTGGTGTTCGCTAAATATCTAAAAGAAGAACTGGAAAGCGAAGGATTATCTGACGTAGAAATGGATGATATGGGGTATATTTATGCCACATTAAAAGCAAATGTGAAGAAAGATATACCAACTATTGGCTTTATATCTCATTATGATACCAGTCCAGATGCCAGTGGTGCTAATGTTAAAGCACGCATTGTTCATCAATACGATAGTAGTGATATTGTATTGTCAGAAGGAATAGTGTTATCACCCAATAAATTTCCAGAACTAAAAGCACATGTGGGTGAAGACTTAATTGTTACCGATGGACATACTTTATTGGGAGCTGATGATAAATCAGGAATAGCAGAGATAGTACAAGCCATGTGCTACTTGCGCAACCATGATGAGATAAAGCATGGTGATATCCGTATTGCGTTTAATCCTGACGAGGAGATTGGTATGGGGGCACATCACTTCAATGTAGAGAAGTTTGGTTGCAATTGGGCTTATACCATGGACGGTGGCGATTTAGGTAACTTGGAATATGAAAACTTTAATGCCGCTGGAGTGAAGGTTTTTATCAAGGGAGTGAGCGTACATACGGGTTATGCAAAAGGTAAGATGGTGAATGCTAACCGCTTGGCTTGCGAGTTTAATGCAATGATACCCAAAACAGAATTACCAGAAACAACAGAAGGTTACCAAGGGTTCTATCATTTGTTGAGCATGGAAACGAAAACAGAGGAGGCTAAAATGAGCTATATTATTCGCGACCATGACAAAGAGAAATTTGAGAAGCGTAAACATTTTATAAAAGAGTGTGCGCAAAAGATGAACGAGAAGTATGGTAGGGGTACAGTAGAAGTGATAATTTTGGACCAATATTACAACATGAAAGAGAAGATAGAACCCAAAATGCACGTCATTGATATTGTTTTGCAAGCCATGCAAGAAACAGGTATTTCGCCTAAGGTAGAACCTATTAGAGGTGGAACAGATGGTGCACAACTTAGTTTTATGGGTTTACCCTGCCCTAACATTTTTGCTGGTGGCGTTAACTTTCATGGTCCCTACGAGTTTATCTCTATCCAAGTAATGAGAAAGGCAGTAGAGGTCATTGTAAAAATTTGTGAGATTAGTGCTAAGCTTAATGACTAAAAAGTTCTTCTTGAAACAAATAAGTACATAAACACAAAGTACAAAATGAAAATTACACAAGCAAATCAACAACAAGCATCAACCATAGCCAAGCTTATCATGCTTGCCATGAATCACGAATGTTGCAAGAACTTAGCTGGAACTAACCATAATCTTGATGATTTTGAGAAGGTAATGAACAAATTAGTGGAAATGGATTACAGTCAATATAGCCACAGAAATACATTGGTGGCGTTGACAGATAAAGGTGAAATTGCAGGTATTTGCGTAAGTTATAATGGAGCAGAATTACATAACCTACGAAAAGCTTTTATAGAAGAGGCTAAGAATGTATTTGGCATTGACTATAGTGATATACCTGATGAGGCAACGCCCGATGAACTATATATTGATAGTTTGGCTGTATGTGAGAAGTTTCGTTGTCAGGGTATTGCTACAAAATTGCTAAAAGCAACTATTAAGAAAGCAGAAGATATGGGCATAAAGAAGGTTGGATTATTAGTGGACAAAGGTAATCCTAAGGCAGAAAAGCTATACAATAGCATTGGATTTGAATATCAGAACGATGATGTGTGGGCTGGACACAAAATGAAACATCTGCAAGTGATTAAGAAATAAAGAGAAGCGAGCTTTTAGAGAAGTTAAGGAGTTGACTTATAGGGCAATTTGCAGATTAAACTCAATTATAACATACTATTTACTATTATTTTATATGAACATTTAGGATAAATTAGCTATATCGACATTTAGATTATGTTCATTTAGATATTAGTCTTTTTGCTTAAAAAAACAACTCGTAAAACTCGTAAGCTTGTAAACTAAACAGAAAAGCTGTAGAGAAGAACTAATAGTTCTTCTCTACAGCTTTTCTGTTTAATATCGTGATGGGGGGTACGTGAGCCAAACGCCTCTACAAATACTTGTAAACTTGTCTACTACTTCATCACTACTAATCATCTACGCTCCTGTTACCAATCTTATCAACCAATATACAAACATACCAGCCAAATAGCTCAAGAATACAATCCAACTAATATGCTTCATGTACCAACCAAAGGTTATTTTCTCAAGTCCCATTACTACAACACCAGCAGCACTACCAACGATAAGGATAGAACCACCCACGCCAGCACAATAACCTAACAACTGCCAGAAAATACCATCTACAGCCATATCGCCTGTAGGAACAATAGGATACATACCCATACATCCTGCTACCAATGGTACATTATCTACAATACTTGAGATAACCCCAATAGTACCTGTAACAATATAATGGTTGCCACCTGTTGCACCATTGAGCCATTTGCCTAAGCCTTCCAATACACCTATCTGCTCTAAGCAAGATACTGCCATCAAAATACCAAGAAAGAACAAGATAGTAGACATATCTATATGTGATAACAACTTGCTAACACGCTTTGCCATATCGTCTTTCTGCTCGTGTAACTTACGATAAAAGATTTCGGTAACTGCCCAAACCAAACCTAAGATAAGCATTACTCCTACAAATGGAGGTAAATGGGTTATACTCTTAAAGATAGGAACGAAAATCAATCCGCCAACGCCTAAAAAGAAGATAACCTTACGTTGTGTAGCAGTAAGTACATCTTGCTCTGTAACTACTTCGTGCATATCGCCTTCAACCTCTAATTGACCTTTTAGCTTACACTGCAATATAAAGGTTGGTACAGCCATAGCTGCAATAGAAGGTATCAGCAATTCTTTAATAACTCCAGCTGTTGTTATGCACCCTTTATTCCATAACATAATAGTAGTAACATCTCCAATAGGCGAGAAAGCTCCTCCAGCATTCGCAGCAATGATAACGAGCGAAGCATAGATAAGACGATCTTGGTGCGACTTAACCAACTTTTTCAATATCATAATCATAACGATACTGGTGGTGAGGTTATCGAGGATAGCCGATAAGAAAAAAGTTATAAAGGCAATACGCCACAGCAAAGCACGTTTGCTTTTGGTCTTCATTACACTTCTGACAAAGTTGAATCCACCATTTTGATCTACTACCTCAACAACGGTCATAGCACCCATCAAGAAAAATAAAGTGGTAGCTGTACCGCCTAAATGTTTTTCTATTACACTATTTACCTCGTTTACCAATGCCTGATTGGATAGTCCTGGTAGATATACATCCGTACCAAACATAAACAAAGTCCAACAAACCACAAACATCAATAAGGCAACTGCTGCCTTATTCACCTTTGTAAAACTCTCTATGGCTATACAAAAATAACCAACAATAAAAACGATGACTATCGCTAACGTTAATGATGTCATAAAAATTAATTGAAGTTTGTCAATTTTTACATTTAAAAATATCTGTTGCAAAGATACGCCTTGCTTATGGAATAACAAAGAGATTGATAGTAAAAATCATAAAAGTTTCAATCTATTTTTCTATCACTTCTCTATAACTGCTCCTATATATAAACGCATCACCCCCATAAAGTAGAAAGGTATATTTATCCCCCTTCCCCATTGGCTATTTTGTCCTTTTATAAAGTCTTATTTACTTTTTAAGACGTAAGATACAGATGAATTATGTGTAAGTTTCGCTTGGAGATGATGATGCAAAAGAGGATATCTGCAAAAAAGCTCATTACAAATTTAAGAGAATTGCTACAGAAATCTGATGAGACTTTTCGACTATTTAGCGGTAAGTACATGAAGACTCATCATATACTTGCCGCTGAATAGTTACAAAAAAAACAGCTTCAACGTATCCCCCTTATGCTATTTATCTAAAGAAATGTTTACTATAATAGTAGGAAAATGCACTGGGTCTTGAGTCTCTCATCATTTTTCGGTATCTACATAGAGCTCTTCGTTTTTTTTGATAGACAAAAAGTAATTATCAAGCAACGTTTTAATCTTACTTTTTAGGTATCTTTATGTTACCTCATAAAACACACGTAGTGCAGATTAACAGACAACATCCACTAAAAGAATGTAGTCTTATACGTAAACAGAAATAATTGATAACAAAAAGTTTAGAAAAGAGAGATAATATAAGCAATATGTAAAGATTAAATAAAGCTTTGATTATAAAACTTAAGGTATTCTGCACAAATCTATCCCAATTAGTAGGTATTTTGCATAAACCCCTACTTTTAGGTATTGTTTAGATGAAGAAATGTATATATCTTTGCACCGTTGAAACAAAAAAGAAATAACTAAAAAAGAAATTTAGATATGAAATCAACAATCGTAGTATACGGTTCATCAACAGGAACCTGTGAAGCTATTGCAGAGAAAATAGCAAGTAAATTAGGAGTTGAAGCTATCAACGTAACAGATTTCAATGCCGATGTTGTAAATAGTCACGACAACCTTATCCTTGGCACATCTTCATGGGGTGCTGGTGAATTACAGGATGATTGGTACGACGGTATAGAAGTTCTCAAGGGAGCAGACCTTTCAGGTAAAACAATAGCAATCTTTGGTTGTGGAGACTCAGAGTCGTATGCTGATACTTTCTGTGGTGGTATGTCAGAACTCTTTAAGGCAGTAGAAGGTGCAAATGTAGTTGGTGCCGTATCTACAGAAGGTTATACATTTGATGATAGTGAAGCCGTTGTTGATGGCAAGTTCGTAGGCTTGGCTTTGGATGATGTAAATGAAGAGGATAAAACCGATGAACGTATTGACGCTTGGATTAATGATATTAAAGGTAGTCTCTAATAAAAAGAAAGCTTAAATAAGCAACTTATGAAAGAAACGCAGACAGTTCCATCAGAAATGAAAGTTCTCATGAATCATATTTATGAGTATAAGAAGGGGGTGCGACAAATGGTTTTGTACACTTTTAATAAAAAGTATGAGGATTTTGCTGTTTCGCGTTTAAAAAATCAAAACATTGATTATATCATTCAGCCTGTAGGTAATAATTGTCTTAATCTCTTCTTTGGAAGAGAGGCTTGTATAGATGCCGTTAAGTTAATGGTTACCAAACCACTTAATCAATTATCGCCCGAAGAAGATTTTATCTTAGGTGCAATGTTAGGATACGACATTCGCTTACAGTGTGAAAGATATTGTCAACGTAAATGCAGAAAAAATAGTGGAGCGTGTATTGAATGCGATGACGCTTATTTACACTAAATAAAATAGATATAAATCAAACTTTTTAGATCTTGTTCGCTAAATAAAGTATTCATAATGTTTTTGTATAATATGTATTGGGCTGGCTGTGAAGTCAGCCCTTTATATTTTTTAGTTACTTCTCTGTACAAACAAAATCTCCTCAATACAATAATCGTATTGAAGAGATTTTTTATTATACGCACATTTTTTATTTAATGTACACATCTTTTCTTAGAAGGCTTACTTTATATATCAGCATCTTCGTTTTCATTAGTTGCAGACGATTCTATCTGTATTTGAGAAACAGGTAATTGTCTATCAATCAGAGTCCTGAAAGAAATCATGGTCTCACTTCCCAATAATCCTATAGAATATATCTTATCATGTATAACACTCATTAAGTGATGATTATTTGTCGCATACAATTTTACAAACAAATCGTAATCTCCTGTGGTACAATGACACTCTACAATCTCTGGGATTTTTATTAATTCAGCCGCTACACGGTCAAAATCATTGGGGTCTTTTAAATGGATACCAATGAATGCACATGTTTCATATCCTAATTTTTCTGGATCGAATATGAATTGCGAACCTTTAATTACTCCCAAATTAATGAGTTTTTGCACACGTTGATGAATGGCTGCTCCACTTACATTGCATGCACGAGCTACCTCCAAGAATGGAGTACGAGCGTCCTCTGCTATCAGTGTGAGGATTTTCTTATCCAATGCGTCTAAATTGTGATGTCCCATATCTGTATTTTAAAACTTAACAGGCTTACTTTAGAATGTAAAAATCGTTAACAAGAACTTATGCCATTATGAAGCATTTGTTTCTTATAAAGCATTTTTCTATCTATTTATCACGAACTTTGTACAAGCAAAATAGTTTTTACTATCTAATTCTACCACCTGTAAAGGTTAATATTACATTACTTTGTTCTTTTTGCAAATATACAATAAAGAGTTGAAGTTTGCAATAATTTAAGTTTTTTTTGTTATAAAGTATTAGTGAGCTAATAAGTTAACAAGCAAACGAGTTAACAAGCTGATAGCTATTTTAATCAACGAGTTTACAGGGTGGTAATTTATAAAGCATCCTTACTTTGCAAACTAAATGACCGATAAAATAGTTTACTCAAAAAACCTATAAACTCGTTAATCACTTCATTTTTATTTCTTTTCTTCAGCGGAATAACTAATGTGAAGTGCTTTTGCTTTTCGCAAAGCCAGCTTTACCTTATTAATAGTAGCCATGCTTGTGTGCTTATCGGCTTTAATAGAAACCGTTAGTTGCTCTTGATCTTCGGGCGACATTTTTTCTTTTTCGGCACTCACATAATCTGCTATTTCGTCAATACGAACCAGCTTGTTATTCAATTGCACTATATCAATAGGGGGGGTATCAATGTATTTTGCCAAAAGAGGCTTACCTATATAAATATTGATAGTCGAAGACTTCTTTTTTGTTTTAGATAGTTCTGTGCCTTGCGGTATCTTATATTTTACCTTTATCGTTTTCTCCCTCATGTGTGTAACAATCATAAAAAAGAACAAAACAGTAAAGATAAGATCGGGTAACGAAGCCGTATTCAGTCCTGGAACACTTCTTCGTTGTTTTCTTCTAAAGCGTATCATGGCTTCATTCCTTTCGCTTCCGTCTGATAAATTTCTGTAACACGCTGAGGACACAAGTCTAAGATAGCATCACGTTGTGCGGAAGTACAAGCAGCAAATGAACGATTAAAATGTTGTTGCGATAACTTGTTACGCACATTTTTGTACGCCAAAACCAATTGTTGCTGTACCTTAAAATACGTATCATACTCCGATTGTGGATCGGAAGATAATGAAATAAGATGCGCCTTCCCTACCCGTTGCACAAATGTTTCTACCTCATTGCGCAACAAGTCAATATGAAATGGCTTGCCATTTACCAATAACTGGTTTTGCGCAGTTATCTTTAGTTCCAACAATTTACTTTTATCCACTAAGCTCTGTTGTTGCACCTTCTCTGTTTGAGGTGGTGGTAATTGTCGCCGCAATCCCTTATCTACATCCATAGATGTAGTAACCAAGAAGAATATCAACAGCATAAACGATATATCTGCCGTTGAGGTTGTATTGAGTTCAGGTCTTTCGTGAAGTTTTCTTCGTATTAACATATCATCTTTTTTGTTTACGCCTATATTTTGTCATACCATAGATAGCAACAGCAATAGCTACTAACAATAAGATAACAGAAGTATTAATAAACTGGTCGGCAATACGTAAAGAGAATTTATCGGTAAAGTTTTTACCATTACTTATAATAGAATGCGTTGAAGCCAAAGCAAAAGTAGCCACTAAGATAATAAAGGTTCCCCCTGTTACACACCTACTTATCAGTGTTTCAGGAATACCATTTACCACATTTTGCTCGCCTTCTCTCATCTTTATTTCACGCCACATCGCCCATAATCCTACCACAATACCTACTAATAGCAATAGATACATACCTATTAGTAACACATTGGTAAGAAGCGGTTCGTTGAAATCAGGATTCTCTGAATAAGGCATATCATACCCTATCAAATAAAACAAGGCAAATACCAATACCACGACACCTATTAATATATAGAGGATGCGCTGTGATAGTTTTTCAGTTGAAATATGATGCAAATTAAGTTTCTTCATATTATGATAATTTATACTTCATCAAAGTATCGAGCAGTGTAATAGCTGATTCTTCCATTTGCGCTGTAATATGATCTATTTTTGAGAGAATGTAGTTGTAAAATACCTGCAATACCAAGGCTACAATAATACCAAAAATAGTAGTTATCAATGCTACTTTCATACCAGCGGCAACAATAGTAGGACTAATATCACCTGCCATTTGTATCTGATCGAAGGTCATTATCATACCTATTACCGTTCCTAAGAAGCCCAACGAAGGTGCCATTGCTATAAACAAGGTTATCCATGAGCACCCCTTTTCTAAGTTAGCCGCCTGTACCGAACCATAAGACGCTATCAAACGCTCAATATTTTCTATCGATTCGTCCACCTTATCCAAGGCTTGATAGCACATAGCTGCCACAGGTCCACGTGTTGTTAAACATTGTTGTTTGGCTGCCTCCATATCGTTGACATCTATTTTTTCCTGCAAATCATTCATAAACCGTTTGGCATTGATTTCTGAAAGACTTAAATAGATAATGCGTTCAATGCAAAAAGCCAAGCCCAACACCAAAGTCAATGCAACCAAAGACATAAAACCTGCATTGCCCTCAATAAACTTTGTCTTTAAGAACTGATGTATACCTCCACCTTGTGTATCGGCTACAGTAGTATCAGCAGCAGCTACCATTGACTGATTAAGTGCTTCATGAGCTGCACTCTCTTGTGATTGAGCTTGTACAGAATCTATTTGTTCTGTTGCTTTTTTTGTATTTTGAGCAGAATCTTTTGCTACAGTTTGTGCCGCCATAGTCATACCACTCATAAAAAGGAATAGCAAGCATAACAATTGCTTTGCAAATTTTGTTTTCATTGTTTACTTATTTTCGGCGCATACACCACGCCAACTCTTTTTTTTTTCAAAGATACATATTTTAGAGAATATCACAAAAAAATGATATAAAAAAAATATCTGAGATATGTTTTTATATTATCAATTCTTACAGCTAAACTTTTATTTTATTCTTAATGCTAAGTAACACACTAAACGAGGATATACTGCATTACCAATCATTTTGTACTTTTTTTACATAACAAGTTCTATAAATTAGCTTTGTTAGATTTTGTACTTTGCATTTTGAATAAAAAAGTGCAAGCCGAATACAATCAAACCTGTTTGATTTGTTGAAACGCAACCTGTTTTCTATAAAAAGAAGCAAAAAAATAACAAAACATATTTCATAAAATTTAATTACTATATATGGTGGTAATTTATTAAACCATCCTTATAAAATAACCAAGTTATACTCTTTATAGTTTATATAAAATGATGTCGAAAACATACATCATCATTGTATACCTATGAGCTTGTGTAATTGCAAAGAAAGCTTCCATTGCGGATGGGTCTTTACAAATGCTATAGTTTGGTTTAATATTTCTCTGTTTTGCTGAACATTACCCACATCACAAGGTTGCACGTACAATTCAGCAGAACGAATACCGTAATTGCTAATAGGATGAATACCATCGTATACCACTTTTACCTCATTGGCTTCAGTTATCGTAATATCACCTGTCCCAACAAAAGGTTTCTTGGGCGAGCATGTTACCCAATCTATACCCTCTGGAATAACATGAGTACCATTGGTTTCCATAGAAATATAATATCCTTCTTGATGAAAATGCTTTAACAACGCAGGAGTTACCTGCAAAGTAGGTTCTCCACCTGTCAGCACAACAAACTTGCAGGGTGTATATTGCCTAACAACAATCATGATTTCATCAGCCGTCATCTCCTTGTAATCATCAAAGTTGGTATCACAAAACGGACAACGCAGGTTACATTTAGAAAAACGAACAAACACTGCAGCCCTACCAGCATTATGCCCTTCGCCTTGCAAAGAATAAAATATCTCATTTATTTTGTACTTATGCACCTTATCCATTTTTTTACATTACCAAATTTTCTATACCAACAATTTTTTTTTCATCTACAGCTTGTGCAATATTACCTTCGCTTTCTTGTACCACAGCTTTGTAGCATTGGACAAATTGTTGCACTATCCAATTAGCTATATTCTCAGCAGTTGTATTAAAAGGTAGCAACTCATTAAGGTAACCATGATCTAAGTAACCGTGTATTTTTTCTTTTATATGCTTAAAATCATATACCATGCCGTCTTTATTAAGTTTATCTCTGCTTACCAAATACACTGTAATAATATAATTGTGCCCATGAAGATGTTCACATTTACTTTCGTATGAGAGACATAGCTTATGGGCAGCAGCTACCTCCATACGTTTAGATACACAATATATCATATACTAATTCATAATTTCAACATTACTCATCGTTTTTTCTTATATAATACGATTATTGTTTTTGATTCTAAATATAAGTCTTAAATTTAATAAAGCTAATTTATAGAACCAACCTAAATAGATTCCCTACATTGTACTATTATCATTATGTAATCAATCTTCTGAAATAGAGACAAGTATCTATCCTCGCAGATTATTATATATATTATATAGAAGGAAATGTAGGGAACTCGCTATTCCTCGTAAGGAGTTTCGTCTTTTATACCAGCATATAACAAAGCCTCCTTGCGTTCTACACATGTTCCACATTTGCCACATTGCTTACTTCCTCCTTTGTAACACGACCAAGTTTCTGCATAGTTGATACCCAGCTTTTTGCCATGCATTGCAATTTCACCTTTGGTAATATTGGTGTATGGGGCTAAAACAGTTATGCCCTCAAACGTTCCAGCATACATAGCTTTAGAAAAGCTCTCAATAAACTGTGGTCTACAATCGGGATAAATCGTATGATCTCCTCCGTGATTAGCCAGCATTACATACTTAAAGTCTTTACTTACAGCCAATCCGCAGCCTATTGCCAACATGATACCATTGCGAAAAGGCACAACGGTCGACTTCATATTCTCTTCAGCATAATGCCCTTCGGGTATGGCACTATCACCTTCCAACAAACTACTTTTAAAGTACTTATGCATAAAATTCAAAGGAATGGTGATATGCGGAATACCCAATCGTTTGCAGTGCATCTTTGCTAAAGGTATTTCTTTTTGATTATGATTGCTTCCATAATCAAACGATACACCTAACCCCACTCTATCTTTGTATTCGTATAGCATGGTAATAGAATCCATACCTCCACTTACTATTATTAAACAATCTTTTTTCATCAGCTACTATCTTTATTATTATAAAAACACATACTAAACGTAGGTGTTGAGTTCATTATTATTGCAAAATACAAAATTACGATATTAGTTTTATTCAAACAAATTTACATCCTCGTTCTTATATTAAAATTTATATAAGGCATAGAGTCAACCAGCAAGTGCAAAAATACAAAACGTGTTTAAAGAACTCGCACTTAGGTGTAGAAAAATTTAATTTTCCTCTCGGTTTTTCATTCAGTTTCTTTTGTCTCTACATAATTCTCTTGTCTGTATAATGCCTAAACGATTTTTTCGGTATATATTGTACAACTAGTTTATTTGTATTCTCAACACCTCCCCCTTTGCCATAAGCAATATAAATCGGTGAAGTACACGGTTACCGCCTAATAACTTGGTAAGCGTGCCGCAAATTCAGGTCGGTTATCTATTGTAATGGTCTTCGGGTAATCCTTGCTTACTTATATAGCAGTAATAGTTTCCTAACCACCTTTGTTAAAGGTTTTTACTTTTTTCAAATGATAACTTCTGCATAAGCTGCATAAAGGTGGACTTCTCCCATAGAATGGGTATATACCATATACAGGTTAGGGTCTACAATCAAGTTTATCTCAAAATCTCCGTATCTCTTCCCGTCAACTTCCTTACTTCTTTCATAGATACTCACCCCAGCTTTTATTATAAGATGTTTGCCCTTGAGCCAATGCCTATATTTCATCTTATGCCCTGTATGCTTGACAAGTTTCCCCATTGTGTTATTGTTAATGATGCTATCTTTTGGTATGCTGTTCTGCATTTGATTTCACGTAAGAGTGTTGTCTTACTGATGTTGACGTGGTCAACAAATTCTTTTCTCACTGTTTTCTTTAGGAGTAAGGCAAAAATTTACAACCTTTGCTGCGAGGTTAATTGATGATACATATACACGACAAAGTTAATTAATCTTGGGGAGACAGCGGTCTCCTCTTTTATAACTGATTGTTCCCTTCGGGAGACTTTTCCCCAGTCACATGGTAAACCTCTGCAGTTTTTTTCATGGTTCTTAATACAATCCAAACACCAATAAGTTTTCCTCTTCTATTTTGAATCTTCAATAATAATCAGACTTAATGCTCTTTCCTTTAGTAAAAATCAGGTTGCTTTTTTTATATGATGTTGTAAGAAACATCAATTTTGCGTATATTTGCAAAAAGATATGGGTTGTACCCCAAGGAAATATAAAAGAAGATGGATAAAGCGAATAGGGTCAAGAAGAAGTTGATAGGTATGACACTTGATGAACTGAAACAAGTGGCAGTGTCGTTAGGTATGCCTGCTTTTACTGGCGGACAAATAGCAAAGTGGCTGTATCAACGTCAGGTAAAAGACATCAATGAAATGACCAATCTTTCTAAAATAAACAGACAAAAGTTGAGCGACTTTTATGAGGTAGGATGTATGGATGCTATTGATGCTCAATATTCTAAGGACGGAACTATAAAATATTTATTTCCAACAGCAGAGGGAAAATTTATAGAAACCGTTTACATACCCGAAAACGATAGGGCAACACTATGCGTATCAAGTCAGGTAGGTTGCAAAATGAATTGCTTGTTTTGTCAGACAGGCAAGCAGGGATTTGAAGGAAATCTTACCTACACCGATATATTAAACCAAATATATTCTCTGCCACAACTCGACAAGCTCACCAACATCGTCTTTATGGGACAAGGCGAGCCTATGGATAACCTTGACAATGTGCTGCGTGTTACCCAGATAATAACAGCCAACTACGGCTACGCTTGGAGTCCCAAACGCATTACAGTGAGCAGTGTGGGCGTAAAAGTAAAACTAAAACGCTTTTTAGATGAAAGCGAATGCCATGTAGCTATTAGTTTACATTCTGCTTTCCCCGAACAACGCAGAGAACTGATGCCATCCGAAAAAGGAATGTCGATAGAGAATGTTGTAGAACTTTTACGTAATTATGACTTTACCCATCAACGAAGGCTCTCGTTTGAATACATTGTCTTTGGCGGTGTTAACGATAGTTTACACCATGCACAGCGCATTATCAACTTGCTGAAAGGGGTTAATTGTAGAGTTAACTTAATTCATTTTCATCAAATACCCAACGTTCCACTACATGGAGCCAATGACGAAACAATGGAACAATTTCGTGATTATCTTACAGCACATGGCATATATACCACCATTCGTGCCAGCAGAGGTCAAGACATCTTCGCAGCTTGTGGCTTGCTGAGTACAGCCAAAAAAGATAAAGAGGTGGCTAAAGAATAACGTTGCCTCTCCACAAAAAAAAATAAAAACAAGTACTTATGAACGATAGAAAAATTCGTGTGGCTATAACACACGGTGACACCAATGGTATTGGATACGAACTTATTTTTAAGACATTTGCATCACCCGAGATGTTAGACCTTTGTACACCTATCATCTACGGATCGCCAAAGATTGCGGCTTATCATCGCAATGCACTTAATATACAAGCCAACTTTAGTATTGTAAACGATGTTGACGAGATACAAGACGGACGTGTAAACTTGTTAACTTGCTTTGATGATGAGGTGAAAGTAGAATTGGGTATCTCTACTGAAGAGTCGGCTCGTTCCGCAGTAAGAGCTTTGGATAGAGCTATGACTGACTTTAGACACGGTGTTTACGATGTACTGGTATCGGCACCACTCATGCCTAACAACCTGAAAGTTGGCGGATTAGAGTTTAAGAGCGTGGCTCATTATCTACAAATATGTTTGGGCGATGGACACGAAACACTGTCGTTGTTTATGAATGATTTTGTGCGAATTGCAATGGTATCAAACAGCTTGAATATAAAAGATGTACCAGCAGATATTACAGAACATAATATTGTAGAGAAAGCTGCCATTATATATAAAACGCTTAAACAAGATTTCTGTATTTCTAATCCTCGCATTGCTATATTAGCACTTAATGCAAACATACATGGTACAGAAGAACAAGAGGTGATAGAACCTACCGTGGCAAAGCTGGCAGATGCAGGTATGTGTGCTTTTGGACCTTATCTATCAGAAGATTTCTTTGGTTCTAATCAATATCAAGCTTTTGATGCCGTGTTGGCTATGTATCCCGAACAGGCATTGCTACCTTTTAAAACACTATCGGTAAATGCAGGAGTAAGGCTAATAGCCAATATACCTTTGGTATGCACAACCACCAATGTAGGTCCGCAGTTTGATATGGCAGGCAAAGGCATTGCCAACGAAGAAACGTTGCGGCAGGCTATATTCTTGGCTACTGATATATGGCGTCATAGAAAAACATACGAAGAAGCATTGAAGAATTCTCTTCCTAAGTTATATCATGAGCATAAAGATGATAAGGGTAAGTATAACGCAGTAAAGCGAAATGAACAGCAAGGAGAAGAAAATAATCAGAAGCAACAGAAGGCAGAATAAATAATGAAAAAGAAATACCAAAACGGTTTCTTTCTTTTTGGATTGGTGGCACTTATTATTATGGTAACCCAACTCAATTTTATTGAAGTGTGGCAAGGATTGCAACATGCGGGTTATTGGTTTTTTGCTATATTACTATTGTGGGTGTTCTTATACATCTTTAATACTGCATCGTGGTACCTTATTATAAAGAGTTGTGTGAGAATGGAAAGTTCTCAAAAGAAAAAAGAATTAGCCATATCTTCAACATATCATAATAAGGTAGGCTTTTGGTGGCTGTATAAAGTATCGGTATCAGGCTTTGCACTCAATTATGCCACGCCAGGAGGATTGATGGGCGGCGAACCTTATCGCATTATGGAACTAGCTCCAAAGATAGGTACCGAAGCAGCATCTTCATCGGTTATTCTCTTTGTAATGACCCATATCTTTAGCCATTTTTGCTTTTGGATAATTTGCATCTTGCTGTATATATTTACCCAAGTGCTTTCCTTTGGTATCATCGTATTGCTGTTGAGTGCAGCCATGTTCTGTGGATTAGGTCTATGGTTCTTCCTAATAGGCTATCAAAAAGGATTAGCTGTGCGCATGATAAATATGTTGCGGCATATTCCTTTTATAAAAAAGTGGGCAGAGCCCTTTATTCAGAAACATCGTAAGCAGTTAGACACTATTGATTTGCAGATATCTACTCTACACAAACAAAATCCAAAAACATTTGTTACAGCAGTTTTGTTAGAGCTTACTTGCAGGTTTTGCTCAGCTTTTGAGGTAATGTTTGTACTCATGGTACTCATGCCTCATGTAAGTTATCTTGCATGTGTGCTGATTATAGCATTTACAACGCTGTTTGCAAACTTACTTTTCTTTATACCACTACAGTTGGGCGGGCGCGAAGGAGGATTCTTAATATCAGTAATTCAATTGGGCATGACGGCTAATGCAGGTATCTTTGTAGCCTTGTTGGTACGTTTGCGCGAACTGGTTTGGACGGGTATCGGACTGTTATTGATAAATATTCACCATCAGAAAAAACGCATAAAGTCAACCAACAAGTGCAAAATTATAAAACGTGTCTAAAAAACTCGCACTTAGGTGTAGAAAAGTTTAATTTTTCTCTCGGTCTTTCGTTCAATTTCTTTTGTTTTGACATAATTCGTAAGCGGCTAATATTGGATGCTTGCGATGCTTACAATGTTGGATGCTTACATTTCTTCACAAACAATCTAAAAAAAAATGGTATTTTTCTTGGTCGTTTTATGAAAATGACTATTTTTGCACGCAAAACATTAACACAAAACTGAAAAACTATGTATTGGACACTTGAATTAGCTTCTAAATTAGAAGATGCACCATGGCCAGCAACAAAAGATGAGTTGATAGACTATGCTACTCGTACGGGAACTCCTTTAGAGGTATTAGAGAACTTACAGGAGATAGAAGACGAGGGGGATATTTATGAGAGTATTGAAGATATATGGCCTGATTATCCTTCAAAAGAAGATTTTCTTTTTAATGAGGATGAATATTAGTGGTAAGAGTTAACTGAAGTAGCCAAGTAAGGCTATTGAGAATTTAAATAAAAAACTTATTTTACGTATGGTGGTTATTAAAAACGCCTCTATATGCAATTATTAAAATATAAAAATTATGTATTGGACAGTAGAACTGGCTTCTAAATTGGATGATGCTCCATGGCCTGCAACAAAAGAGGAATTAATAGATTACGCTTCTCGTTCTGGTGCTCCGCTGGAAGTAATAGAGAACTTACAGGAGATTGAGGATGAAGGCGATGTATATGATAGTATATTAGATATATGGCCTGATTACCCTACAACGGATGATGAGTTTGGATTTGATGAAGAAGAATATTAAATAGTATAGATGTAAATGGGAGTTGTTGGGAGTAAAATGGGAGTTAGTAGACAGTAGAAATTCTGCATCAAGCAAAATAATCTCTTTCTTGTCTATTACCCCCCTTTTACCCCAGTAGTTCTATTTGCTTCTAAGACTGTACTAAAAAAAGAAGGGAGTTAACAAACGTTTGTCTGTTAACTCCCTTTTTGTTCTGTATACTTTCTTTGTTTCTACCGAAAGTATTTATTTCCAGAATGGGACTACATATTCAGATTTTTTGTTCTTTACGATAATCTTATTCATATTGTAATGGATAGTTACCTTATGATTAATTTTATCAATATCAAACTTATCCATGCCTTGCTCCAAAGGAATAAACGATGGGATAAGGGCTTTAGTATAAGGTTTGGCTGAGTCTGTGTTGTTTGCTTCTACCTCATTGATAGGCAACCGTATCCCCAAATCGCTCATACGTCTACCTTCGGCTATAAATATTTCTTGACGCATTAGGTAGATAAGTTCCAACAAAGCATCGTTATCAGAGCATTTGTCAATCATTTCAGCTGTAACCGATGTACCTGAAACCTTAGGAACATTGATAAGATTTGGCTTTTTTCTGCTTAATACCAAACCAGAACGATATTCCTCACCAGGAGATGCTGCCACCGTATAGCCGTTGCTATCTGGATAATGCACAAAACCTCCGTTAAAACGATTATCGTTCCAATCTCTTAAACCTTTCATTACTGGACGCTGTTTTACCAGTTGCAATAGTTTGTGCAACTGTGTTTTGCATCCGCTTACATTATTCTTAGACAATAAAGCCTCAGCAATAATTAAGTGATTTTCCTCTGCTTTGGCAATGCTGATAGGACATTCGTCCATAGATGTAAGCTGATAATACTTAGGATCAAGGAAATCTAATCGAGGTAAAGGCTGATACATGGTTTTCCAAATATCGTCTTGTATAGAATTGGTAACACCATTTGCTGCATCAAATTTTACGGTAGATAAGAGTTTACTGCTAAGGCTTAATGCTGCTTCACTTTCGGTTATCGCCTTATCTGCATTTCCTAAGCGATAATAAGCACGTGCCTTCAACGTATGAACCAAAGCTTGTGCCGAGTCGGTCTTAGCATATTTGCTGCACTCGTCTAACGTATTTAAAGCCAAGTTTAGTTGCTCTTTCCATGTTTTTACCTTTCCTCCCTGTTCAACAGGTAGTGCCATAAAGTTTTCGCCTGCTAGTAAAAAGGCATACGACTTAATGAGATAAAGTTTACTGAGATGTTCTTCCATGGTTTGTTTATCATACTTTTGTACTTTGTTTAAACCAAAATTAGCCGCTTCGCACATTTTAGAGATTCCACGTTCCATGCTGGCTGCATCTTGGTCGTTATTATTTATTTCAGGTTTGTCAAACACTTTACTTTCACGGGTGTAGTTGTTATAATAGTTATCCGATATAATTTCGGTGTGTAAACAGAACGTACCAACAGTTAAAGCAAATGTTTTTTCGGCGCCATTCACCCATGTATCCATGGAGTTGCTACCCCTTAAAAAGGTTTCTTCTGTTATATTGGGATTTTCCACCTCGTTAGGTTCTATCAAGTTACACGAGTTCAATCCTATGGTTGTAGCTGTAACAGCTGTTAATATCAATATTTTATTCATAGCGTTTACATATTAAATTTGAGAGAGAAAACGTACTGTTTAGGCAACGAATAAGTAGAATAATTTAATCCACCTGTTGCCACTGCACCTTGTGATTGAGCTCCTGAGATAACAGCTTCTGGGTCTACTGATGCAGCGGTAAAACTTAAAATGTTGTTCATATTAAAGCTTATTTGTACGCTCTTGATAAAATATTTTTTTCTATCAACCTTAGCCAAATAGCTCAAGCCAATGTTGCGAACTTTAAAGAAGTCGGCTTTCTCAACAAAATAATTAGTAAATTTGAGCCAAGATTTCTTTTGTGTTTTGCCTCCAAGTGCCGCATCTGGTATAGCACTATCTTTTAATCCTTTAGAAAAACGGAACTGGCGGTCGAACGAATGTACGTACGAACCTGTTTGATAGTCGCTATTCATCCACAATTGCCATGCTTTGTAATGCAAGTCAAATGATACACTACCATAGCAAGTAGGGATAGTAGTGCCCAAATCTTGCATACGCAATACCTCTTTTAATGTTCCGTCAGCATTCAAAATAGCTTTGTTACCACGTAAAAAGCCTACAGGTTTGCCTTTTTGTACAACGGTTTGAATGGTGCTGGCACCAAAGCCACCAATGCTAAATGGAACAGTCCCGCCTGCATCTACCACCACATTTTTGTTGCTGTTAACGGCAGTACGGATAGTAGCTTGCCAATCTTTGGTACGAAGTACGTTAAGAGCTAAATTAAGTTCGATACCCTGGTTATGTATCTCACCGATATTAGCCAAATATTTTGGTGCTTTTCCTGATGATGGCAACGAGGGAACGGTAAACAACGCATCTTTGGTTTGTGAACGATAATAAGTAAACGATAAAGTTGCAAAGTCGTGTAAGAAAGAACTCTCCAATCCTATTTCAAATGAATGTTTCTTTTCTGGTCCCAAATTTGGGTTGCCATACTGTCCAAAGGTAGCAGCTTGCTTGCCTCTGTAAGCACTAATGGCAATGGTACGCTGATAAGCAAAAGGAGGAGGATAGCTACCTGCTACACCATAGTTGCAGAACAATCGTAAGATGTTGAGCATACCACTCTGTGTAAGTTTACACAAGAAAGGTTCATCACTCATTACATACGACAAACCTACTTTAGGATAGAATTGCCACTTTACGTTATCACCAAAGGCAGTATTATAGTCAACACGTGCGCCTAAATCAAGATAATAGCGATTAAAGAAGCCTAAGTTGTTTTGTGCATAGAAGCCATAGCTATGTAAATAGTTCAACCATTCGTCAGCCTGTACTGTACCAGCACCAGCCATAACCTTGGCACCATCACGCACGTTAGTACCATTGTAAGTAGCCTGGTGGTCGTTGGTATTAAAGTACTGAAAGCCAGCTGTAAAGATATTACTCAGCTTATCTTGATAGTATAATTTGTGTTGAGCATTTATATTTGCCGTAACACCAAAATAAGTACGTTCAAAGTTGTTATTACGTCCCGCATCGGTTGTACCCACAGGTTTGATACCAGTATGTATCAAATATTCGTTGGTAACAATCTCTTTGTTATTGTTTACACGGTAATCTATACCAAATGTACCTTTTAGAGTGAGGTTCTTCAGCGGTTTATATATCAAGATATGTGAAGTTTGGAAGTGTTTGGTGTCTTCATGATAGTTTTGTAAGTTTTCTGCTTTCCTTACAAAAGCCTTCATTTGGTTAAAGGTATAATCATCTATCGCATCAATATCAGCAGGATAGTTCACCTCTTTTCCAGCTTGGTTGATATATTTAAAATTGGTAGCGGCAGCACCTTCGGCAAACCAAAGTCCAGTATAAAATCCTTGGTTACCATTTCTGCTACGGTTAAATTGTTCGTTTACAAAGCCAAACGAGTTTTGATATTCTAAGTTTGGGGTTAATTGAGCTTGCGAACCAAAGCGCAAATCATATTTTTTATGCTCATTATTGTTGCCAATAACAATACCCGTGTTAGATGCCATGTTAGCTCCTAAGCTATATCCGTACTTAGTATTGCCACCACTAAGCGATAGACGATAACGTTGCTCTGCACCTGTTTGGTTGAGTAACTGAGCAGTACGCTTGAAATGATAATACTGTGAGGTGGCTATATCCCAGCCCCAATCGATACCAGCAGAAGCATGAAATCCGTCGTTACTGCCTTTCTTTGTGAAAATTTGTATTACTCCATTGGCTGCGTCCGACCCATAAAGGGTGGTAGCAGCACCACCAGATACATACTCAATATGGTCGATATTTTCAATGGAAATGTCGCTCAATGCACTTGATGCCGACATTTCGCCCATGGGCATATCGCTCAGTGTATAAGGGTTAGCACCATATCCGTGTTTGGAATAATTAAGAACTGTACCAGTATTAAGATTATCAATGCGTACACCGTCTATATATATAATAGGTGTAGTGTTAGAAAAAGCTGATGATAATCCACGGGCTTTGATGATAGAAGTAGACCCAGGTTGTGCTCCCGATAATGAAAACTGCACGTTGGGCAATGCGTTACGCAGCATTTCGTCCATACGATTTGCTGGCATCTTTTGTAAATCTTTGCCAGATACCTTTGAAACAAGCGAGGAGAGTCGGCGCCGTTGTATGGCATTACCTTGACCAGTAACAACCACCTCGTTCAAATTAATACTGTCTAATAAATGGTTGCTTTTGTTTACTTCGTTCGCAACAACATACGAACGTCCATTCTTGGGGAGGGTGAGAAACTTTGCTTCAGCCGTTTTCACAAACGTTAAGCATGCCATGAGGCACACTCCTCGCCATAAAATAGGTTTTCTCATGTTAAAAAAAAAGAGATTTTTATTTACTTAACTCTGATTGCTAAATTTATTTATCAGAAGTTAGGATTTGAATAGGCTTGCAAAGTACGTGGTTTTTATCGAAATAACAAAAAGAAAAGTGAAAAATCTTTGAATTATTTTATTTTTTCTTGAATTGTTGATTTGAGTCAATGTTTTTTTGGGGAGGAGGGAGAACAAGAAATATATTTGTTTCTTTAGGCAGATTGGTTTTGGAAAGAATGTTTTATTAGAAAATATTTTACATAGGCTTCTCTATAATTTGGATATTTGAAAACGAAAAACAATTTACTGGAACTACGTAAGATATAGAACTTTTTGTAATATACTGATAACTAACAACTTATTTCTCTTATATACCTCGTTATGCAAAAATAGTATTTTATATAGCCCCCAAACTGCTGCGAATAGGCATATTAAGTGATTTATTTTGTAGGGTAAAGTCAATGGGGTAAGTATATAAACTCGTGCTTTTTAGTGTATAAACTCGTGCATTCAACTAAATTGCTTTCATTTTTTAGGCAAAATATAATAACCATAGTGTGTATTTATAGCTAAATGAGAAGTTTTATAAGAGTTAAAATGTTGTCATATTTCTTTACAGAATTATTTTAGCAATTTCTCAAATAATCATTTTCCTATATTTTTTTTCTTAATGGCTTTGTGTAAAGTTGTGGAGATTGTACTTTTTGGGGTTAAAGTAAATAAAGGCAGGTTCTATATTTCCCCCCCCATATATTGTGAATAAAATCTAACAAAACTAATTTATAGAACCAGCCTAAAAATATGAGAGACAAAACATGGGAGAAGGAATAATATTTGCAAAAAATTATCGTTATACAGATGTGATTTACAAGAAGCTACTACTATTATATATATGTATATGTTGTGCGCAAATAGCAAGGGGGCAATACGATGCGTTGTTTAGTCATTACTTTGACATGCAGCCTTCGTTTAATCCAGCAGCTGTGGGTAAGCAGAGCAAGCTTAACATAAACGTGGTATACAATATGAGTTTGGTGGGATTTGATAACAATCCACGAACCATGTATGCATCGGCAGATATGCCTTTTTATTTTTTGAAGGCATATCATGGAGCTGGTGTGCAATTGGTAAACGACCAAATAGGATTGTTTACCCATAAGCGTTTGGCTCTGCAATATGCTTTGCAGTTAAAGTTGTTGGGTGGAAAACTATCTTTTGGCACGCAGACAGGTATGATAAGTGAGAGCTTTGACGGCAGTAGGCTTAACTTGACAGATGTCAATGACCCTACTTTTGTTAACAGTAATGTGAATGGCAATGCGCTGGACATAGGTGCTGGACTATACTATACGCACAAACGATGGTATGTGGGTGTATCGGTATTACATATAACCTCACCGCAAATAGAACTCAATGAGAAAAAAGAGTTGCAAATAAGTCCTACTTATTATTTAATGGCAGGATACAATATTAAGTTGGAAAATCCGTTGTTAACTATACATCCTACTATGCGCTATTACACTGATGGCGTTGCTCATAGAGCCGATATAACAACCCGAATAGTATATACGCATGATAAGAAGATGATGTATGGCGGCATAGGGTACAGTTCTACTAACTCGGTAACATTCCTCTTTGGTGGTGTTTTCCATGGTGTAGTTTTGGGATATAGCTACGAATTGTACACTTCTGCTATTAATCTAAGCAATGGTAGTCATGAGCTGTTTGCAGGTTATCAAATGGATGTAAATCTATCAAAGAAGGAACGCAATAAACACAAGAGCGTGAGGTTTTTGTAATTTATAGAATGAGAAAAAGACAAATTCAAGATATGAAGAGTAAAACAATAGGGATGTTGGTTTTCTCTACAGTGCTAACCCTTACAAGTTGCTTTGGTGGTAATATTACTTCATCGATAGGAAGAGGTGGCGAAGTAGTGGGTGTAGGTGGTAAGACTTTTATAGAACCTACCCCCTACGGCATGACCCGTATAAACAGAGGTTATTTAAAAATGGGACTTAGTAAGCAAGATAGCTTATGGGGAAAGCAAACATCGCAAAAAGATATTTCGGTAGATGGCTTCTGGATGGACGAAACGGAAGTAACTAATTCGCAGTACAAGCAGTTTGTATATTGGGTGCGTGATAGCATTTTGCGTACTCGTTTGGCTGATCCTGCCTACGCTGGAGATGAAACTTACATGATAACCGAAGATAAGAACGGTGACCCAGTAAAGCCTCACCTTAACTGGAAAAAGCAGTTGCCTCGTAAAATGAATGAGGATGAGCAGCGAGCTTTAGAGAGTTTGTATGTAACAAATCCTGTAACTGGCGAGAAGTTATTGGATTATAAGCAACTTAATTATCGCTATGAAGTGTACGATTATACCACAGCGGCATTGCGACGAAATCGTATGAATGCGGCTGAGCGGCATCTTAATACAGATGAAGAGATTGATCCAAATGAAGTGGTAATGATTTCTAAGGATACGGCTTACGTGGATGATAACGGCAATATTGTTAGACAAACCATTAACAGACCTCGCTCGGGTCCATGGGACTTTCTCAATACGTACATAGTGAATGTTTATCCAGATACCACATGTTGGGTAAACGATTTTCCAAATGCCGACAATGAGGTATATCTCCGCAATTATTTTAGCAATCCTGCATATAATGATTATCCTGTAGTAGGTGTTACTTGGGAGCAAGCCAATGCCTTTTGTGCATGGCGCACAGATTATTTATTAAAAGGATTGGGTGCTGAAGCCAAGTATATTCAGCGTTATCGGTTGCCAACCGAAGCAGAGTGGGAATATGCTGCTCGTGGTACAGAGGGTAACGAATATCCATGGGATGCACAGAATGTAGCCTCGAGTAAGGGATGTTTTTATGCTAACTTTAAGCCTGCTCGGGGTAACTATACCAAGGACGGCAATTTGATAACCAGTAAGGTAGGTATATATGGAGCTAATTCTAATGGCTTGTATGATATGGCAGGCAATGTGGCAGAATGGACCAGTACAATTTATACCGAAGCGGGTGTGGATGCCATGAACGACTTAAATCCTCAATTGGAATACAAAGCTGCTAAAGAAGATCCTTATCAGTTAAAGAAAAAGTGTGTGCGTGGTGGCTCGTGGAAAGACCCAGAAACGTATATTCGTAGTGCATGGCGCACATGGGAATATCAAAATCAACCGCGCTCGTACATAGGCTTTAGATGTGTTCGCAGCTTAGCCAGTACTACTAGTAGCAAACAAAAAAAAAGTAAGAAATAATGAAAAAGTACAGCAAATATAATATTGTGTATCGTTTGCAAAAATGGATGGATAGTGTTCCTGGACAAACATTTTTAAATTATGTTTATAGTTGGGGCGCCTCTATCGTTATTCTCGGCGCATTGTTTAAGTTAACGCACTTGGCTGGAGGTAACATCATGTTATATATAGGTATGGGTACAGAGGTGTTTGTATTCTTCCTCTCTGCCTTTGATCGTCCTTTCGACAAGACTGCTGATGGTAGGGAAATACCTACTCATTTAACAGAGGAGTACTTAGAATCGGGTAAAGTAACTTATCAACAGGAAGAAATGAGAGAAGAAAGGGCTAAATGTCAATTCCAGTATGTTCCGCATGTGAAAGATGAAGAGTATACTCAACAACGAGTGATGCAGTCAACTATTCAGAATGAGCAACCGCAATGGGTAACAGCGCAACAGGAGAATGCTCCTGAATTAATAGAAGCACAAAGCAACTATGTAACTGAGTTGACTAAATTAACGGAGACGTTGGGTAAGGTTTCTGAACAGAGTATAAGATTAACGCGCGATAGTGAAGAGATGGAAAATCTGAACCGTACATTGACAGGCATTTGCAAGGTATATGAAATGCAGCTCAAAGGTGCCAGCAAGCAAATTGGTACTATTGACCAGATTAACGAACAAACAGTAAAGATGGCTCAACAGATAGAGCAATTGAACGAGATTTATACTCGAATGATTAAGGCTATGACAGTGAATATGCAAGCTGCCAATGCCCAACATTAACGTTGAGCTTTTAGTTTTTAACATTAAACTTTATGATGAGCTTTTTGAGGAACTAAGGTTTTGTGTTTTTTAGGTGCACATAGAAATTCATAGAAAGCTATAAAACTTATAAGAAATTGACACAAAACTAATAAACTCAATAACTTATAAACAAAAAATGGCAATAAAGAAAAGACCCGTATCTCCACGTCAAAAGATGATAAACCTGATGTACATCGTCTTATTGGCAATGCTGGCACTGAATGTTTCTAACGAAGTGTTAGAGGGATTTGCTGTGGTTGAAGATAGCTTGAACAGGACCACTGCCAACTCATCCAAGGAGAACCAGTCTATATATAGTCAACTTTCACAACAAATGAAGTTGAACCCCGAAAAGGTGCAAGAGTGGTTTGCAAAGGCTACTGCGGTTAAACAAATGACAGACTCACTGTATAACTTTGTGCAAGACTTGAAAGTAGAAATGGTAAGAGAGGCTGACGGACAGCATAGTGATGTATATAACATTCAGCATAAAGAAGACCTTGAACCTTCATCGCACGTTATGTTGGCACCTGGTACGGGCAAAGGAAAAATCTTATACGATAAGATAAATAATTATCGTGAACGAATATTGAAATGGGTTACTAACCCTCACCAGCGTCAAATTATAGCTTGCAATCTTTCAACTGATTTATCCAAACGAGCTAGAAGTATGGGGAAGAACTGGCAAGAATATATGTTTGAGAACATGCCTGTGGCGGCTGCTGTTACGATGTTGTCTAAATTGCAAAGTGATATAAGGTATGCCGAGGGCGAAGTGTTGCACTCTTTGCTGGCTAATATTGATGTAAAGGATGTAAGGGTAAATAAGTTAACAGCCTTTGTTATTCCAGAATCGCACACGGTGGTAAGTGGTGATAAGTTTTCTGCACAGATAGTAATGGCGGCAGTAGACACAACTCAACAGCCAGATATATATATAGGTGGCCGAAGGGTTAACTTACACAATAACACTTATCAGTTTATTGCAGGTGGTGTGGGTGAGCATTCGTTTAGTGGATACATCACTATGCGCAATAGCAATGGCGATGTTTTGCGGCGCAATTTTATGCAAAAGTACTCGGTAGTAGCTCCATCAGCAACGGTATCTGCCGATATGATGAATGTATTGTATGCTGGCTACGATAATCCTATTAGCATTAGTATTCCTGGAGTTCCGCTTACTGCTATATCTGCATCAATGAGTGGTGGTGGCTTTAGAATGATAGGACCTGGCAAATATATTGCTCGTCCGTTAGCTATTGGTAAGGATGTAACTATCAATGTAGTATCTAATCAGAATGGAAATGTACATCAAGTAGGACGTTTTGCCTTCCATGTACGTAAGCTACCCGATCCGATAGCTTATATTTTGGTTGGTTCGGATAGATTTAAGGGCGGTGCTTTGTCTAAAGCTTCGTTAATGGGAGTTAGTGGTATCAGTGCTGCTATTGATGACGGATTGTTGGATATTCAATTCAAAGTAATAGGCTTTGAAACTGTATTCTTCGATAATATGGGGAATGCGGTGCCAATGGTTTCGGCAGGAGCACACTTCTCTGAAAGACAACGTGAGACTTTCCGCAAGTTATCGCATAATAAGCGATTCTATATCTCGCATGTCTCTGCTGTTGGCCCCGATGGTATTTTGCGCAAGTTGCCTGCTTCTATGGAGATTATAGTAAGATAAAAGCTCTTGATAGAGACGAAAAATAACACACCGATGAATAAAAAAATATTATTAGTAACATTGCTTTGGTGCGCTGCTAAGGTAGTTGTAGCACAACCTCCTATGCGCCGTGTACAACAGCAAAGAGCTAAACAGAACAATACAAATACGGTGAGCTTGCGGGCTCAGCTGTCTTTTCCTACTTCTCCTAAAATGAATGAGAATGTAGTTTGGCGTCGTGATATTTATCGAACAATAGATTTAACACAGGATGCGAATGCTGGTTTGTATTATCCTGTAGAGCCTATGGGCAAACAAATGAACTTGTTTTGCTACATCTTCAAATTGATAATGACGGGTAGTGTGCCCGCTTACGAATATCGATTGGATGGTAACGAGGTGTTTGTTGATTCGGCTCGTGTTAAACCTTTGGCTTTTTTGGATAATTATCATATTTATTACGAGCGTACCAATCGTGGCATCAGAATAGATGACAGCGATATTCCTTCAAAAGAGGTTACGGCTTATTATTTGAAAGAGTGTGCTTATTACGATCAAGCTAATGCAACTTTTCACACCAAAGTCTTGGCTTTATGTCCTATTATGAAGCGTGTAGATGACTTTGGTGATGGTGCTACCTCTTATCCTTTGTTTTGGATAAAGTATGATGATTTAGCACCGTTTCTATCTAAACAAACCATTATGACAAGTAATCTTAACAATGCTGCAACGATGAGTATTGAGGATTTCTTTGCCAAGAACATATACAAAGGCAAAATTTATAAAACCAACAATATGCTGGGACGAACTTTGGCGCAATATTGCACTACAGATTCGGCTATGGCAAAAGAGCAAAAGCGCATAGAAAACGAGATAAAAACGTTTGAAAAGAATATTTGGGGCAATACGCAGCAAAGTGATTCTATTGACAGCATAAAGCAGGTAACCCTGCAAGATAAGAAAAAAAAGCGAAAAGTGTATATACATCGTTCTCGCGAAGAAGAGGTTGTTAAGAAAAACAAGAAGCATAAGCACGACTCTACAAGCAATAGCTCACCAGCCCGAGTAACGGTTCGTAGACAAAGACATTAAGATAAAAAGGAACAGATGAAAAAAAAGATGATAATGAAGAAAAGTATTTTTCTACTTATTATGTTGTTTATGATGGGAGCAATGTTTCCTGCAAAGGCACAAGTAAAATTAGGATTAACAGCAGGTGTAAATATAAGTAACTTAACGCTGAATGAAGACGTATTCAAGACAACTAACCAAGCTGGATATTTTATAGGCTCTATGGTAAAAGTAGGTCTTCCCTTAACGGGCTTTGAAGTTGCTGCTTCAGCTTTATACAATCGACAGGAAGCAAAAGTAGAAAAGGTTACAGGAGATATTGAAACGACATTAAAGCGACAAGAAATCATTATTCCAATTCATCTGAAATATATGCTTGGTTTAGGTGATACTGCCAATATATTTGCTTTCGCTGGACCGCAAGTTGGGTTTGCTATTGGTGATAAGACAAAGAGCTTAAAGGAGCAAGCTGCCTGTTGGAGACTCAATTCGTCTAACTTCAGTGTTAATATGGGTATGGGCTTAACCTTTGCTCGCCATTTCCAGCTTACTGCAACCTATAATATTGGCTTGGGTAAAACAGGAGAAATAACTTGGAAAACGGCAGGAGATAGAATAAAAAAGAATGCTGATGCCAAATCTAATTCATGGCGCATCGGACTTGCTTATATCTTGTAATACAAACTTGGTAGCAAATATTTTTGGTTCATCTAATGAATAAGACATAGCACAAAAATCTCTAAAGCTTCTGTTTAGAAGTTATAGAGCTACTATCTACTCCGTATCTGTAGATGGCAGTATATGTGTTGTATAAAGAAAATAAAATTTGATAGGTATAAAATAAAAAATCCCTGCAATCCCGAAAGATTACAAGGAAACACCCCTGTGGGCGTTGACGGATTCGAACCGCCGACGCGGCCGATTCGCTGGCGATTGCCATCTGCCACGCATGGAAAGGAGT
>CAMQBR010000017.1 GCA_946999045.1 uncultured Prevotella sp.
AAGGGCATGGCAGAACTGATGAGACATGCTTCATTGTGTTTCACAAAACTATTGCTGTGTTTCACAAAACTATTGCATTTTTCTGTATCAAAAATGAAAATAATCAAATTTTGATAATGACATAACTTATTGATATACAGGCAAAATATTTTTCTCAATTCGTACATGAGTCGGGTAAGGGAAGCTATGTCTTCAATTCATTCTTAAATGAAAGAGCCGTGAATTTTGCGCAAAACTTGATAATTAGCTGTGAGTAAAGCTGGAGAGAGCGAACATCCTTATCTACAAGGCTGGTTCTATAAATTAGCCTTGTTAGATTTTAGCTTATTTTTGAGTTCGAAATATAAGAGAATAAAGGAATGCAGCGAGCTACAAGACTGATAGAACTTACATTTTTAACCAAAAAGAAGCTAAAATTTAACAAAGCTAACACACAGAACGTAAACATCCGATAAGGATGTTACTAATTTGTTATTGATATGGTTCTACTATAACTGTCCAAATATTCTTTCTTCCATCGGCAGCAGTCACTTCATACTGATTATCCTTCGTCCAGTCACCAGGAACTCCAAGAGAAGGCGCACCATTGATGGGCTTAATAGTTGCAGCTGTTGATATTGTTAAAGCTACTACAACCTTTGCTTCTGTAAAGTTAGCCCTTTCTTTTTCTGGAATATTTTTAGTAGTGTAGCGTATAGTGTAAATACGTTTCTCAACATTCTGACTGCGAGTAGCAGCCAAATATACTTGTTTTACTACAGGCTCTCCGCTTGCAGGATTCTTTTCTGTACCATAGTAACGCCAGTAAACATTACCATTAGTGATGGCACAGCCTGAGTATTCATCTAAATCTTCCAAACCGCTTTGAAGGCAGGAAGTAGGTAAAATTGCCAAAAAGATGGCAGCAATTATATATAAGAACTTTTTCATATCTTTTTCTATTTAAAATATTAAAATATTACCAACCTTCATTCTGTGCATCCATGATACCATATGCTTCACGGGTATTCAAGAAGTCTTGACTGATAGGAAGTAAATAACGTCTATTTGTAAATACGCGCTGTGCACTGTTCAGCAATGTTACTTGACTAACAATTAGCTTGCTACGATCACGACTAATTTCAATTTTGTATGCAGGCCGATCGAGGTCAGCTACGACTTCACCAGCAGCACGTCCATGATTAGCGTAGCCACCATATTTACCCCAGCGCAAATAGCTGTAGTAAATATCTCCTGTTTCATTAGCCATTTCACAATTACGTTCGCGGATGTAATCAGCCCAAGCTTGCTCTTCTGTAGAAGCTGTAGAAGGAGCCAAACCACCATGCTTTGTACGAGTCTCATTCAAAGCTGCTACAGCAGCAGGAATGTTCTTTTTAAGTAACTGTGCTTCTGCCAAATTCAAGTAAGCTTCACCTAAACGCGCAATGTTAAAGTGAAGTGCAACCTTTGAGTTGTAATATGCACGCGGTTCAGGTTTTTCGATGTTACTTTTCCTCCAGTAGTAGCCCGTGGTCGTGTTGTACCATCCACCATCTTCCTTATCACGTACCCCCATTGACATATTACCACCAAGATTTAAGCCTACATTTTCATTCATCCAAGTACACTTATCATAAACCATTGTAGTGTAAAAACGTTTGTCGCGACCTTGATACATCAGATCGCTAAGGTCGCGTCCTGCACCTTTTTTTAATCTATGATAGCGTAAAAATACAGGATAACCGTTCTTGGTCTGATTGAAGTCTTGAGGGGTAGGGATACGTCGCAAGTCCCCATTCAATTGGCTATATTGATCAACCTGCCCAGCTGTTGTAATAGTAGTAGGGTCAAGAATGTCTACATTTTTAGTATACTGCGATGTTTCATACCAAGGTAAGGCTTGGCCAGTAGTTTCATCTATTACCAAGAACTGGTCAGCCAAATCTTGTGTAGGAAAATAAATTGCCCAACCTTCGAAAGTTTGGCCATTAGCCTGCTTTAAAGCAACTGGACTCAGTGAGTTTTTAATATTATCGGTAGAAATATTGGGATATGTATGCATTAATTCCTCAAAACTCTGTACATTGGTATTTTCTTTCTCACGATAATACGCCCATAGAATTTCACGGTTGTACAAATCTGTCTCATTCCATAAGCTATTGCTTGGAGTTAAGTTTGTAGCCAAAGTAGAACCGCTGTTGTTGATTACATCAGTAGCATATCTTATAACTATATCCAAATACTTGCTATCCTTGGTATATGCGTATGCCTGAAGAGCTGCTCTTGAAAGTAAAACTCCTGCAGCATAACGTGTAGGAAGACCAGGCATATTGGTAGTAGGCAAATAATCTGCCGCTTTTGTTAAGTCTCTGATAATGATATCATAACTCTCAGCAACAGTCTTAGTCATCTGAATTTTTACCTCATCTGGTTTATCTATACTAAAGACTTGGGTTACAGGGACGAAACGTCCCATCTTTCGAGCTTGATCAAAGAAGATCATACCACGCATTAAATAACCGTGAGCTGAAAGTTCTTTCTTTTCTGCCTCGCTCAGGGATGTGCTTGCCTCAACATTGTGAATAATCTTATTTGCTTTTCTTAGTAAGCCAAAGCGGTTACAACCAAAATCATTGGCAGAACTTACACCTAATTCGGTAGCTATGCCATCAATACCTTCACCGACCTGTGAGCATTTTACAGAATTAGGAGTACGTGCCTCCCAACCAACACTCTGTCCAGAACCTGCATAACCATTATTAATTACACTGCTATAAGCGGCATACACAAAGCCTTCTACGGTTGCCTTGCTGCTCCATACAGCATCGTCATTAAAAACGGTAGTGGGGTGTGTGTCCATAGTGTCCATACACGAAAAAAAGGAAACAAGACTCAAGCTTAAAATGCCATATTTTATTATCTTTTTCATAATTATCTACAAGTTAAAATCCAAAATTAAGTGTAAATGCTAAAGTTCTTTCTACAGGGTATCCATTATAACCTGTATCCATTGGCTCTGGGTCAAGACCATACTTGGTAGCTTTAGAAATAGTAAATATGTTCTGTCCAGAGATACCAACTCTACATCTGTTCAACCATGTAACTTTTTTCAATAGGTTATATTTAAAATCGTAACCAAACTGGAAATCCTTCATTCGAACATAAGAACCATCAATCAACCAGAAATCACTATAAACATAGTTGTTGTTAGAGTTTAAACCTGTATTTGACATTAAGCGTGGATACTGAGCAGTGCGATTGTTTGGTGTCCAAAAATCTGTCTGATAATCGTATGCTATAGGCATATCACCTGTTTGTCCTGTCTGCATTGCCAATGAGCCTGATGTGTACAGGTTAAAAGCTAAAGAACCTTGGAACAAAGTACTGAAGTAGAAGCCCTTGTAGCTCAAATTGAGATTTAAGCCAAATTGATTATGGGGATTACCTGACCTACCTAAGCGGCGACAGTCCTCAGAGTTAATCTGACCATCACCATTGGTGTCTTCGTACTTAATGTCGCCAGCTGTTAAATAACCTGAGTTATAGGCATTAATAATACCAGGAGAATTGTATACATCTTCAGCACTAGTATAGTATCCTAAATTCTTATACATAACACCATAATAATTCTGCTTTACTTGTTGTGTACGTTGGTATGGATTTAAGCGCGAAGATTCTGCTTCACTTTCATCTAAGGCCCAAATCGTATTATAAACGGTAAAGTTACCAGTAACATCATACTTGAAGTTTCCTATATTATCTCTCCAGCCTAATGAAAGTTCAATACCTGCACGGCGATGTTGAGAATTTGATGCGATACGTGGCAAACCTATACCGAGGGCTGTATTCATGTAGGTTTCACCTATAGGTGCAACCAAGTAACCCTTTGTAGAATAATAGAAATAGTCAAACGAACCATAAAGACGACTATTCAACGTTGCGAAATCAAGCCCCATATCAAACTGCTTAGTAGTATACCAAGTCAAATCTGGAGAAGCCAAATTGCCTTCAGTGAAGCCTGGATAATATTTTCCGTTCATTACGTAAGCATGCGGGTCGTAAGAATAAGTAGACATATATTGGAAGCGACCCGCACTTTGATCCAATCCAGTTTCACCATATGAAGCACGTAACTTCAATGAGTTCAAGATGTTCTTTTCTACTAATCTTTGCATAAACTTTTCAGCAGTCACAACCCAACCTAAAGAACCGCTAAAGAATGTACCCCAGCGCTTACCTGGAGCGAAACGATCTGAACCGTCATGGCGAATACTGCCTTCTGCATAGTACTTGTTACCATAGTTATATTTTATCTGGCCAATCCACGCAGCACGTCCCATTTCAGCCTCTTCGCCACCATTGGTCTGAGTGTTAGCATCACCAACACTTATTTGGTCAATGTTAAATGCATAATTTTCACGTTGAGATGAGTACCATTCTGTCTTCTCATAATACTGCTCGAAACCACCCAATGCAGAAACATAGTGTTTATTAAACTGTTTTGCATATTCTAAGAAGCCTTGATTTGTAAACGAATAACCTGTAGATGATACGTGTTTCAACACTGGTTTATTAGCATAGATAGGTGTATCTGATTCCCAGTCATACTGAGCTGCATCTTTACGCCAAGACTTCTGAGTTTCTCCATAATAACGATAGTTGCTTGCTGCACGAACCTTTAAGCCTTCTACCCATGGTACTGCCCAAATCAATTCTCCTCTTCCATTAATAACATTTTCTATATTGCGAATATAACCAGCATCATTAGCTGTTTCAGCTACAGGGTTGTCTGTAATATTATACGGTAAGCCGAATTTATTAAGACCTGGATAACGACTAGGCTTATCGTTAATATGAGAGAACACACCATAATAATTACTTGCCGTAGAAGTGTAAGGGTGCGTTCTGTGTTGACGATAACCATCAATAGCGGTATTGATAGTTAAGCCAAGTTGTTTAATAATAGCTGTATTAGAGATACGGAAGTTAGTTCTCTTCATCCAGTGGTTATTATTCTTATACAACGAGTTCTGATTTATGTGTCCCAGTGATATATAATATCTGTTCGTTTCACTTCCACCAGTCAAACGAATTGAGTGCTTCTGCATCGGAGCCCAATCATTCAAAACTAAACTACGCCAGTCAGTATTGGCAAAGTTCAGAGGGTCTGTACCATTCTTGAAATGGTCTAAACCTTCCTTAGAGTAAGCAGGATCGAGGCCATCGTTTTCACGAGCCATATTTGCATATATTGCACGATCATAAGAACTCATTTTTTTAGGCCAAATGCTTGGCTGAGCAAAACTTTGGTTAAAGTCATATTCGAAACTTATCTTACCTTCCTTACCCTGTTTGGTAACAATCTGTATAATACCATTGGTTGCACGAGAACCATACACTGCAGTTGCTGACGCATCTTTCAAGATAGACATACTCTGAATGTCATCTGGAGAAAGGTTAGCAAAGTCTACAGAAGAACGGATTACGCCATCGATTACATAAATAGGTTCGCCACCACCACGGATAGAGATAGAAGGTGTGGTATTGATACCACCACCAGATGCTTTAACAATCAAACCAGGAGAGCGACCTGCCAAACCTTGAGCAATATTAGCTACAGGCATATTAGAAATTTGTTCTGCTTTAACAGTAGAAACAGACGCTATCAAGTCGCGTTTACTGGTGCTTGAGTAACCCACCACAATCACTTCTTCCAAAGCTTTAGACTCTTCAAACATAGTAATGTTCATGTACTCTGCAGTTGCAGCAATAGTGATAGGCTTATGACCAACATAAGTTATTTTAAGAATATCGCCCACCTTCGCTTCTAACTCGAAGTTTCCGTCTATGTCTGTTACAGTACGATTGTTTGTACCCTTCACGCCAACAGCTGCTCCTATAACAGCAAGTCCAGTTTTATCAACAACTTTTCCTTTAATCTTTGACGTATGCTGGGCAACTCCTATAGCATTCGTATGATTTGCAGCTGCAAAAACATACTGCGGAGATGAACATAACAGCAAGGAACAGAGACCTATTCCTGCTATCTTCGAACAAGTTAGGCCATAAGGTTTGCCCAACTTGTGGAGTGAATAATAGTTTTTAGGCATAATTATTTATTTAAATAAAGTAAACTCCCCTTTTTTATAAATTTAAGATCTCGTTTCTAACTTTGTAAACATTACTAACTATACAAAGTTTCATATATAACAACTAATACGCTCATATCTTATCTATTTCACATTTAGTTAAAGGTGTTTAGGTTAAAACATATTTTTTACATGGCAAATAGGACAACATTCTCTATTAATACCAAAGACAAATTTATAGATTTATTTCTAATTAACATTACCCCCCCCGATATTTAACTTTTTTTATCACACGAAAAATTAAAAGGGAGAGATTAAGAACCACATAAAACGCTATATGCAACAGCTCCAATGGTTTCCAGAACAGAGAGCTGACTACTGCAAGTACAAAGGCTACAACATGGTTGCCATAGAGATAAATTACCAATACATTGTAAGCACATCCAACAAAGCTAATTATAGAACCTGTTCTAACACAAAATAGCTAACATATCAATGATAAATTATGATACAAAAAAAAAAGAGTTATTAGTATTGATTCTAATAACTCCTTATAAAAATATTTTAGAATAAATCTTTAATTTTCATCATCTGGATGAATATCCGTTGCCTTTAGCATTTCGGCTACTTCATCGTTTATACGCTTTGCAAACTCTTCCATAGTAAGGGTAGCTTGCTCACCACCGCCCTGTTTACGCATAGAAACCAAACCTTCGGCAGCTTCTTTTTCACCAACTATAACCATATATGGCACACGTTTCAACTCGTTATCACGAATTTTACGACCTATCTTCTCGTTACGATCATCAATGATAGCACGAACATCATGGTCGGCAAAGTACTTAGATACCTTGTGGGCATAGCTATTAAATTTCTCAGAAATAGGAAGAATAGCTACCTGATCAGGTGTTAGCCACAATGGGAAATGGCCTGCAGTATGCTCTATCAATACAGCAGTGAAACGCTCTAACGAACCAAATGGTGCACGGTGTATCATCACTGGTGTTTGTTTAGAATTATCTTCTGCTGTATATTCCAGCTTAAAACGTTGTGGCAAATTGTAATCTACCTGAATAGTACCTAACTGCCAGCGACGTCCAATGGCATCTTTCACCATAAAGTCAAGCTTAGGACCATAAAAAGCTGCTTCACCATAGGCAACCTTTGCATCCAAACCTTTCTCTTTGCAAGCCTCAACAATAGCTTGTTCACTTTCTGCCCAAACCTCATCAGACCCAATGTACTTCTCCTTATCGTTAGGATCACGCAAACTGATTTGAGCTTCAAAGTCATCAAAGTGGAATATCTTGAAAACAGCCTGAATAATATCCATTACACGCAAAAACTCACTCTTTACTTGTTCTGGACGACAAAAAATGTGAGCATCGTCTTGTGTAAATGAGCGAACACGAGTAAGTCCGTGCAACTCACCACTCTTTTCATAACGATAAACCGTACCAAACTCAGCTACACGTAAAGGAAGATCTTTATAGGAACGTGGTTTGCAAGCAAACACTTCGCAGTGATGCGGACAATTCATTGGTTTGAGCATGTATTCTTCGTTCTCTTCTGGAGTATGAATTGGTTGGAAAGAATCCTTTCCATAATGTGCATAGTGCCCGCTGGTTACGTATAAGCTCTTACTACCAATATGCGGAGTAATAACCTCCTGATAGCCGTAGCGCTTCTGTATTTTACGCAACATTGTTTGCAAACGTAAACGAAGTTCTGTCCCTTTTGGCAACCAAATAGGCATACCTTTACCCACACGCTCAGAGAAGGTAAACAATTCCATTTCCTTCCCTATCTTACGGTGATCGCGCTTCTTAGCCTCTTCAAGCATTGCCAAATACTCATCGAGCATCTTCTTCTTTGGAAATGAGATACCGTAGATACGTATCATCTGCTCACGTTTGGCATCACCACGCCAGAAAGCTCCAGCCACACTTGTAAGTTTCACAGCCTTAATCATACCTGTAGAAACCAAGTGCGGACCGCGACAAAGGTCAGTAAAGTTACCTTGGGTATATGTAGAGATGGTTCCGTCTTCCAAATCTTGTTCTATGTGTTCGCATTTGTAATGCTGTCCTGCTGCTTCAAACTCTTTCAACGCTTCAGCTTTAGAAACATCACAACGAACAACAGATTCGTCTTTCTTAGCCAAATCCTTCATCCTTGCTTCGATTTTAGGGAAATCGGATTCACTAATAGTAGTTCCCTGCTTAGGCATTACGTCATAGAAGAAACCATTTTCAATAGCAGGTCCAAACCCAAACTGAATACCTGGATAAAGTTCTTGCAATGCTTCAGCTAACAAGTGAGCTGAAGTATGCCAAAAAGCACGCTTGCCCTCTTCGTCTTCGAAGCGGTACAAAGCAATAGTAGCGTCCTCATTAATAGGACGATTTAGTTCTACAGTTTCACCATTTACTCCGCAAGATACAACGTTGCGAGCGAGAGCCGGTGAAATGCTCTCGGCGATTTGTAACCCAGTTACTCCCTCTTCATATTCACGAGCAGAGCCATCTGGAAATGTGATTTTAACCATAACAACTTAGTTTTTTATCTTAATCACTTGCAAAAGTAATGCTTTCTTTTGAGTTGAGATTATTTTTTGATAAATTCTATAGCTTTTGACAAGTTTTTTTTAGATTATTTTTTATTGAACTTTCTCGTTATAAATATTTTTATAGCACTTAAGAATAGGTGCTCTCCCAGCTTTACATTTGGTGTATTCATTACAAAAGGTTATTTCTTGCTGTTCTTTTTTATCAAACTATAAGCTTTATAAATACCTAACTCACCAGCCTTACTTAAATTAACAATAGCTTTGGTACGATTACCTAATTTTAGTTGAACAAGTCCGCAGTTATAATATACCTCTGCTAACTGATTATCTAAAGCAAGAGCTTTGTTATAATCATCAAGTGCCAATTTATAATCTTTCTTTGCAGCATAAAAATTTGCTCTATTATAATATAGGTAAGCATTTTTCGTATCTAACCTGATAGCCTGATTAAAGTCATCCAACGTATTGGCTGCCTTTAATTGAATATCAATACCCTTGGAAACATTAAAATTATTCATCATAAATTGACAAACGGCACGTTGCCAATATGCTATTGATGAAGTACTGTCTTCGTGCAAATAAGTATCTAAATCGTGGATAGCTGCATCATAGTTTTGTGTTACTGTATAAGCTACGGCACGTTGTAACAAGTAACCCTTCACCTCTTTTATTTGTTTACTATCTTGTATTAAGGCTGTTAACGAATCTACCATGGCAAAATACATCTTACTCTCTTGTTCGCTCAAATGTTTTGGGTAACACGTAATAAACAAAGGATGCTTTAAGCTGTGCAACATATTGAACGCTTCAACATCCTTATTATAGGCTTGATAAGAACTCACACCATTTTGATAAGGTAGATAAGAAAGTGCGTACATCGGCATTTGCTCCATATCAACCTTACGATGCTGCACCTGTCCACGATATTCGCTTTCGTACTCATGTTCTACCGTATTCTCATCTGCCACAACAAGTTGATTATATTTCTCAGGATCAATATCGCTGCGCTTGCGCATAGCCCTTAACTTGCTTTTACTCCAACGTTGTTGTATACCAATGTGCTTATTCATTTGAGCCTTAAAAATACGGAACTCATCCATCTCTGCTTTTGCCGTCATGCCCAAACGTCGATAACATTGTGCACGATAAGATAAACCTGTCCAGAAATTAGGGAACTGATGGATAACGGTAGAATAATCTCTGATAGCTGCCCGCAAGTTACCTGTACGATCGTGCAACAAGGCTCGATTAAAGATAGCCATAATGTTCTTAGGCTCTAACCTGATAACAAAATTGAAATCTTCAATAGCTCTGTTGTCATCACCCAATTGCATACGCATCAATCCTCGATTGTAATGAGCTAAAAAGTCTTGCGGATTAAGATCAAGTGCCATATCATAATCTGCCATTGCTCCACGCAAATTGTTGTAATTGATACGCACCAAAGCCCTGTTTACATAATTGCTTTCTACATTAGGCTTGAGATGTATGGCTTGCGACAATTCCTTATCTGCATTTCGCCATTGCTTACGATTTAAGCTAATGTAAGCTCGTGTAGTCCATGTGTTAGCATCATACGGATCTATCTTCAAACTCTTATCCAACCAATGTACTGCAGCCGTAGTATCTTTCTTATTTAGATAGATTTCTGCTTTCAAGGTATAAGCGTTGGCATTCTTTGACCATTTGTGTATAATGGTATCGGTTTGCAGCAAAGCTTCGCTGTATTGGTGAATATTCATCATACAGATAGCTCTGTTCATCCAATAAGATTGATGTTGAGGAGCTAACTTAATAGCATGGGTATAATCGACAATAGCCTCGCTATACCTTTCTTGTTTGATGCGAGTAATGGCTCGCAAATCAAAAAACTGATGAATATAAGGATTTAGTTCTATGGCTTTAGTGATGTCAGCTTCGGCACCTGTAAAGTCTTCCAAATAAAACTTTGCCACAGCACGACATTGCCATGGCTCATAAAGATAAGGCTTTAGAGCTATTATCTGATTAAAATATTGTATCGACAAAACATAATCTTCGTAATGAAGAGCTACCTGACCATTACGAAGCAGCTTATCTATGTTATATTGTGCTCGTACTGTGAGCGACAGACAAGCCATGAAAAAGATGACTATGTGCCGATACATACCTTTTATTTTCTAACAGGTTGGGTACGATAATGGCATTGAAACTTTCCTTGTGCCATTGCTTTAAGTTTATTTCTAATCATTTGTTTGCGAAAAGGTGAGACACGATCGGTAAACAAAGTACCATCTAAATGATCGAACTCATGTTGCATTACACGCGACAAGTATCCTTCTATCCACTCATCGTGTTGAGTAAAATCTTGATCTTGATATTTTACATGAATACGCGTATAGCGCATTACCATTTCGTGCAAACCTGGAAGAGAGAGACATCCCTCCTCTTGTGTATCTTTAGGAGAACTCTCATCAATCTCTAATATGTGAGGATTGATGTAAGGACGTCTAAAGCCTTTGTATTCAGGATAATATTCTGAAAGAACATCTAAGTCGACAACCACCAAGCGAATAGATTTTCCTATCTGTGGCGCAGCCAATCCTACCCCATCAGAAGCATCCATGGTTTCAAACATATCTTCAACAAGTTTGTCTAAGCCTTCATAATCGGGAGTTATATCTTGTGCCTCTTTGCGCAGCACTGGTTGTCCGTATGTATAAATAGGTAATATCATAATGTGTAATTTTAGAGGAGTTAAATAGGGAGATGTTTTTGGACGGTTTATTTTCTTATAGAGTTTTTGGGAGTTAACGAGCAATAGTCCCATTGCTCCATATACAATTGCAAAAGCCAAGTAAAAAAAACAAAATAATGTATCCTGTCAACCCCTATAAACTTTTTTCCCCCTTACTCCTACTAACTCTCGCCAACTAATGTATGAATTGTTACGAGTTGATGAGCTTGCAAATAATTATGAATTATGAATTCTCTTTGCTTCCATATAGCTTTGCAAGATAATGGTTGCTGAAATCTCGTCTACCAGGGCTTTATTCTGTCGAGCCTTCTTACTAATTCCGCTTTGCAACATCGTTTGATGAGCCAACACTGATGTAAAGCGCTCATCATAATACTCAATAGGAATATTGGGCACATCCTTACACCAACGATTAACGAACTGCTCTATCCGCAATAAGTTTTCACTTGGCTTTCCATTGGTTTGCATGGGCTTACCAATCACAATTCGCTCCACCTGCTCTTTCTCTACATAACTTTTTAAATAGTCAAAGAGTGTATGCGTAGCAACAGTTGCCAACCCATTGGCTATAATTTGCAAAGGATCGGTAACTGCAATACCTGTACGTTTCTTTCCGTAATCTATCGAAAGGATACGCATTGTTTATTTTTGTATAGTAAGATAGAAATATCTCAGATAAAAGAATGGTATCTATCTTATCAACAACTCATTATTTCTTGTAAAGCAACCAAGCATCAGGATACTGAGCACGAAGCTGATTACGAGAAGCTACAGCAGAAGCCTTGTCGGTATGTGTAGAAGCTACTACACGATACATCCTGTTTACAGAGTTATAAGCTATCTGTGCATGATGCCCTGCAGCCTTCAGCGTTTGCTGCAAACCTTCTGCATTAGCTTTTAAGCCAAATGAGCCCACAACAACGCTAAATGCTTGTAAACCTTCACCATTAACTACTGTTACGTCTTCAGTACGATAGGTGGCGTTATCTACATTATCTTGAACAGTTGTTTGTGTTACAGGAGCAGCTGGCGTAAGCGGAGTAACGGTTGGCACTTCTGCTTGATTCTGAGCTGTTGTCTGTGCACCCTCTTGAGCCTTAGCCTTTTCGTATGCCTTCTTGTAAGCACTTTCGCTCGGCTTACATCCTGTTAATGCAAGTGCAGCACATAAACCTGCGCACAAAACAAAACTTTTATTTTTCATCTTGTTATCTTATTTAATTAAACTTTTGTCGCCATTACATATTGTTGTGGCGAAATTACAAAATATCTACTAAATAGTAAGAAAAATACTGACTAAAGTTTGTTAAATGAACATAACGCATCTATTTTAACAAAAATATGCAGTTATTTTAATTCAATATCCAAATTTAATCCGTATATTTGCGTAAATATCAAAATATGGGGTGGCATTGTGTCCACTTTTGTATCACCATTTAAAATCATAGAGCAATGAAAACAGTAGGTTATATTGGCGCATTCTTAGGTGGCGCACTTGTTGGAGCTGTAGCAGGATTGTTGGTAGCACCAGAAAAAGGTAAAGATACTCGTCATAAGATTAGCGATACTATTGATAAATTCTGCCGCAAACACGACATCAAGTTATCAAGAAAAGATATGGATGATTTGGTAGACGACATTAAAGTTGCTGCCGATGATGTAGCTGAATAATAGGCATTTTAACGTTTAGGTGAGTATTATCTATATTTACCTAAACTTATTTTTTTACTCAATAATGTAAGTACTATACGGTTATGGCACTTACATTATGAGATATGTCTTTTCGTTTTATAATTTTATTGTAGTTTATTCCGAATGTTTTCTAACGATAAAAACATAGAGACCATTGCCCAACTGGTAGAAACATGTAAACACTACATTGGTCTACAAATACAATATGGCAAACTAAGTGCTACCGAAAAGATAGTAAGATTGGCTACGGCTCTTATTCTTATTACATTTCTTACTATTTGTTTTTCACTGGCATTAATGTACATATCGTTTGCTGTGGTGTATGCCTTATCTGTATTTATGGGGTTAGCTATGGCTTTTTTTATTATTTCACTATGCTATCTCCTTGTTTTTCTTATTTTATTTATCTTCCGCAAGCGATGCATTGAGCGTCCGCTGGTAAGATTTTTAGCTAATATTTTAATGGAAAAATAATTTTGAATATGATGCAACAAAATTTTGATAACATCGAATATAATTCTCTTTCTCAGATAAGAAAACGCAAAGAAGAACTGCAATTTGCCATACAAGAAGATAGTAAATTAATAAGGCAGCAATGGGATGAACTGTTTTATAAACCTACCACATTATCCTCCGACTTACCTTTTAAGCGTTTTTCTAAGTATCTCAACACAGGTATCGGGATAGCCGATGGCTTCTTGTTAGGATGGAAATTGTATAGAAAATTATTTAAATAAAGACGATACCCCCCTCCCCAAAACAGACGTCTCCCCCCAAGAGAGAGAGAAAAAAAAGGGAAGTAATTAGTTTTTTGCAGCACTGAGAGGGCAGACATTGCTTAATACGAACTTCGTTTCTTGCATAAGGAATTAAGATAACAAACATAGTTTTTTGTATCCATATTTTACATAAGCACAAAAATAACAGAAGTTTAAAAAGTTCACAATCAAATACATAAACCAATAGCTAACTTACGACCTCGCAAACTTATCTACTACCCTCTTTTATACACCAGTTTACTCGTAAACTAATAAATGATATTATTTATAATATGACACATCAGATGTTATCATCATCAAATACAACTCTTTTTATTTAAAGGGCGGTTCTATAAATTAGCTTTGACAGATTGTGAGACTATTTTTGAGGTCAATTTGTTTGTGAATGAAGGAGTATAGCGAGCTATACGACTGAACGAATAAGCAAATTGAACCAAAAACGGAGCAAGCCGAATGCAATCAAACTTGTTTGAATTGTTGAGGCGCAGCCTGTTTTATATAAAAAGAGTCCACAAGATGACAAAACGTAAATAGACTAACATAAAAAAACTTTACGGTGGTAATTTATAGAACCGCCCTAAAAACTTTTGTAAAGTTTAGAGCAAAAAAAAGAGTACCGCTGTACTCTCTCAATCTTGTTAACCTTAAATCTAATATTATGAAAAATACATTGCAAAGATACAAATATGTAATGTACTTGCAAATATTTCAGGTAAGGCACGAGAATTTATAAAGTTTTTTATCAAAATAAAGTTTTTTTATTAGTTTTCTCTTTTTATTTACATTTTTCTGTCAACCAAAAGTATTTTTTTGCTTACACCTCTATCTGTAAACCATCGTACGCTAACATAAAGTTACGTGGTAATATCTTATTTACATCTTTGTGTAGGCCCATGTCATGATTCATATGTACGAAATAAGTTTTTTGAGCTTTTACTCGTCGTGCCAATGCAATAGCTTCATCTACCGTCATATGCGAATGATGCAAAGGTTTAAAACGCAAAGCATCTATAATTAATGTTTGTACACCCTCCATATAAAGCACCTCTGTATCATCAATTGTCTTAATATCGGTAACGTATGCCATATTACCTATTCTGAATGCAAGAATAGGCAACTTATCGTGCATTACTCTAAAAGGAATAATCTCAATATCACCAACTATCAACGTTTCATGCGGTTGAATAATTTGCAACTCCAACCTGGGAACACCTGGATACAAATTCTTTGTAAAACAATAAGGCATAGTTTGATGCAACAACTCTGTGGTATGTTCATCGGCATAAACATGAATTGAACCAAACGAACAATAGGGTCGCAAATCATCAATCCCCCCCACATGGTCATAATGTATATGTGTGAGCAACACGGCATCAATGGGCTTAAAAGTCAATGGCATGAGTTGCTGTCGAATATCTGGACCGCAATCTATCAATATCCGAGTAGTATCACTTTCCAACAAAGCAGCCGTACGCAATCGCTTGTCATGCGGATCGGTGCTATCGCACACAGCACAATGGCATCCCAATGCAGGAACGCCACCAGAAGTTCCAGTTCCTAAGAAAGTTAATTTCATAAGATATTTACCTCTGGCTTGATTTCAACACCAAACCTTTGCTGTACATCGTACTGAATATGCTGACACAAATTAACCACATCCTTACCCGTTGCACCGCCTCTGTTTACTAATACCAAAGCTTGTTTATCGTGCACGCCAGCACGTCCTAATGATTTTCCTTTCCAGCCACATTGGTCAATCATCCATCCTGCAGGTATTTTTATATGAGTATCATCTATAATATAATGTGGCATCTGCGGATATTGCTTCAACAGTTCATAAAACTTTTGCAGATTTACTATAGGGTTCATAAAGAAGCTACCTGCATTACCCTGCACTTTAGGGTCGGGTAGTTTAGCTCGTCTGATACCAATAATAACATCACGCAACTGCTGTGGAGTAGGATGTTGAATGTTCTCTCGTTGCAATTCTGCACGGATGTTACCATAAGCCAAATGTGGAACAAACGTACAATCAAACTGAAAAACAACCGAAGTAATAACGTATTTATTTTTCCAATCTGTCTTAAACTTGCTATATCGGTAAGCATATTCGCAATTAGCATTGGTAAACATAACTTCCTTACCTGTTGCTATTTCCACGGTATAAATGGTATGGATAAAATCTTTTACCTCCATACCATACGCACCGATATTTTGTACAGCTGCAGCTCCCACTGTTCCAGGAATCAATGAAAGATTTTCCATGCCATAAGCACCTTGTTGTACACAGGCTTCCACCAAGTCGTCCCATATCACACCACTACCAGCTTTCACTATAGCCGTGTGATTATCGAACTTTATATCAATAAACTTAATTTGAGAATAGAGAATTGTCCCATCATAATCATGTACCAATAACAAATTGCTACCTTCGCCCAAGGGCATAAAAGGAGCATCTTTTGGGGTAAGAGTTGATAATGCTTCATGTAACTCTTGTTGATTATTGAAAGAAACAAATCTTCTGCAAGAGGCATTTATTCCAAATGTATTATGATGAAGCAGATTATAGTTTTTTTTATTTATCATGCTTATTTTGCCTTTAAAAACTGGTTCTATAAATTAGCTTTGTCAAATTTTAGACTTTCATTTTGAACCCAAAAACAGTACAAGCCAAATACTTTTCAAACTTGTTTGTGATTGTTGAGACACTGCCTGCTTTCTATAAAAAGAAGCCCAAAAATAACAAAACGTATTTTATAAAACTTACTCACTATATACGGCGGTAATTTATAAAACCTGCCTTAAGTATTAAATTTTACCAATTTCCAGCTACTACGATGTTTCTTAAATACCATTACGATTTCTAAGTCAGTTGCAATGCCTCGAACAACAAACAATTTTTGCGTACCCGACTTATATTTCTGTCCGTACAATATATTGTAAACAACACCGTGCGGAATAATGGCAGGTTTAAATCCAGGCCACTGTTCTGGGATAATCGTTCCTGTAATTGTACCAAAATCATCATCAGGATCGGGAGCTGTAAACTCAACCATATCACTCATGCTTCGCTCTTGAAAAACTGTATCTACAGAGAAACGTTTATAAAACTTCAAAAACGAAGCATTAAAACTCTCCTGAATAGGTTTATAAGCAATTGAAGTAAGCATAAATTCGCCATTGATACGATCAAAGATATATTGTTTTATCGTTTTATGCGCAAATATTATCTTTTCTACCGTTACATGAGCTACCGAAGTATCTTTAACAACGTTCATCTGCTTCATATTGTCAAAAATCAAGGAGAAATAGCCCTGCTTCATAAAGAAATAGTCCATTTTCCATTGCGCTTTATTTATAACAGATGTTTGCTTACTATTAGTAAAAACAGGAAGTGGAAACTTAATGCGCTTATATTGTAACTTCTTGTTAGCCGCAAAGTTGAAGAAGAAATCATCAAACAACTCATCTGCGGTTTTAGACATAGGCGACTCAGCAATAATTTCTGCCATGGTATCAGTTCCAGCAGAATCTGTTGCTTTCGACAGTACTGGCACACTGTCATTAACAGGAGGCTTTTTATCAAAACATCCTGTAGTAGAAAATAGCATGGTTACCATTGCAAAGAATGACATGACCATGAAAGTTGCTTTTCTCATAAAAATAATCTTTTTCTCTTTCCTTCTCAATCTTTCTATTAAAAAATAAGATTCTATAAATGCAAACAAGTTTAGTAATGTTGACAACAAACTTGAATATATTTTTTTGTCTATAAGTACACAAAACAGTAATGAGGGTAAGCCCTAAAAGGGCGGTATAGTATAGTGTAGGGGCATGCCCCTATGTTATTGCGCTATGCTCTGTTGTTAAACTATTGCCTCTGTAAAGGGGCGAATAATTAAAACTATTTCCCATTTATGTGTACCAGCACTTTTATCTCGCCCCTACAGGACTTCATCGTAAAGAGGGGTAAACCCATGAAATAGGGGCAACCCCCTATCTCTATAGTATTATGCCCTTTTAGGGCTTTATTGCGCAAGCTATTTTTCAACCCTACTTACTTGATTTGCTGAGACAATGCTTATTTTATGCAAAAATACGACTTAATTTCGATATAAGTCGTGTTTTTAACCTAAAAAATAGTACCTTTGCAAAGAAGGAATTTATAAAAGTATGATACTTGATAAGATAGAGAAACTTCTACAAGAAGTAAGCAACCTCTCAGCCAAAAATGCCGAAGAGGTAGAACAGTTGCGTCTTAAATACCTCAGTAAGAAGGGAGAAATCAATGCTTTGATAGTAGATTTCCGCAACGTTGCTGCAGACGACAAGAAAAACGTCGGCATGAAAATCAATGAGTTAAAGCAATTAGCAAAAGATAAAATCAATGCATTGAAAGAAGCGGTTAACACCACTAACAACAATGACACCACATTGGATTTAACTCGTACACCCTACCCTATCCGCTTAGGAACACGTCACCCTATTACTATTGTCAAGAACGAAATATGCGATATTTTTCAACGTATGGGCTTCACCTTGGCTGACGGGCCTGAGATTGACGATGATTTGCACGTATTTACCAAACTAAACTTTGCAGCTGATCACCCTGCTCGTGATATGCAAGATACATTCTTTATCAGTACACATCCCAACGATGTAACCAAAAATGTACTATTGCGTTCACACACATCGGGCGATCAATCGCACTATATGGCAAATCATCAACCTCCTATCCGCATTATATGTCCAGGACGCGTTTACCGTAATGAGGCTATATCGGCACGTGCACACTGCTTCTTCCACCAAGTAGAAGGACTTTATATAGACAAGAACGTATCGTTTACCGACCTTAAGCAAGTATTGCTTACCTTTGCACGCGAAATGTTTGGCTCTGATACCAATATACGTTTGCGTCCAAGTTACTTTCCCTTCACCGAACCGAGTGCCGAAATGGACATTTCGTGCTTTATTTGTGGTGGCGACGGATGTAGTTTCTGCAAGCATACTGGTTGGGTAGAAATCTTAGGTTGCGGTATGGTAGACCCTAATGTGTTAGACGCCTGCGGCGTAGACAGCAAGGTTTACAGCGGTTATGCCTTTGGCATGGGTGTTGAGCGTATTACTAACCTGAAGTATCGTGTCAGCGATTTACGCATGTTCTCTGAAAACGATATACGCTTCCTCAAAGAATTTGAGTCAGCACATTAAATAAAGGCTGATGCTATAAATTACCACCGTATATTGTGAATAAATTTTATGAAATACGTTTTGGTATCTTTTGTTTTTAGTTCAAAAATAAGCTCAAAATCTAACAAAACTAATTTATAGAACCTGCAAAAAAACATAGCTTAGTATTATCCCACTTGTAATAATACCAGCTTAACAAACATATTGAAACCTCTACAAAACTTCACTTTCATTTATTGATATATATAAGGTGAAGGTTTTGCAGAGGTTTCTTTATAGGGCGGTTCTATAAATTACCACCGTAAAGCTTTTATGTCAGTCTTTTTACGTTTTATCATCTCGTGGGCTTTTTTTGGTTCAATTGGCTTATTCGTTCAGTCGTATAGCTCGCTATACTCCTCCTTCACTCACAAACAAATTGACCTCAAAAATAGTCTCACAATCTGTCAAAGCTAATTTATAGAACCGCCCTATAATAACACGCACTATTAGCACCTATTTCCATCAAAAATAAATCTATATTTTGTAAAGAAAGATAGCAGTTTTTTTTTATTTATTATACGCTTATTCTAGAGAAGAATCGCTATACTTTTATGCGTACAAATATGCCTTTTAGAGTTATCTACACCAACTTATTTTATTATTACAACCCTTTAATGACACTATTCCATTCAAATAGTCAACCTAAAACATAGAGATACCACTACTCTATCTGCACATATTTTCCGCTTAAAACAAATAAAAAGCAATACGAAGTCCATTGATACTTTTACAACTAACTGAAAAACAGCAACATACAAACTCGCTCATATTTTACATATTTTGGATAAGCTTACTTCCTTTTGTAAATACTAAAAATATGGAGAAGGTATTGTAAAAATAATTCAGAAAGAAAGACTACATCTGATATTGTACGTTGCAGAAGTATGCTGCATCTGATGTAGTCCGTGGAATACATTTTCACCATAGGATAACCCCAACAAGGGCGACATAATCAATAAGGTTTGTTTTATAAAATGGCTTTGTTAGACTTTAACCTCAAAATCTAACAAAGCCATTTTATAGAACAAACCTTACACCTTTAGCTTATTACTGCCAGCAGCCTTAAAGCTCATATCCAATACTTTTACACTGTGAGTTAAGGCACCAAACGAAATGAAATCTACACCAGCCTTGGCGTATGGTATCATTGTATCAAAAGTAATGCCACCACTTGATTCTGTTTCGCAACGACCATTTACTATCTTTACAGCCTTGCAGGTATCTTCTGGTGTAAAGTTATCAAACATAATACGGTCGCATCCTTCTGCCAAAGCCTCATTCAATTCCTTAAAATCACGAACCTCACATTCTATCTTCATCCCTTCTTTGTGATGTTCTTTCAAGTATTGTTTAGCACGAGAAATGGCATTATGCACACCACCACAAAAGTCTATATGATTATCTTTCAACAATATCATATCAAACAATCCTATGCGATGATTCATGCCACCACCAATCTTTACGGCTTCTTTCTCCAGCATGCGCATACCAGGAGTAGTTTTTCGAGTATCGAGTACACGTGTTTTAGTACCTGCATCTATCAATGCTTGTTGATATTTGTGAGTCATGGTAGCTATACCACTCATGCGCTGTAAGATATTGAGCATCAGTCGTTCGGTTTGCAACAAGCTTTGTTCCTTACCTTTAACACTCATTACAATGTCGCCAGGCTTTACATAAGTTCCGTCTTTAATGTAAACTTCTACCTGCAAAGTTGGGTCAAATTTATGAAAAACCTCTTTTGCAATTTCTACTCCCGCAAAGATTCCTTCGGCCTTGATAAGTAATTTACTTTCTCCCATGGCGTCAGCTGGAATACAACACAAGGTTGTATGGTCGCCATCACCAATGTCTTCGCTAAAAGCGAGTTCTATAAGTTTGTCGTTAAGTTCTTCTACTGATAACATGATGTTTTTAATGTGAAATGTATTTACTGCACACAAGAATGTATGCTCACCCTAACTATCAATTATGATTTATGAATTATTAATTATGAATTGCACGAGATAGTTCCAGCATTCTATTGATTGGCCTAATAGCCTTTTTGGCTATTTCTGGTTCAACCTCAATGGTAGGCCACTCATACTTTAAGCAGTTATATAGCTTGCGCATGGTAATCAACTTCATGAAGTTACACTCATTGCAAGCGCAAGTACTGTCATCAGGCGGTGCTGGAATAAAGGTTTTATGCGGTGCTGACTTCTGCATTTCTGCTAAGATACCAGTCTCGGTGGCAACAATAAATTCTTGTGCCTCATCATTGATACTATATTTTAACAATGCAGCAGTACTACCAACCTTATCAGCCAGCTTCACTACAGGACCTTTACACTCTGGATGAGCTAAGATTTTTGCATGAGGATGTTCTGCCTTTAATTCGAGAATACGCTTAACAGAGAACTTTTCGTGTACATGACAAGCACCATTCCATACTAGCATATTGCGACCAGTTAGCTTGTTAATATAACTGCCTAAGTTACGATCAGGACCGAAAATAATAGGTGTGTCTTTAGGTAAAGACTCTACTATCTGTTGGGCATTACTACTAGTTACTACTATATCTGTTAAAGCCTTGGTAGCTGCCGTTGTATTAACATAACTTATTACTGTATGATTGGGATGAGCCTTGACAAACTTTTCAAATTCATCTGCTGGACAGCTCTCTGCCAATGAACACGAAGCATTCAAGTCGGGAACCAACACTTTTTTATCTGGACACAATATCTTATTTGTTTCGCCCATAAAGTGAACACCGCACATTACAATAATATCTGCATTGGTTGTAGCTGCCTTTTGTGCCAAAGCTAAACTATCGCCAATAAAGTCGGCAATACCCTGTACACTTGCTTCTGTATAATAATGTGCCATGATAACGGCATTTTTTTCTTTGCACATCTTACGAATTTCAGCTTCGATATTTGTGCCTTCTGGAATGGGGGCGTCAATGTATCCTAAATTTCTCCATTTTTTATCTACCATAGTTGTGTCTTTTCTATTGAAGTACGAGAATGTCCTCTCATAATGATTTTGTATATATACTTTTAGAGGGTTAACGAGAGATAAATAGGAGGTATAAGAGTTAACGGCAAATATCTATTAACTTTTATTTAACCCTTAAGAACTCTCGCTAACTCATGTTTCATATCAGTTATTGTTGATCGTAAGCATGTTTAGGATAGTCTACAGTATAGTGTAATCCTCTGCTCTCCTTACGTTCTATAGCTTGACGAGTAATAAGATAACCCACGTTTATCATATTACGCAGTTCGCAAATATCGCGAGTAGCCGTAACACTCTTAAATAATTTTTCGGTTTCTTCATACAACAAGTCAAGTCTATCCCATGCACGTTTCAGTCGTAAGTCGCTACGCACAATGCCCACATAGTTGCTCATTATCTCGCCAACCTCTTTTACACTCTGCGTAATCAATACTCGTTCTTCGTTGGTCATGGTTCCTTCATCGTTCCATTCGGGTACCTGACGATTAAAGCTGTATTGGTCTATCATCTTGATAGAATGTTCTGCAGCCGACTTAGCATACACGGCAGCTTCTATCAAAGAATTACTTGCAAGGCGGTTACCACCATGTAATCCTGTACACGAACATTCGCCAACGGCATACAATCTGTGAATAGAACTCTCACCATTCAAATCTACCTTGATACCACCACACATATAGTGAGCACTCGGGCAAACAGGTATGTAATCTTTTGTAATATCAATGCCGATGCTTAAGCACTTTTCATATATATGTGGGAAATGCTTTTTGGTTTGTTCGGGTTCTTTATGTGTTACATCCAAACAAACATGATTGAGCCCGTGTATTTTCATTTCGTGGTCTATAGCACGAGCCACAATATCACGAGGAGCCAACGACAAGCGTTTATCATACTTCTGCATAAACTCCTCACCATTAGGCAATTTCAATATGGCGCCATAACCACGCATGGCTTCTGTAATAAGAAACGCAGGATGTGTTTCGGCTGGATTATACAACACTGTAGGATGAAACTGTACAAACTCCATATCTTGTACCGTACCTTTGGCTCTGTAAGCCATAGCAATACCATCACCCGTTGCTATAACTGGGTTAGAAGTCATGGCATATACAGCACCTGTACCACCTGTTGCCATTAATGTAACACGACTTAAAAAGGTATCTACTTTCTTGGTATTAGGATTGATGATATAAGCACCATAGCACTCTATGTTTTGTGTTTTTCGAGTAACATTCACCCCCAAATGGTGTTGAGTAATAATTTCTACAGCATAATGGTTTTCCAGTACATCAATGTTTTTATTGCGTTTTACAGCTTCCATTAAACCTCTTTGAATTTCAAAGCCTGTGTCATCGGCATGGTGCAAGATACGAAACTCGCAATGTCCTCCTTCTCGATGCAAATCATATTCACCATTCTCATTCTTATCAAAGTTTACTCCCCATTTTACCAACGATTTAATAGCTTCGGGAGCATTACGAACGACATGCTCAACGGCAGCTCTATCTGATATATAATCGCCTGCAATCATGGTGTCGTTGATATGTTTTTCAAAATTGTCTACAGCCAAATTGGTTACAGAGGCTATACCGCCTTGTGCTTTAGCCGTATTGGCTTCATCTAAAGTAGTCTTACAAACGAGGGCTACTTTTCCTTTATTACTATTGGCTACACTCAAGGCATAACTCATACCTGCAATGCCCCCACCAATAACAAGGAAATCGTATTCGTGTATCATTTTCTTTTATTATGGTTCTTTATTTATTTGCAAAGATATAGAATTTTTATAAGACAAAGTAATAACGATACTATTATTTAATGATTATTTTTCGTATTTTTGTAGCATAAAAGGAATAAATATGAATGTTAAGATAATATTTTTTGCGACAATACTTATCGTATTGATGGGATGCAAAGGTAAAAGCACATCTTCTTTGGATGAGCCTGTAGATAGTATTCCATTAAAGTATGCTGAACATATAAGTATGGTGAAACATAAACTGTATACGGTAGTTAACTTACAAGACCCATGGCATACAGGTAAAACGCTACATACCTACATATTAATAGATAGACACGATTCGGCAAAGGTTCATCTTTTGCCGCAAGGCACAGTTGTATATACCCCAGTTGAACGAAGTGTGGTATTTACCACTGCACATTGTAAGTTATTAGAAATGCTGGGGATGGCAGACAAGATTAAAGGAGTAGCCGATTTGAAATATATATTGATTCCTGCTATCCAACATCGTGTAAAGACACATCTGATAGTTGATTGTGGCAATGCCATGTCTCCTACAATAGAAAAAATTATCTCTATCAAACCTCAGGCTATTTTGTTATCACCATTTGAAAATAGTGGTGGATATGGACAGATAGAAAAGATTGGTTGTCCCATTATAGAATTAGCCGACTATATGGAAACATCTCCGTTGGGACGGGCTGAATGGATGAAGTTTTATGGGATATTGTTTGGATGTGAACAGCGTGCCGACTCGCTATTTCAAGTGGTAGATAGCTCTTATCAAGCCTTAAAAGCACAAGCTAAAAAGTGGAATGTTGTAAGAAAAATGTTAACCGAGCAAATGATAGGCAGTGTATGGTATTGTCCAGGCGGCAAGAGTACCATTGCTCAGATGATAAGGGATGCAAATGGACATTATGCTTTTGCTAACGATACTCATAGTGGCAGCTTGCCATTATCTTTTGAGGAGGTGTTAGCAAAAGCAGGCAATAGTGATGTGTGGGCACTGAAGTGTAATGGAACCTCTCAACTAACCAGACAAATATTACTTTCTCAATATCATGGTTATAAGGCATTGCAGGCTTTTCAATACAATAATATATATGTATGTTACAGCAGTATTACTCCGTTCTTTGAAGAAACGCCTTTCCGCCCCGACTATCTCTTGCGTGATTTCATTATCATGTTGCATCCTGAAGCTTCGAGCTTTGGACAACTAAAATATTTTGTTAAACTAACAAGCTAAAACTCAAAAAGATTACAGCACACCCCCTATGAGAGTGTGTTGCTCCCTAAAACAAAAGGTAAAAACGATTATGTTACTTTAGGCTGGATCTATAATTTAGCTTTGTTAGATTTGGAGATTATTTTTGAGGTCAATATCATAAGTGTGCGAAGGAGTGTGGCGGGTTACCCACCAACTGAGAGAACTTATATTTTGAACAAAAAAATAACAAAGCGTATTTCATAAAAAAAATACTCACTGTATGTGGTGGTAATTTATAGAAGCAAACTTAAGAGATAGTTTTACCGTAAACACACAACTTACATAGATACACTTTCTTTGTAATGAGATAAATGACAAGAATAATAAAAGATATACTATGCACTATTATTGTGTGCATAAGCTGTTGGTTATTATGGAACTGTTCTGGTGAAGACACTAGTAAAACCCTTAATGAGTCGGAATATTATTTCGATGAGCGATTGGCATCTATCTCATCAGATAACGATTCTGTCTGTTGGATAGGTAGCGAATATGGAACTATATACAAAATAACAAACGAAAAACATACGCCTTATAGTGTAGCATCAGAACGTATCTACTTTGTTAGACACATAGGAAAAGAGTTTTGGATAGGTGTTCGTAATGGAGGATTGCAAAAGTTTTCGTTTGATGGTACACACTTTCATCTTCAAAAAACCTACTCCATTGCGGTAAAACATGCCAACTATTCTGCCTACGATACAGTTGAGGCAGATGGCAAATTGTTCTTTGGAACATCACAGGGACTTTTTGTTTTACCAAAAGATACTACCACCCATCCACTATTACTCTATCCCTACACGTCCAGTCCTCAATATGTAGCTGGTCAATCGTGTGTTGTAAAAAAGTTAGTACAGGTTGGTAGACACCAATTAATAGCTACCACAGACAACGGATTGTTACATATCAACACCCATAACTTAAAGATAACACGAACCCAGCAAGGAAGAAAAATTGATGATGTATTATACTATCAAGGTAAGACCTATATACTTACAGAACAGCTGTTTGAAGTATATAATCATGGTAAATGTGCAACCTATAAGTTGCACTTTAACGCATCTACGTTTTACATTGCCGAGGGTACTTTTTATTTTTTATCTACCAACATTGCGCATTTATCGCAAGACCTCAAATCGTTTAAGCGCATTTATCTTCGGCATGAAATACCTATGAATGGTAGTCATATTGTAATACCCAACTATGCTAAAAATGCAATGATGCTGGTTACCAACAAGGCTTTATGGAGAATACCAGTACATTTGGATGTATTTAGCAGTAATATCCCTATCGTTGCCGCTTGTGTAGACAACGATAACTTATGGTATGTTAATACTAAGAATGAGATATTTGTTAAACCTAAAAACTCTAAGAAGGCTAAAAAGATATACGACTTTATCTGTGAAAATCCTATAGTAGACATTGTTGTCAAGAATAACGTACTTTATTATCTTACCGAACAAAGAGAAATAAAACGCATAAAACTGTCTATGCAATTGTGTAGCAACTATATTAGCATGCAACATCCAGAGAGTTATCAGTCTGTAGACAAGGTTACAGCCATGATATCTCAAGATATTAACAACAAAAATACTTTATTGATAGGCATTCAAGACGGATTGTTACGGCTATGGGGAACGACATTAAAGGCCGATACTGTAAAAGAACTCAATGAAATTTACATTACTTCATTTTATCAGCCACTTGGGGCTAAAGTACTTTATATGTCAACCCTCAATCATGGATTGATGAGAGCTGAAAATAATAAGTTCAGAATAGTACAGGGCATATCTCCTGTAAAAGGCACGAAGCAGATAGTGATGACACACAATTTAGATTACAGAATGATAGTTGTAGCAGGAAACAAGATGTTTGTAGAGGGTTCAAAAGATACCATTAATATTACAGGCATCAGCAAAATAATGTTAGTCAACGATACTATAGTATATGCTCTCACCGATTTAGGCATACAACGTTACGAGTTGAGACAAAATACATTGGTAAAGAAAGGAGAATATTTTAAGGATATTTGTTTTCAACCTAAAGCTTCATTAGCTATTGATGATGATTTGTACTTAGGTTGCAATTTGGGAGTATTACATTTCAAGGCTTTACATGAAGCACAGGCTGAGTGGATAGAAATAATACCAACCATCCTATCTCGCCGCTTATTGTTGAGCTTGTTTATAGGTTTTGTAATACTTGTATTCTTGTTATGGCTTACCATTAGAATAAACCATTGCATAAAGACACGACACATTTTGGAGCGTAAAGCCGACTTAACAGTTCGCATTAACGATTTACAGGAGCTTTGCGAGTTGCTCCCTGCTTATAAAGTAGAGGAAATAAACAAGCTAAAGGACGAATTACAACAAATAAATCCATATGGTCATGCATCATGGAAAAAGATAAACAAACAGTTAAGATTTATCTCTAAACAAATGACGTTGAAGAACCGAAACACGGTATTACCACTAATAAAGGTGGTAGATAGTCAACGAGATACCATTGTTTCGCTCTATTTGTACGAGAGTAAACAACTGATAAAAGATACAGATGCAGCATTGGAAAATGGCTCAATAGAGCAAATTCGTCAACAAGCTGTTACTAACCATCAATGGATAACTAAAGTAAAGGCTATTTTAGAAAGACTTCATTTATACGAGCATCAGCTAAAAGATACATTGCTTTTACCTCATATAAGCGAGCATCTTCCTACTATGATAGATAACTATCGCAAAGAGATAGCCATTTATCAGTTGAAAGATGCTGAACCTTTATTAAATGAGATAGATCATACATATCAGTTAATCTTTTCGGATAAGGCTCTGCATACATTGCAAATATTTGTAGAGAAGCATTTACAAAATTTATATATGTTGGCAGAACAATCAACTATTCTTTCTTCTAATCTTATTAATACCCTTATTATTCAGTTGAAACAAGAGTGGCTTCATGCACCAGAAGCCGACCGTATCATGTTACTCCGTCGTATGAATCACCTAAATGCACATATACAACAAGTTATTTGTTTGCAACAATTGCGTACAAGCATGAATGAGTTTGCTACCATTCGTCAACAGGTTGTACAACAAAATGAAGAACGGATTAACAAGCTATTTGACAGAAAACTGGATGCAGAAATAGCGGAATACACACAAGAACAAACCAAACAGATAGCTATACACATTGAAACATTGTACCATTTTATGGATATAACCGACCACACATTGCTAACTACCACCTTACAGTTTACCAGTTACAATAACCAACAAACTCATGTGCTGGCATTGCTCATGGCAGACAACAAGGTAAAACGTTATCTCATTCCAGGTATGCTAAAAGTAATAGTTAACCTCAATCCTGTAATAAGTCGTTTGGTTAACAACAAACTTAAACCCCATCATGACGAAATAATGCTGTATGCAGAGCGACATCCAACCAGTTTAGCTACCTATATACTACAATTAATAGCATAAATGCAAAAAGAAAGATATACTAATTAACTATCTAACTATCAATATCTTGCAAAAAGTTGCATTACTACAAATCAAATAAAATACAGGATACAACTTTTTATTTATGTTTTTTTTTTTACTTTTGTGATATTGATTTAACAAGACATACTAACAAATCTAAATTTTACTAATCGTATGAAAATTAAAAATGTAATTTACATTGCATTGTTATCAATGCTTACCACATCGGCTTTTGCACAACAAAAGATAAAAGATGTACGTACCAATCCTGATGTATATTTCTTACAAGAAGGTGATGTAGCAAATAGTCTTGAGCTTTTACCCCCTCCTCCACAGCCAGGTTCTATTATGTGGATGAATGATGAGGCACAATATCAGTGGGGTAAATTCCAGCGTAACACACCACGTGGCGACCAAGCTGCTGCAGATGCTCGTGTAGGAGGCGATGGTGTTCCTAACGCTTTTTCTGAAGTTTTTGGTATAAAAATATCTAAGGAGACTACTCCTGAAATATATAAATTAGTGGTAGGTATGCGCGAAGATGCAGGCGACTTGGCTACACGTGCTGCTAAAAAGTACTATATGCGCATGCGCCCATTTGCTTATTATCACGAAATGACTTGCAACCCAGAACAGCAACAAGAGTTATCTACCAATGGTTCGTATCCTTCAGGTCATACATCTATTGGTTGGGCTACAGCCTTGGTGTTGGCCGAAGTTAATGTTGAGCGTCAGAACCAAATATTAAAACGTGGTTACGAAATGGGACAAAGCCGTGTTATCTGTGGCTATCACTTCCAAAGTGATGTTGATGCAGCTCGCTTAGTTGCCAGTGCAGTTGTTGCTCGTTTGCATGCGAACAAAAACTTTATGAAGCAACTGGACAAGGCTAAAGCTGAATTTGAAAAACTGAACAAAGCAGGAAAGGTAAAGAAATAGATAATAGTATAGTTACAAGTTAATAGGTAATTAGTTGACTATCTGTAACTAACAACTCATAAAACTAACGCATTAACTTGTTAACTAAAACAAAAGACTCATAAACTAAAAAACTTATAAACTAACAATGAAACAATATTTTGCGATTATTGCAATGGGCTTGCTGTGCATAACTAATGCAAATGCACAAAGCGAAAAATTGGCAATTAAGCCATCAGGGCGTTTATTGATGGACGGAGCTTTGTTTAAGGCTCATAACGATAACGGAACATTTAATAATGGTATAGCTATTCCAGATGTTCGCATCGGCTTCTCTGCTAAAATGGGACAATGGGGTGCCAAAGTAGATGTAGGCTTAGCTAAAAACACACTAAGCTTGAAAGATTTATATATTGAACACAAGTTTGACAAACAGAACTCTCTTCGTGGTGGTTACTTCATTCATCAGTTCGGTGCACAGTATGCTACCAGTTCTTCTTTCAAAATCTCTATGGAAGAACCTGCCAGCAACCAAGCTTTTAACAATCCTCGCTTAATGGGTTTGATGTACGTACATAATGGAAACCATTTTTTAGGTACAGCCAGTGTGTTTACAGAGAAAGCGGCATTAGATAAGACATCAGAAACATTAGGTAAGACTGGCTACGGCGTTATGAGCCGTTTGGTTTATCGTCCGTATACACAGATGGGTAAAATTTTCCAGGTTGGTATTTCTGGACAATATTCAAGTCCACAGTATAACAAGGATGCTGCACTCAACCATCATTCATTTGTTCTTTCAACCTCATGGCCTACTCGTGTAGCCAAGGTTAAAGCACTGACTGCAACCGTTACTGACGCCAAAGCTCTTTTTAAGTTTACTCCAGAAATAGTAGCTGCTTGCGGACGCTTTGGTATTGAAACACAATACTTCTATGCAACTGCAACTCGTTCTAACGACCATGCTAACTATCATGCATCTGGTGCTTACTGCTCTTTGCGTAGTATTATTAAAGGTCATGACTACAAATACACAAGTTTCTCTGGTGGTATTGATACACCTGATGCAGGTTCAGCTGAAGTAGTATTAGCATACGACTACACCGACTTATCTGATAGCAAAGCAGAAGTTCTTGGTGGACGTTCTAACGACTGGTCAGCTACATTCAACTATTATATCAACAAGAATATGATATGGCGTTTACGCGCATCCTATACAAAGACCCAGAACTGTCAAGACATAGCAAAAAATAATGAACTTTCAGTTCTTGAAACTCGTCTCCAAATCAAATTCTAACCCCCAAAAAATAATTCTATCTTATGAAAACTATTAAACTAACAATGCTTGTTCTGCTGCTTGTCATGTTGCCATCTCTGCTCATGGCACAGCTTCAGAGAAGTGAGCAATTTAAGCAGAACTACAAACTACAAGAGGTTGTAATTCTTAGCAGACATAATATACGTTCACCGCTATCCACCAATGGTAGTACGCTATCTCGCCTTACTTCTCATCAATGGACTGATTGGAGTGCGGCTTCAAGTGAACTAACATTACGTGGTGGTGTTTTGGAAACCATGATGGGACAATACTTCCGCAAATGGCTTGTTAACGAAGGTTTGTTTAAGGAGAATGCTGTTCCTACAACCGACGAGGTTAACTTCTATGCCAACAGTATGCAACGTACCATTGCTACGGCACAATATTTCTCATCTGGTTTTATGCCTATTGCTAATATTACCATTAACCATCGCTTCTCTGCCAGCAAGATGGATCCTATCTTCTGTCCTCAAATCACAAAAATTAGTGATGAATTCTGTGCAGAAGCTATGAAACAGATTGCTGCCATGGGTGGTAAAAAAGGCTTGAAGGGTATTAACCAAAAGCTGAAAAATAGTTACGCTGTTATTTCTAAGGTATTAGACTTAAAGAACTCTCCTGCTTATAAGAATGGAGAAACAAAGGGATTTAAGGATGATGATACGCAAATTATTTTCAAATTGAACGAAGAGCCACATATGAAGGGTTCGCTCAAAACAGCTAACTCTGCTTCTGACGCACTGATTCTTCAGTACTATGAAGAACCTGATGAGGTAAAAGCTGCGTTCGGACAAAAACTTACAATAACTGATTGGACCAACATTGCTAAAATAAAGGACGTTTATGGCGATGTACTCTTCACCGCTCCTATCGTAGCAGCTAATGTAGCTCACCCTTTGTTGGTTTATCTAAATGATGAGTTGAATGCTAAGTGCCGCAAGTTTACATTCCTTTGCGGACACGATTCTAATATCGCCAGTGTTAATGCTGCTCTGGGAATAGAGGATTATCAATTGCCTAATGCTATTGAGAAAAAAACTCCTATTGGCAGTAAATTGGTATTTGAAAAGTGGATTAGTAAGGATGGTAAACAATATATTGCCATAAATCTCGTTTATCAGAACCCAAATCAATTGCGCAATATTGATTTACTATCATTAAAGAATGCGCCTATGGTATATAGCTTGCATCTTAAAGGATTGAAAGCTAATGCTGACGGATTATACAATGCAGCCGATGTGTTAGGAAGATTCACTGAATCTATCCGTGCATACGATGCTATCAAATAAATATCTTTTATCTCATACATTTGTTAATGTTAAGGGCGAATCTTCGTGATGAAGGTTCGCTTTTTTATGGGAGTCAGCTGGAGTTTCTAAGAGAGAAATGAGTTAACGTATATTCGCTTCTTGGTTGCGAGCAAAAGCCTAATGTCCGTCCCCCCTTTACTTTAACTCCCATTTATTCTCGGTAACTTCTATTTATAAGCACATTATCCACCAACACCATAGCTGCCATGGCTTCTACAATGGGAACGACACGAGGAACAACGCAGGCATCGTGTCTGCCGTGTGCTTGAAAGATAAGCGCATTGCCTTGCATATCTACCGTTTGCTGTGGCTTTAGAATGGTAGCTACAGGTTTAAAGGCTACTCTAAAATAAATATCCTCACCATTACTGATACCTCCTAAAATACCGCCACTGTGGTTGGATATGGTTTTGATGTTGCTTTTTTCTATAGTAAAAGAATCGTTCATCTCACTACCTCGCATGGTAGCACAAGCAAAACCTTCTCCGTAATCAAATCCTTTTGCGGCATTGATAGAGAGCATAGCAGCGGCTAATTGTGCATGAAGTTTACCAAACTCTGGTTCACCTAATCCTACTGTACAGCCCTGTATTACACAAGTAACCACTCCTCCAATGGTATCACCCTCTGCCTTTACGCTTTTAATAAGCTCTTCCATTTGTTGGGCAGCGTGCGAATCAGGACAACGTACAACGTTTTCTTCCGCTTTTGATAAGTCGTATTGCTTGTAATTGTTAGACAATATAATATCGCCTACTTGCGATACATACGCTTGGATATGGATATTGTATTGGCGCAATACCAACTTGGCAAGAGCTCCTGCTACACATCGACTTAATGTGATACGAGCCGAACTACGCCCACCGCCTCTGTAATCGCGAATACCATACTTTTGTTGATAGGTATAATCGGCATGCGAGGGGCGAAAGAGATTTTTAAGATTCTCGTAATCGTGTGAGTGCTGATTGGTATTGTTAACCATAAAGGCAATAGGAGCACCCGTAGACTTTCCTTCAAAGATACCACTTAAGAAGATTACCACATCAGCTTCTTTCCTGCTAGTAGTAATATTACTTTGCCCAGGTTTACGTCTATCTAATTCGTACTGCACAAATTTTTGGTCAATAGCTATTCCTGCTGGCATACCATCTACAATTCCACCAACAGCATTGCCATGACTTTCTCCAAATGTTGTGAGCGTAAATATTTTGCCAAATGTATTGCTCATTACTTTTTCTATTTCTATGTAATTTATGATTAGTTTTTCTAACAAAAAGAATAGCTAAAAGTTATAGAAATCCAAAGCATCTTATAAAATCCAAAAGAATCTATCAACTATCAACACAGTTACCTCCGCCACAATGGCAACCTCCACCACAATGGCAACCACTACTACAATTGCATCCACTACTCATCTGATTTAGCATTTGTACAATCTCCTCGTTAGTAGCTTCACGATTGTCAAGCACCTTTCCCTGAAAATGCAAATACTTACCAGCCAACGGATGATTTAAATCTACCTTGATACTATGTTCATCAACCAATAAAACAGTAGCCATAAAGCGCACACCACTCTCATTTTGCAGAGGAATTATTGCCCCTTTATAGATATTCTTGTCATCAAAAGTACCATTCACCATAAAGATATTTTTATCCAAATTAAATATACGCTCCTCATCATAAGCACCATATGCCTGTTCTGCTGTAAGTGAAATATCAAACTCCTCGCCCTTTTGATGTTTTAATACTTCTTGCTCAAAACTTTTTAAAGTAGTATTAAAACCACTAATAAACTGGTAAGGCAAATCTTCGGTGGCCTCTTCTATCAATTCTGTTTCGTTTCCCTTTACCGCATATAAGCGGTAAGTTACTGCCATAAATTTATTTATTGTTTTGTCCATTGAAAAAAAACAATTGATAATGTTACACAATATGGGTGAATATTATCTCCACGCAAACTTACATAAAAAATCTTCACCTTACACTTTTTATATAAAGAAATATTCTGCCTTATATGCTTTTTATAGTCTATTGCTTATTCCTTTATAACCTTAATTCCGCAGCATAAATTCTTGTAAGAACTCCAAGTGCCTGAGAGACA
>CAMQBR010000018.1 GCA_946999045.1 uncultured Prevotella sp.
CTTCCTCAAACATCTTAGCAAACTTGCCTTTGCCATTGCCCTCTTCATCGTATGTACGATAGTTCTCCACATGATCGATGAAGAACAAACTCAACACTTTAATACCTTTAGGAAACAGCTGACGCTCACGCTCAAGATGCGTCTTGATGGTTTCGCGTATCTGTATTCTGCGCATAATATCTTCGGTAACCTCTCCTTGCGAATCTCCCTCATAGAGAGTCATGCCATTGAGAAGTTTCACGCTGCCTGCACGTCCGTCTATACGCTCCACTACATAGTTATCACGATACTCTGCCATCTGTCCGCTCTGTTCATAGAGGTCGAAACCTTCGTTCACCAGCTTGGTAGTCTGACGCACGTTGCCCGTGTTGCCTATAATATCATAGATGATACGTGCCTGCGGATTCTTACCTTTGCTTACCACAATCTCATCAAGATAGAGAAAACCATTGGTAGCAGTACTTCCCACTTGGCGAATGCCCTTTACCTCTATCTTTTTCACCAACTTCTTGTTGTAGGCATCAATGGCATCAAGGCGGTACACCATGTTCATTACCTCGCGGTGAGTGGCAGAATAGAGCAGCAAGGCGAGTGGATTAAAAAGTTTGATACCTTTTCGAGTGGAATTGTGAACATTGGCACCAAGCACACTCTGTGGCTCATCAATTATCATGACTGGGTGCGTCTTTGCCAATACGTCTATTGGGCGACGATAACCAAACTCTTCTCGCTTTGAGAAGATGATACGTGCGGCGGCATCTCCACTGCGCCCTTCTTTGTTCTTGTCCTCATTGAATGAAACGTTGAAAGCCTGCGTATTGATAATCATGGCGTGCAGGTTGTTGTCGCTGGCAAAGCTGTCTATCTTGGTGAGTTGCTTAGAGTTATAAATGAAATACTGCATGCGCTTGCCATACTCATGGGCAAAGTGGTCTTGCATGGTCTCGAAACTCTTATACACGCCTTCACGAATAGCCACACTGGGCACCACAATGATAAACTTGCTCCAGCCGTAATGCTTGTTCAGTTCGTACATCGTCTTGATGTAGGTATAGGTCTTACCCGTACCCGTTTCCATCTCAATAGTGAGATTGATGCCTTCGCCCTCAAGGTGGTCAATAGGCTTCAGTCCTTGCTCCATCTGAATAGTGCGCACATTCTCTTTGATGTCAGCGCGATCGAGCTTAAGAGGTGCATTACCAAACCCCGATTCAAACAATTGCTTTTGAGTGCCCCAGTCCATAATGTAGTTGGCACTGTCGCAATAGGGCTGTCCCTCAAAGGCGCGCACCACGTTGCGCACAGCCTCTACTTGAAATCCTTGGTGTTTGTATTTAATCTTCATGCTCACTTTCTTTTTTATTGATATTCCCCAAACGTTTAATAGCATTGAGATAATCTCGCTCAGCGTCGCTGATGGTGCGTTGCTTGTATTTACGATATTCGGTTGTGGCGTGCTCCATGGCGTCTTCGTGCGACACTTTGCCTGCATCTTGCAACAATTGCTCACCAGACATAGTGAGTATTCTGTCCAGATAGTTTGCCCAGTCGTTCATCGTCATAGGTTGTTCTTTCTCGGCTTGACGCTCTGCAAAGTCGAGATAACCCGATACCAACTGCCCCATAGCGCGAAGTTCTTTCTCGTTGAGATAGTTCTTAGCCGTGCGAGCTTCTATTAGCGTGGGCTGATTGCCTTTAAACGTGAGCAATCCCATAAAATCTTTTTCAGCATCTGCACGCTCCACAATGAGTTCAGCTACCGTATGCCCATGAATGGCATAATGTATCTTGTTTTGCACCTTTTGAAAGAACTTCTGCGATACCGCTGCACGCGGGTCATAGTCTATACTGGTGGCATAGATCTCCAACACTTGCCGATACATCACCTTCTCCGTGGAACGAATGTCGCGAATGCGCTCCAGCAATTCTTTCCAATAGCCGCCACCACCCAATTTCTTCAGACGGTCATCATCGAGCGTAAAGCCTTTGGTGATGTATTCTTTCAGCCTGATAGTTGCCCACTGGCGGAAACGTGTAGCAATGATGCTGCGCACACGATAGCCTAAGGCAATAATCATATCCAAGTTGTAATAAGGTATCTCACGATTTACCATCCTGCTGCCTTCTTGGCGAACCTGTCGGAAAGTCCGACAGGTTGCCGCTTCCTGTAATTCGCCTTCCTCATATATGTGTTTGATATGTTCCACCACATTTGTTCTCGACGTATGATAAAGCTCGCACATCTGTGCTTGAGTTAGCCACAGCGTGTCCTCCTCAAGTTTCACATCTATCTTGGTCAAACCATCTTGACCAGTATATATCAATATCTTGTTATTCTCGTCCATAGCCAATCAAATCACTCTGATATTCTCTTTTGCCTCTTTATCGTCCCAGTTTAATTTCTGCTTGAATAGCTCAAAGATGTTTATTTTGGTTTTGTCCTCGCCGAAGCAGCTGTCGCGAAAGAGTACGCGCACGGGTAGCTTATCAGCCATAGCCTTTGCCACATTCTCGGTGATGTTCTCCGCAAAGCATGCCACGAGGCTGTTGCCGTCTACGGTGTATATCTTGCAGCCGTCCACTTCCTCGGTCGTCATAGGCTTTGAGAGCTGCACACCCCACGAGAGCATAGCCCCAAAGAGAAGGTCGAGGTCGGTACGGTCGGCTTTGATGTTGTCGGCAAAGAGGTCGAGCGTCTGCTGGTCGTATTCGCTGGGCTGCTTCGTTACGTCCTCATAGTTGCTGCCATCAAGGCGGAACACACGAAAGCCAGTGTCAAGGTGTTGTGTAGTTAATGGCGATTCTTCTTTTATCTTCTTTCCCGCACGGCGGATACGCTCCTTAGCTATCTCGGGAATAGTCTTGTATCCAGCCTTTCGAGCTTCGCTCTGTTCGGGCGTATCCTCATCGTACTGCACCATGATATACTTACGCTTACCACCGTCCTCTGCATTTAGCTTCATCACCGCATGAGCTGTTGTGGCAGAGCCGGAAAAGAAGTCGAGGATAAGGGAATCGGGAGTTTTGATTATATCAAGTAAAAACTTGATAAGACCAATAGGCTTTGGATTTGAGAAAGGTTTACCTCCCTCAAACAAATTTTTCATTTCCTTATTCCCAATCTGATTGATAGGATTCAGTATTAAATTCATAAATGCGCGACCTGACTTTTCTCTAACCCTACCTTCATTATCTACCAACTGATAGACCTTGTATTTAATAGTATACGCCGAGCCCTTACTTTTCGATGACTTCACGAACGATACAAATTTATTTTCTAAACCCCATTTAACTTTCTCCTTATTCCATTTCCATATCCAACCATCATTGACAAAGGAATCTCTTCCGTTTGGATAAATAATTCCACCATCAGGAGCTTCTATACCATAGTTCAAAGAATCAGAATACTGTAGTCCTCCTCTGTCAAGTGTATCATAATAGAACTTTCCCCTCTCATTGACAAACTCATCAGTTAAATTATACCTATCTTGATCTATTGACTCCTCATCTCTTTTCCAAATCTCCTCTTTTATTGTCTGTTCATGATTCTTTGCATACAATAGGATTGCCTCTGTAACTACAGCTATATCTTTGGCATCATTTGCACCGGTCTTCTTTCTCCAATTAAATTCCGCCACAAAATTCCCCGCTCCAAGCACCTCATCACAAATTTTGCGGAGGTTATGCACTTCGTGGTCATCAATAGAAATAAAGATAACCCCATCTTCCGTTAGCAGCGAGCGAGCCACGAGCAGGCGGCTATACATCATGGAGCACCAATCGGAGTGGAAGCGACCGTTGTTATCAAAATTCTTGCGATAGCGCAGCCCCTCTTCGTCGATATTGCCAGCGGCAAGCTCTTCGTCGGCAAGAGAGGTCTTAAAGTCGTCATGGTACACAAAGTCGTTGCCCGTATTGTAAGGAGGGTCGATGTATATCATCTTCACCTTGCCCATATAACTCTTCTGCAAGAGCTTGAGCACACGCAGATTATCACCCTCTATGTAGAGGTTTTCTGTTGTGTCCCAATCCACAGAGTCTTCGGGCACTGGGCGCAAGGTGTCGGTAATAGGTGTAGCAGCCTCACGACGAGCAGCCTGTTTGCCTGGCCATGTAAACTGGTACATCTCCTCGCTGTCTTCCACAGCGTCGTCGCCAAGAAGTTGGCGCAGGGTCTTAAAATTCACGACATGCTTGACAGTACCCGTCTTTTCGTCTTTCTCTTCGGTAAAGCACGAGGGGGCAATCTGATAGAGTGCTTCAAGGTTGAGTTTGCTACCATTGGCAGATGTGGTTTCTATTCTGATAGGTTTCATCATATCTTCTTTTTTATTTATTAGGGCGGTACTAAGCGTCTACGCATTTAACGGAAGAACCTAAATTAAGGATAAATAGCTTTTTGATATTTCGATATTACTACTATGCAAAACATTCACGGCTCACCCCCATAGATAGAGGATGAGCCGCCAATTATTTTGTAAAAAAAAAAAATTATTTCTTTGCACCTTTATTATTGTCCAGAGACTTGTAGGCTTTATTCAATCCTGCAATAACATCCTTTGTAATATCATATGCTTTGTCGGCATATAAGAGGTTATCGCCTGCCTTAGACAAAATTAAGCTGTATTTCTTATCCTTATTATATATAGCCAAGAAGTGCTGAATAGAATCGCGTAATGCCTTGTTGTATTTATCTGTTTCAACTTGAAACTCGTTGCTTAAACGTTGGTTTAAGGCTTGCAAGTCAACACTTTGCTTCTGCAATCCTGCCTGAATAGACTCAGCTTGCTCACGTGTATAAGCATTTTGTTGCAACTTTTGTTGGAAATTAGCAGCAGCCTGCTCTATTTGTCTTTGCTTACCCGCTAAAGTGTTTTGAATATTCTGGCCTTTCTTCTGGAGTATCAAACTATACTCCTTGCAAAATTTATACTGCGCCATGATACTATCAACCTCAACGTATGCTATCTTTAAAGAAGAAGCAGTTGAAGTAGCTTGCTCTTCCTTACTATCTACTTGTGCTTTAGACTTGTCGCAAGCAGATAATGTTAATGCTGCCAATGCTGCAACAGTAATCAAACGGATATTTGTTTTGTTCATTTTTTTGTATGATAATTTTAATTGTTTACGCCAAAATACAAATAATAAGTTGAAAAAAAATAACACCTATAAATAATATAGCAAAACTCTTAATTATAAATTGATAATTATGAATTAATAATTATTTAATATGCTTTTCCTTTCATTCGTGCCTCTTTATCTTGCTCAATGACACAATGAATGCCACGTTTTTTCATTGCTTTACTGTCATGAATATGTTGGGATGTAAACTCTCCATTCTTACGAAATAGAAGTTTTATACCCAGTAATACAAAACAAATTGCAATTATTAACATGCTTAAAAGTAACGCTTTCAACATTTCTCACTATATTTGCACTATACTTTGTAACTTTTATGTGGCAAAGTTAGTAGAAATAAAGCAATAAACAAAATAAAAAAACTTAAAATATTATGGAAAAGAAAGACTTAAGACCCAGAAGAGTTTTTGAACAATTTGCTAAAATAAATCAGATTCCTCGTCCATCAAAACGTGAGGAGAAAATGATTGCTTATCTTAAAAAGTTTGGTGAGAGCCACAACTTAGATACTAAAGTTGATGAAACTGGTAACGTTATTATTCGCAAAGCTGCGACCAAAGGTTACGAAGACAGGGCAACAATTATCCTACAAAGCCATATAGATATGGTTTGCGATAAGTTGGTTGATGTAGAGTTTGACTTTGACAACGATCCTATTCAAACCTATATTGACGGTGAATGGCTTACCGCAAAAGGCACTACTCTGGGTGCTGATGATGGTATTGGTGTGGCTATTGAGTTAGCTATTCTCGATTCTGACGATATAGAACACGGTCCGATAGAATGCGTATTCACCGTAGACGAGGAAACTCAACTTACTGGAGCATTGGGCATGAAGGCAGGTTTTATGACAGGTAACTACCTTATCAACTTAGATTCTGAGAACGAAGGCAAGATATTTGTTAGCTGTGCAGGCGGTCGTAGCACCATTGCTACCTTTAATTATCAAGCAGAAGAAGCTCCTCAAGATTACTTCTTCCTGCAAATATCCTTAAAAGGATTGGTTGGAGGGCACTCTGGCGATGACATTAATAAGAAACGTGCCAATGCTATTAAGATTTTAACCCGCTTCCTCTTCAACGAACAAGAGAAGTATAATTTACGCTTGGGTAGCTTTAATAGTGGTAAGATGCACAACGCTATTCCTCGCGATGGCAAAGTTATCTTTGCAGTACCTAATGATGTAAAAGAGCAAGTACGTGCTGATTGGAATATCTTCCAAAACGAAGTAGAAGATGAATTCCATGTAACAGATACCACAATGGTATTCAAAATGGAGAGCTCAGAGGCTTGCAAAGTGCTTCCAAAAGAGGTTAGTACCAAACTTATTTTAGCTCTTCAAGCAGTTGATAATGGTATCTTTGCCATGTGTCAAGATGCTGTTTTGGCTAAATTAGTAGAAACATCTAGCAATATTGCAGCTATCAAGACAACCGAGGATGAGGTAGAGATATTATCTTCACAACGTAGTAACGTTATGAGTAACTTGGATAATATGTGCAATACGGTAAAAGCTGCTTACCAGTTGGCTGGAGCTAAGGTGGAACAAACCGATGGCTATCCTGCCTGGAATATGAATCCTAACAGCAAAATGGTAAAGATTACGGTAGATGCATACAAGAAGTTGTTTAACAAGGAGCCCGAGGTATTGGGCATTCATGCAGGATTAGAGTGTGGCTTGTTTTCAGAACGTTACCCACATATAGATATGGTAAGCTTCGGTCCTACATTACAATATGTTCATACTCCAGATGAGCGTTTGCTTATCCCTACCGTTCAAATGGTTTGGGATCATTTACTTGAAATCTTAAAGAATATTCCTACAAAAGAGTAAAACTTTTTAGAGGAGTAAATAGAAGTAATAAAGAAGTTAAAAGGGAGTAAAAATAAGGGTTCTTTTGTTAAATGCACAGACACTCTACATGACAAGCGTCTACGTATTTAACAGAAGAGCCCTTATTTTTACCATATAAGAAATATATTTTTTTTATTTCCTATCTATTCATTTAGCGGAAGAACCTTTTTAGCTCCTAATAACTCAAGTTAACTCCTATACACTCGTAAAAGACTTCTCTATTTGTTTCATAAAAGGAGTGAGTTTTCGTGGCTGCAAAATATTATGATAATCACATTTGTTATGCGACCATACCACATATAATCGTTTTTTGGCACGTGTCATTGCTACATAAAACTTACGTTTATCCTCTGCTACTAGTTGTGGAATATCCTTGTTATAATAATTAGGATAACGGGTATCAATGGCATCAAATATAATCACATTATCAAACTCTAAGCCTTTAGCTTTGTGCACAGTGGTAACAAACACACGTTCATCCAAGGTTTTACTGTTACATAAGTCGGCTTCTTTCAACGTATTGAGTTCTGTAATGTGCGAATGCAATTGCTCTATCAACGAAGGAGTAGCATGGTTATGTATCATATCGCCCAACAGAAAACGTATAATGTAATGCAATCGAAGCTGCGGTTCTATCATTTTTTCATCCAACAAATATTGATAAAAACGCATTATCTCTGTAATCAACGCAGGTTTCGCATCTACTTGCGTACGCACATAAAGTGTTTTTTTTGCAGCTTTATAAATAGGTAGATAATTATTTCTAAGCACCTCTACCCTTTTTTGAAACCGAGGATGCTGCATCCATTCTAATTGTGATGGTATCAATAATTTAGCTTTACCATAACAATATCGCACCACACTGCACGTAGCATTGACATCAGCATCGGCTAAATGAGAATTTTCGCCTTCCAAGTTCAATACCGATAGCAAATACTTCAACTTATATTCTTTAAGATTAGGTTCTAATAATCGAATAAGTTTCAACGAATCAAAATAACGAGAACTTTGCTCATGTAGATGAACTTCAGGAAGATAGCGTTGTAAGTTAAAGTCTAATATATGATAATCATAATCGGCATTATGCCCCAAAAGTATACTATCGCCCACATACTTCATAAACTTTTTTAAGCCTTCTGCATGACTTAATAGCTCGTGATGCCTCCTTTCCTCTATAATAGGGTTCACTATATCTCCCAACATTTTAGGAATTTCTCTATTCGTTTCCATAAATACCACAAAGGCAGAGTCTGGCACTATTTGTCCTTGTCGTATCTTAACTGCTGCTATCTGCAGTATATCATCTTCAAAAACATTCAGTCCTGTGGTTTCAGTATCAAACACCACTATGTCTTGTTGCTCATAACACTGCACAAACATCTGAACATAAGTGGATTTTTGATACAACAAGAAGTCGGATGGCAACATAGCACGCTCCAGTAGTCCGCTAACAAAGCTGCGAGCCGCTGCATTTGTTTCAAATACACGTAAGCCTTTCAGTAATCGAGCCCAACCAATAAAGTTATGTTCATTACTCAAAATATTAAGGTGTGCCAGCAACAATTTTATACATGGAGATACAAACAAGTCTTCGCCCGACACCTTAAAATGAGCCTGCCCTATGTTTGTTAGTTCCTTGCTCATCAACTCGGCATCAGCATTGGCACTTACTATTACTGCCGTGGTATCTGTTTCATATTCGTTACACAATCGTTTTACCACATTAGCTACATCCTTATATTCAGTTTCTGTCTGTTCGCTTGAAAATAATACCAATTCGTTTCCTGTTCGTTTGGGCTCATAATCTGTTGTTGGCAGAATGTTTTTATCAATATCCAATTGCTTTTCGGCATAGGTATTAAATACATCAAGCAGATATTTTGGAGATCGATGATTAACAAACAAACGATGTAGCTGGTCTTTGCAACGCTGTTGTAACAATTCGATTGTACTCATTTTGGCTCCCATAAATGAGAAGATGGCTTGCTGCTCATCACCCAAATACATCACGGTATTAAAGTCTTTACTTGTTAATAAGTCAATGATAGCCAACTGCATGGGATTGAGGTCTTGCACTTCATCTACCTGTATCCAACTATATCTTAATATATTTTTTTCTTTATCGTCAACTAAGGCATCGTAAGTTAGCAAGAGTAAATCTTCAAAATCAAGTAATTTATTATCCTTTTTATATTTCTGGTAATAATAAGCCTGTTTCATTTTTCTTAGCAATGTTCCAATATCAACCTGACTACCTATATCATAGGCATCATTCTTTAGCATATCTTCGTATACATCATCATGCAGATACATATCTATCATCATATCAGAAGTAAACTGGAGCTGCTGCACCTGACACACTTTTCTCATGGCTACCACATCCGTTTGGGTAATACTATTAGGATGTAATCGAAGTTCTTTAGGATGATGATGTATTATTTGGTACATCAGTCCAGCAAACTGAATTACCGCTAAATACTCCTGCCGTTTGCGATAATTTGCCTTTACGCTTATTTCATCTTCATCACAGTAACGTGCTATAATGCTGACAGCATCGTCATCATCAATTACCGAACTCTCGGCAGGTATAATTAAATTGTCAAACAATAACTTAGAACAAAACCTGTGTACATTACCTACATACACCTTTTCTACCTCTTCTTCTTCTATATTGGCAGCAATACGTTCACGCATACCACGTGCAGCTCGGTTTGTAAACGTGAGACATAACATCTGTTCGTATGCTACTCCCTGCTTATGTGCCTGCCGTATACGCTCTGTTAGTATTTGTGTTTTGCCACATCCAGGAGGAGCCAAAACCAAATGATATCCACCAGTGGCATTTATCACTTCTTGTTGACAACTATCAGGATTCCATATTTGTTCTATATTCATCTCATTTTAGGGCTAAGTATCATGCAAATATATCATTTTAAATTAACTTGCCCTACCTTTATGAAAAAATACTACTATATTTGCAAAAAAAATAATTTACGACTGGTTGTATAAATTAGCTTTGACAGATTGTGAGACTATTTTTGAGGTCAATTTGTTTGTGGGTGAAGTAGTATAGCAATCTATACTACTGAGCGAACAAGAAAATTGAACCAAAAACGGAGCAAGCCGAATACAATCAAACTTGTTTGAATTGTTGAGGCGCAGCCTGTTTTATATAAAAAGAGCCCACAAGATAACAAAACGTATTTCATAAAATTTACTCATAATATACAATAGTAGTAATTTATACAGACCTAACTACTCGCCAATTAATAACTTATCAACTAAAAAAAAACTTATAAACTCATAAACTAAAGAACTACGAAATGATTCACGCATCCAACGTAAACGTACAAAACAAGATTTCAGCACATACTGCCATTATAGCAGCCAACGTAATATTTGGCTTAGGTGTCCCAGTAACCAAACTATTATTAGATGAATGGGTAACCCCCATGGTTTATATGTTTATGCGGTGTTTGGGAGCCGCTGTCATCTTCTGGTGCATCAGTATATTTTTGCCAAAAGAACATGTAGAAAAGAAAGATTTATTCATCATCATATTAGGCGGCTTATTAGGTTTTGTAATATCACAAACACTTACTGCATGGGCTTTAGTATATACCACCCCCGTTTATTTCTCTCTCATTGCCACACTTACTCCAATGGCTACCATGCTCATGGCTGCTATATTCTTAAAAGAAAGCATTAACAGAATGAAAACTATCGGTGTACTCATTGGTATTGCTGGAGCTTTATTAATGGTGTTTATGAGCTGGCAAAGTGGCAAAGGAGTCAACGATATATGGGGCATCACATTGACGATATTGAGTTTGCTCACATGGGTAGTTTATTTATTGATAACACGCAACGTATCACAGAAATATACAGCGGTAACACAGATGAAGTGGATATTCCTCATTTCTACTATCGCAGTACTCCCCTTTGCAGCTCCAGAGTTCAGTCAACAGAAGCTATTCTCTTCACAAGTAGCATGGAGTGGCATCGCCGAAATAACCTTTATTGTTGTCTTTGCAACAGTATTGGGCTTCTTTGCCATACCATATGCCATGCGTTACCTGCAAGCTACCACGGTAAGTATCTATACTAATCTTCAACCTGTAGTAGCTTCACTCATCGCTATTTATATTGATCAAGATATACTTACATGGGATAAGCCAGTTGCAGGCATCTTGGTTCTACTAAGTGCATACATCTTAACAATTCATAAGTCTTAATTCACAATTCATAATTGAAATGATGAATGGCTTACTGAAAAAAATCTTTTTTTTTCCTTTCTATTTTATAACTAATTGCTAAGAACAACATAGAAAGACTTGGAATATTAAATAGAATAATTAAAGGAATAAGAAGGAAAAGAAATAAGTAAGTTGAACCAAAAAGAACCCACAAGATAACAAAACGTGAAACAACTGACATAAAAACTTTACGGTGATTATTTATAGAATCATCCTAAAAGCTCCATAACAAATATTCTTGTCATGGAGCTTTATTTTTATATCACTATATAAGTTTATTCTTCTACTGATTGATATTTAGGAGAGAAGCCATATTTATTAGTCTCTGGAATAGAATCTTTGCAAAACCATACTATCAACAAAATACCTCCAATAATAGGTATAAGACCCCATAAAAGGTTCCAACCACTCTTGTTAATATCATGCAAACGACGAACAGAAACTGAAAGACTTGGTACTATTAAAGCTAAAGCGCAAATAATATAAAGATATCCATACCCTATTCCTTCAATATTCAATCCGAGAATAAGATCTAACACCTGTGCAATAAATGCTACTATCATAGAGAAAAGCGCATAATACCAATATTCAGAACGGCGTGCACGACCTGAAAAGTTAGCATAGTTGTTTAATACTTGCTTTACAGCTTGTACAAAAGATAAGGTTGCATTCGGATCATTCATAGTTATTTCCTCCAAATTTAATTATAATATTTATTTTTATTAATAACACTGTTCCGTAAAAATTAATTACTTATATATATATATACTATGGTAATTCATAGAGCAAGCCTATAAAAATATTACTTATGGAATAAAATTTTATACACTATTAGTCGGTAACTTTCTCAAGCCATTTCAGCATAGAAAGCATTACTACCATAGATATAAAACATACAATGGCGAATACTAACCAGCATTCCCAAATATCCCATTTGTTGTACATCAATGGGCCGAGCCACAAAAAACAGTTTCCTACTGCAGTAGCTCCAAGCCAAAGCCCTTGACATAATCCCTGCATACTCTTTGGAGCAACTTTACTTACAAAGCTCAAACCAAGTGGAGAGATAAACAATTCTGCCATAGTAAGGAAGAAATAAGTTAATATCAGAACCCATGGAGCAGCTTTTGCAGCAGCACTTGCAACAGGAGCAAGGTCTCTAAATTCTGTTGCAGAAGGATAATTGTAAACAATAGAAAGAACCATCAAGAACAAGTATGCCAAACCTGCAATACCCATACCTATAGCTATCTTCTTTGGTGTTGAAATTGGTTTTCCTTTCTTTGAGAAGTAAGAGAAAAGCCACATAATAACAGGAGTAAGGACTATAACAAAGAAAGGATTGATACATTGCCATATCTCTGGAGCAACAGTATCGGTTTTAACAAAGTCGCGAGCAAAGAATGATAAACTCTGACCGTTCTGGTGGAATGAGAACCAGAAAAATACACTGATACCTAATACTGCGAACAGTGCATACATACGTTGCTTTATTTCACCTGCCATTGCAGTTTTCTCTTCAGGAGTATAACTTTTTGATACGGTTTCTTCTTTCTTACCAGGCATTGGGAACTTACGTTTGTTAACCATGAAGATAGCCAATGAAACAATCATCATTAGCACACTCACAATAAATGAATAGTGCACACCTGTATTGAAAGCATCAAGATAGTTAGGACAAAAGTTGACCAAATCACTTGCATTTCCTCCTACTTGCTCAGCTAATGTTTGCAAGTTAGTAAGTTGGTTACCAATATTGCCATTGATAAAATCGTGGCACAAACGTGGAAGGTCTGCGTTGTATGTAAATCCTTTCGTTCCCAACCACCAGTTTCTAAGAAGAGGAGCTAAGAAAGGAGCAATTAACGAACCTATGTTGATAAATACATAAAATATTTGGAAACCAGAGTCGCGCTGTCCTTGAGCCCACTTTAATTTCTCGGGAGACTCCTTTGCAGCTTCTGCTTCAAAGTTATCATACATCTGTCCAACGATAGCTTGCAGGTTACCCTTAAACAAACCATTACCAAAAGAAATAAGTAAAAGTGCAATAATAGTAAAGACAAGCCAGAAAGTATTATTTTCAGGAGTAATTGCTACGGGGAAGGATAATGCCACATACCCAAATGCCATAATAATAAGTCCACTCTCAATAGTACGTTGATAATTTTGTGTTTTATCAGCAATAATACCTCCAACAAGACTCATCACATAGATGGCTGCTAAGAAAAAAGAGAATATAAGGCCTGATGTTTCATCGGATAATCCGAACTTTGAACAAAGGAAAAGTGCAAGAACGGCTATCATAATATAATATCCGAATCTTTCGCCCATATTACTTAGTGCGGCCTGCAACAGACCTTTTGGATGATTTTTAAACATATTTTTTATTTGTTTTGGTTAAGTCTATTCAAAGAGAAGTAAAAAACATGTTGACGAGGTTAACGTTGTCAACGAGTTTAGTATTAGTGTCGGAACGTATCTTCTCATTATTCTTTTGTTATAGAACGATGCAAAGATATAAAAAATATTTACTAATTAAAACTTATTTTGAGTTTTTTTTTTAGTTGTAAATTTGACAAGTTAATAGTTTACTAGTTGATAAGGTTACAAGTTGATAGAGTTGACACGTTTCTAAAAAAACATATTGTTAACTTATAAGCCAGTCTACTCGTTAATTGTCCTACATTTATTCTACAGAATACATCCATACAACAAATATCATAATGATGATAGCAATGATAGAAAGACATACAAAGAGAATGTTACTAATAAATTTACCTCTCTCCCTTGCTGATAATCGTCTGTTCTTCATCCTTATTTTTTGATCTACATGATAATGTGTATGATGATGACTATGATGGTGAGCATGATGCTGTTGCACATTACTTCCTATATGGTTTGTAGTAGATTCCATTTCTTTAGGTTTAAAATTTTATTTTTACAAAAGTAAGAAAAAAAAGTAGTTTTCTACATTATTTTATCAAATTAGTATGAATATTTTTTCATTATTATCTATAAATGATGACATCTGCACCTAAAAATAGCCCATGCTATAATTAATCTCATCAAACAAAAGCTATTATTTATGTTTCGCCAACTTGTCAACTACTTCCCATATTCTATCAAATCAAAGCAGCGGTTAAGCCTGCCATAATAATGCTAATCATTGACATCAGTTTGATAAAAATATTCAACCTTAGTACTTTTGTATCTTTGAAAGGATCTCCAACCGTGTTACCCACAACGGTAGCTTTGTGGCATTCAGATTCCTTTCCGCCAAAATGCCCCTCTTCTACCATTTTCTTTGCATTATCCCATGCACCCACCTGCATTTGCCATGAAAATAGCTAAAGGACGGTTCTTCTTTTTTACATAAACTGGTGCAATAAACCTATCTTTATCACTTCTTTTCTTGTTTGTATTTCGGTATCTACCTCCTCATAAACTTATTCATATTGAAGACATTTATACTATTGTATAGGTTAAGACTCAATTTCATGGAGTTTCTACAACAAAACCATGGAGTTTGTGTGCCAATTACAATGAGTTTGTTCATTAATCTCATGGAGTTTGTATTTTCCTAAAATCACTTAACAGTTTTTATTCACTTTTTCTAATTTACTTATCAATTCTGCTTTTTGCTTTCCTACTAATTCTTGAAAAAAAGATACATCGAAGTTGGTGTAAACGAACTGATAATGAGCAAGAAATGAAATGATTTACGTAGAAGTATTTTTTGCTAAAAGGGGCATAATATGTAAATCTGCTCTAAAGTTCAGTTACCAAATTGTTACCCTATTTCATCATAGGTAACGTCTGAGTAATGTTTGCTAACTAAATTATTTTCACTGTAAACATCCAACATTAGCCGCCTTTCATAAAAACAAATAACCCTTATATGTTTGGCAGCATATAAGGGTTATTTGTTTTTATGAAAGGCGGCTTATGTTAGATGTTTACCACCCGTTAGATAATGCTCATGCCGAGCGTACTAAAAAAAAGAGGGCTATTAACCCTCTTTTATATATTTTACAAGGTCGGTGACAGCTATTAATTTCTGTTCACCCAACAGCATATTTTTAAGTGTAATTTTGTTTTCACTTATCTCATTTTCACCAGCTAAAGCCACAAATGGAATATTGTTGGCATTGGCATAGCTCATTTGCTTCTTCATCTTCACAGCATCAGGGAATAGTTCTGCACTAATGCCTTGCTCACGAGCCGCTTTTACAAGTGGCAAGCAATAAGCCATTTCTTTTTCACCAAAGTTGATAAACAACAACTGAGTGGTATTCATTGTCTCTTTAGGATAAAGAGCTAAAGTATTGAGCACATCATAAATTCTATCAGCACCAAACGAAATACCTACTCCACTTAAACCTGGCATACCAAAAATACCTGTCAGATTGTCGTAGCGCCCTCCACCTGTAATGCTTCCTATCTCTACATCCAAGGCTTTAACCTCAAAGATAGCTCCCGTATAATAATTGAGTCCACGAGCTAATGTAAGGTCAAGTTCTATTTCATTATGTAAACCAACTTTCTTTAAGGTATCAAGTATATAAGCGGTTTCCTCTACACCTTTCATACCCATTTCACTCTCTTTCAATACTTTGCTAATAATTGAAAGTTTTTCATCATTAGAACCCTTAAGGGTTATGATAGGCTGTAATTTCTCAATGGCATCGGATGAAATACCGACTTCAGCCAATTCTTTGTTTACATTTTCAAGCCCTATCTTCTCTAACTTGTCTATAGCAATGGTAATATCCACAATCTTATCAGCTGCGCCAATGACCTCTGCCATACCAGTTAGTATTTTACGGTTATTAATTTTGAGCAATACACGTATCCCAAAACGTTGAAAAACCGTATCAACTATTTGCATCAACTCTACTTCATTAAGCAAAGAATTAGACCCAACCACATCAGCATCGCATTGATAAAACTCGCGATAACGACCTTTTTGTGGACGGTCAGCTCGCCAAACAGGCTGAATCTGATAACGCTTAAATGGGAAGTGCAACTCATCGTAATGCATTACAACGTAACGTGCAAAGGGTACAGTAAGGTCATAACGCAAACCTTTCTCACAAATCTTAGATGACAACTTGAGCGTATTGCGCTCAAGCAGCTCCTCATCGTTTATTTTGTTGATAAAGTTTCCAGAGTTTAGTATCTTAAACAATAACTTGTCGCCTTCTTCACCATACTTACCCATCAAGGTTTGTAAGGCTTCGAGTGAAGGTGTTTCTATCTGTTGAAAACCATAAAGAGCATAAACCTCTTTTATGGTATTGAAGATATAATTGCGCTTAGCCATTTCAATAGGAGAGAAGTCGCGCGTTCCTTTTACAATACTTGGTTTGTTTGCCATTATATTTCTTCCCCGTTTATTTTCTGATAATCGTTTGTTCTCTGTCTGGACCGATTGAAACTATTGAGATAGGAGTTTCGAGGAAGTCTTCCAAAAACTTGATATAATTCTTGAATGCCTGTGGAAGTTCTTCTTCCTTAGTTACCTTTGTTATATCTGTCTTCCAGCCTTCAAATTCTTTATAGATAGGTTTTACACCCTCAAGTTCAAACGGCAATTCGGTTGTCTCGATGCCATCAGGCAAGGTATATCCTATACAAGCTTTAATGGTATCGAAAGAATCGAGTACATCACTCTTCATTAAAATTAAGTGAGTTACACCATTAACCATAATAGAATAGCGAAGTTGAATTAAATCAACCCAGCCACAACGACGTTCACGACCAGTAACAGCACCATACTCATGACCTAAATCACGGATTTTTCTGCCTACCTCGTCAAACAATTCTGTTGGGAATGGGCCAGAACCTACACGTGTACAATAGGCTTTCATGATGCCATAAACATTTCCTATCTTGTTAGGCCCCAAGCCAAGACCTATACATGCACCTGCACAAATGGTATTAGAAGATGTTACGAAAGGATAGCTACCAAAGTCAACATCCAACATTGTACCCTGAGCACCTTCGCACAATATACTCTTTCCTCTGCGCAACAGGTTGTTAACCTCATGTTCGCTGTCAACTAACTTAAATTGCTTTATGTACTCAATGCCTTCCATCCACTCTTTTTCTGTTTCGGTTATATCAAAATCAGTAAAGTTGAGAGCCTTTAATATCTGTAAATGACGCTGCTTGTGTGCCTCATATTTTTCTTTAAAATGATCTAAAATATCGCCTACACGCAAGCCATTACGTGAAGTTTTGTCTGTATAAGTAGGACCAATACCTTTACCTGTTGTGCCCACTTTTCCCCTACCACGTGCAGCCTCGTATGCTCTGTCCAATACTCTGTGAGTAGGCATAATAAGATGAGCCTTCTTAGAAATATGCAAACGATTTTTTAATTCGTGTCCACTCTTTTCCAAATCTTTAGCTTCTTTCATAAACAAATCGGGAGCAATCACTACTCCATTGCCAATGATATTAACCTTTCCACCTTGGAAAATACCTGAAGGAATGCTACGTAAAACGTATTTTTGCCCCTCAAACTCAAGAGTATGCCCTGCATTAGGACCACCCTGAAAGCGTGCTACTACATCATAATTAGGTGTAAGCACATCTACCACTTTACCTTTTCCTTCGTCACCCCATTGTAAACCTAGGAGGACATCTACTTTACCTTTACTCATTGATATTATTTTTTTTAGTTTTTTGTCTGTTTGATTTACGCCGAGTTATTTGAGCTTGGCACTTACTACAAATGCCATATATATATAGGGAAAAACCATCTTTCTTAAACCTTTTCAGTTTTAAGTTATTAACTATTTCTATTAGTTCTGAACTATTAAACTCTGTTACACTGCCACAAACCGTACATATTTGGTGGCAATGTTCCTTATCATCAGAACATGACTCGTAACGCGTGCCATTTTGCAACCGATGACACACTACAAAACGTAGTTTCTTAAAAAGTCGTAAGTTATTATATAATGTAGCTCTGCTAACTCTAAAGTTGTTAGTAGTAAGATATTCGTCTAACTCTTCCATAGAGAAATGCCCCCTTAAACTAAATACTGCATCAAGGATAGCATACCTCTCAGGTGTTTTGCGAAGATTGTTTGTTTCAAGATAATCATCCAATTTTTGCCTAACGGCTTTTCTGATATCTCTTTTCATGTTCGTTGTTTATAACACCACAAAGTTACAATTTTTATTACAAATAATGAAGATGCAATGGCATTAAAATGGTTATAGACTCAAATTCAGTGCTTTTTCTGCCATATTTTTATACACATCATTCATCTCTGAAAAGCGTATTACACTATTCATGGCAGCATGTCTCACTCCCATATCCTTATGCTGCAATGCAACAGAAACTTGATCTAAGAACTCATTGATGCCTCGTTCATTAGGTTCTTGCCCCTTCATAAATAGTCGAGCCAATACCTGATAAGCACATATCTGCTTAATTTTATCATCCGAAGCCATACACTCATATGCCAACACAGGTGCAAATGATAGATATTGAAACAGATTGAATGATACCATTTCTGCCATATCCTGCGAATGTATTTGCTCTATCCATACATCTGCCACTTCAGGCAGCATCTTTTCTGGAGGCATAATAAGGGTAGCTAAGATTTTACATTCGCGTATATTCTCTTTCCATAAAGCAATAGCAAGATCGTAATCTTTGCCATACTCAGCTGCCATTTTACGCAAATCAATGATTGACCATCCCCAGTTAACTTTATAATCAACCCCCATCTGTCGCATAGACTGCGATGCTACCCCATTCATTTTCAGTCGAAAAGAGAGTTTCATCTCTTTCACTATTTCATTAATATCACGCTTCATCTGCTTCCGCCTCTTTAGAATATCTCAGCATTTGGTGTGCAAAAGTTTCAGTATAATCCACCTTGATGTCTGTAATTTCGCCATGGGCATTGTATTTCGGCTTGAGCCAAGGATTGATAAAGCCTTTGTAAGGAGCAATATTCAACTTCTGATAACGATGCAATATCTCATGATGCAAAACCGAATCGATATTTACAGCATACGTTTCTACCAAGTTTCGAGCTGCTTCATAGTCGCCCTCACTCTTGATACGCTGTATCTCTGACAAAAGATTTCCAAACAAAGCACGCAGTTTTTTATAGTCTTTTATTTGTACATAATGCTTTGACTCTTTAGTTTGTATATCTTTCCGCCCAATTATTTCAATAGTCCCATTGGCATGACTCAACACCCATCGGGCAATCAGTGCACGATTACGCATATGTGCCTCTTCTATTTTGTTGCCTTCCTTGATACGAACCAACTGTGTCATCAGTCCGTTCATCATATAAATATAGTATTGAGATTTATAAGCATCCGCACTGGGAAGCAAGCCAAGTTCTATCAATTTGGGGTCAGCAATGTAATATAAACCAAACAAATCGGCACGTGCTTCCTCTATTGTATCACCATATTCTTTCAGCGCATCACCGCTAACACCAGGTAGAAGCTGTCCGCTACCATGTCCCAAGCATTCGTGCAGGTCAGTATGTAGGTCATCGCACAAATCGCCATATTGCTTAATAAGATTGCGAGTATCATCATCAATCACAAACTCTTCCTGCATACCATTGCCCTGTGCCGCCTTATTATAGGCCTCTATTAGGTTACCAATAGTAACACTCTTAGAACCATAGTGTGCTCTAATCCACTCTGCATTGGGCAAGTTGATACCAATAGCAGATGAAGGATATTCGTCTCCGCCCAACATTGCAGCACAGATAACATGGGCCGACACGCCCTTTACTTTCTTTTTCTTAAAGCGACTATCTACAGGCGAGTGGTCTTCAAACCATTGAGCATTGGTACTAATAAGTTGCGTACGCTTGGTCGCTTCTATATCTCTATATTCTACAATGCCCTCCCACGATGCTTTCAATCCTAACGGATCGCCATACACCTCAATAAATCCATTAATAAAATCGACCTGCCCCTCTTGCTCTTTAAGCCATTCAATAGAATATTTATCGAAAATCTTTAAGTCGCCTGTTTCATAATAAGTTATAAGCAAATCAATAAGGTGTTGTTGCTGTTTATTTTCAGCATAGAGCTTTGCCTTTTTCAACCAATAGGTAATACGCTTAATGGCTTTTCCATAATAACTGAAGGTTGTCCATTTTATCTCTTTAATGATACCCTTTTCGTCCTTTACAACTTTAGAATTAAGTCCATACGATATAGGTTCATCATCATGAGGCTTTTTCATTTTCGCATAAAACTCCTCTACCTCTTGTTGTGAAACACCGTCATAATAGTTACAAGCTGATGTCTTTACTAAATCTTCACCTTTGGTTTTGTTAACACGTTTGGGTAAAACTTTACTATCAAAGATAACAGGATACAGCTCTTCGTATAACAATTCTACATTTTCTCCTTTTTGTAAAGGCAACAAAATTTCATCTATGCTCATCAAAGCATCATGGAAGAATGCAGACGAAAAGCCAGGCAGCATCTTTTCACACCCATAGTGATGATAGATGCCATTTGAAAACCATACCCGTTTAAGATACACTTCCAAAGCCAAAAACTCTTTATTTGTGCGCGCCCCCTTATAGTTTTCATAAATTACTTCTAAAACTTTTCTTATCTTTAGGTTGTATTTACCAAACTGGTCGGTTGTAATATCTCTTCCAGCTTGTGTTGCTTTTGACAAGAAGTATATATATATTTTCTGTTTGAGCGATAAATGTTCAAATCCATTCAAGCGATAGCGTAGCATTTGTAAGTCAGCAAAACGCTCGTTTGAATACTGTTGTTTCTTACCCACTTGTGTAAAATTTAAAATAATAAAAACTTATTTATTCTTTACTCTATTTTTAACCCCTTTCTTCTTTAAAGCCTCATTTTCATCTGAATATTTGCTATGTTTCAATTTATATTCACGTGGTGTACAATGGTTATTTTTAAAGAATGAGGCATAAAAAGATTGTCGATTAGAAAAGCCTACCATATCAGATATATCTTCCATATTCAAATCCTTATAACGCTTATCTACAAGTAACGTCATTGCTTCTTCAATGCGGAATTTATTAACAAAGGAAGTATAATTGGAATGAAAACGAACATTGACTACAGCAGAAATGTATCGCGTATTAGTTCCAAGTTCGTCAGCCAACAGTTTTGCCGAGTATTTTTTATCCTTATATTTCTTTTGTACAAGAATTATATTGATAATTTTTTCCTTGAGCTCGTCCATTAACTGAGGACTTACAAGCGAACGGTAGGCAGCCTCCTTTTCTTTCTTTTGCACTAAATTATATTTTGCCATACGATTCGTATTTTTAAAGTTTAATGTTCTGTTTCTCTATATATGCAAATATATGTATTTATTTTAATTTTATCAAGTTTTATAACAACTATTTTATATGTTTTTGTTATTTAACAGTAATTTTAGCACATAAAAGTTTTCTATTGATACGAGAGCTATCTTGGGTAAGAAATGGTGTAGCATTGGTTGTATTTACTCAATTAAATTATTATTTTTATCAAGTGTATAAATCTCTTTATATTAGCAAGGTATGTGCATTTGTATGGAAGAACGGCTCATATATTCGCCCAAATACCTAAAGTTTTTAAAGTATACATAGGTATAGAATGTTACAAATACACTATAAGAAAGAAGGAAAAATGAATGATGATAAAGTTTTTTATTAGTATATATAGAATTTCTTTTATCATTTCCGAAATATTTTTACAATAAATCTTTATATGTAGCACATTTATAAATTCAATATCTGTTGCTAAAAACACGTAAATTATGAGCAAATAGCCATTGTTCAATGTACCAAATAGTTATAAATAAAGAGTAAGAACCCCATCTTAAACGAACAGCCTAAAGAGCTTCTTTTAAGTTCTTTTGCCATATTATTTTACTCTTTATAAGTTTAGGCTGGTTCTTAATACTCTCCTCTCTTTTGGTGAGGGGGGGGTGAGGGCGAAATTCCATTGAGAGGTTGGAGGGGAGGAACTTGTCTAAAAGCTCATTTTAAACGTAAATCTTATCCCATTTTTGTTGGTATCAGGATGATTGTTATAGTTAAAGCGATGCACGTAATCAATGCCAAAGAAGTTGAATATATTGTGCACGCCTGCTACTAACTCCATGTAAGGCACATGTTTATCCATAACATACGAACCGTGAGGAAGTGCAAAGAGCATAGCATCTTTCTTATTTTGCAGCAACAACGGATTGTTTTTATCCGTCAACGTTCCTACCATTCCCTTAAAAGCTACATATTCGCGCCATTTAAGGTGCTTGACAAGCGGAATACGATTGAGCAACTTGCCATTCATATTCCATGCTACTGCCCAAAACAAGTATCTATCGTTTAAGAACTCCATATTGCGCATCATGGAGAATGTGTTGGTATGTTCAAAATAAGACAGGTTGACAGGGGGCATTATTAGCAATGGGAAAGGTACCTTGTTCCACTGTGCGCCAGCGTTAATTCTGCCGTCCATATACCCCCAGCTACCCAGCCATTGACGCTTAAACATGCCTATCTCGGTATAGTTAAGGCGATATTGTCCGCCCCAAACATCTTGTAAGCCTATGGTATGCGTGATACTAAACTCTGGACTATCAAGGTTAATGAGCATTCGTTGCTGCTTGGTATTCACATAAGTTTGGCCCGGACTATACCTTAATCCTACCTGTAACTCGGTTGTACGCAGGCTATTCTCTTCTTGTTGACTATTCAAATGCACAAAATGTAAATCGCCTGCCACCTTGTTTTGCTCAGTTTTGATAGCCGACTGGAAACACATACCCCAATCGGTTTCGTATACAAACGATAATTTCTGACGATTGTAAAAGTACATTTGTTCTACCTTTTGCACCTTGAAAGCCATAAATGCATTGTCTTTGTTATGGCGCAAAAACTTATCGGCTGTTGACATTACATCATAAGAAGACTCTAACACAATGTTTCGCTGCGGAAACTCAAAAGGCGAATTGTGCTTTTTATTGAGCGAATAAGTTACGGTACATCCATAATAAGGCTGCTTACTCTTGACACCATATGCTGCATATCCCTCCCAAAACCAATGCGGATTGAGAGCTGCCATAGTTCTTCCACTTACACGAAAGCGTAATCCGTCTACGAAATTGGATGATACTAAGGTGTTTACTGGACCAATATCAAACTTGCTGGGGTGCTGCGAATTGCTCGTTTCTATAAAGTTTTCGGCTAAAGCTTTGATACAAAAGATAAGCCACTTAAAGTTTTTAGATTGTTCCATGCGGTGCACAAAAGCATTCATAGACGATTCTCCTTTAGTCAGTTCTACCGTTCTATAACGATTCCAAAAATCGCCTGAACGCATCAAAGCATCGGCATCGTGCTTTACTTTAGCCTTGCCTTTAAACAAAGCCTTTGGCAATGGGTCGAAAGCATAGTCGCTATATCGGGTATTTTTTACTACTAAAGCCTTGGTAAGTAGGTTACTCAGAGATAGTTCTGCCCACATATCATCGTGCGATAGCACCCACTCGCCATTGCTTAACCTCATATATTCTTGGTCTACATGCAGATTATCAACAAAGTTTACATCGCTTTTTTGGGGAATGGTGAGTTTGCATCGCTTTACATGCAAGGTAGAATCGGCAAGAACATACAGCTCTCCACGAAAGCCAAAGTCTTGCTGGTTGTTTGGTATAAACTGTAAATGAAAGCACAAATCTCGGTCAACATACACCGTATCTTCTATATAAAAGCGGTAGAATGATATGGCTGTCCGCCCTATCGGACTAACAAACGGATGTTGCAACAATCTAACGTAATTGTCATAAATATCTACATTGGTAAAAATATCTTTGAGAACAACGTTGAGAGCTTCTCCAGTTTGCAATATTTTGTTAACGCCCTGACTTTGTTGTCCTTTGATAATATCTTTCTCTGCCTTAGGTTCTTTGCGATAAACGTGCTGCGTTACCGTCTCATCTACCGACACAGGTAACACCAGTTTATTATTGTACTCGCTGGTTTCTATTTGGTCTAACAGCCATGGCGATTTACTATAAAAACCTTTTTCAATATCCTTGGGCTGAATATCGTTGATAGATAGTGTAAGCTTTTGATATTTATGGTATTGGTAATAAGGATAATTTTCCAGATGACTGCGCTTATTAGCCTCAATAACGCAACGCATCAATTCTACAGCTGGATTGTTTTTACGAGAATATCTACCTCGTCTGCTACGTACCACTACCTCTTTCAAGTTTTTAGCTTCTTCTTTTAATACTATTTTAAGATAGTTGGGCGTATGCTCATCTACCTTTATTGTTTTAGATTGTAAGCCTACCGAACTAAATGTTAGCATCCAACCAGCATGCTTGTCTATCGTAAATTTTCCTTCTATATCGGTTACTGAAGCTACGTGATTACCTTTATACATCACACTTACATAGGGTATAGCATAGCCATTAGTATCTACTACCTCACCCATTATCTGCTGTGCATGGGTAATATGCGCCAAGGTTATGAGTATAAAAATAAGTGTAAGAAAACGTTTCACTTTGTATGTAAATAATTATCGTTTTGAGAATATACATCGTTATCAAATGCAAAGATATACAATATCTTACAACTTTATATGGAAAGATGTTGTATATTAATATTTTTTCTGTTAATTTTGTCCCAAATATTTACATCGTTTTCAAGTAATGAATAAACGTTTAAGCTTATTTTTGTTGATATGGATAACATTATCTGCAACTATATGTTGGGCAGATAAGAATGAGAAAATACCTCAACACTGGTCAATTAGAGCAGGATATGGCACAGGAGAAGCTGAAGTAGAATCTCCTGAAAATCAGAATTTTTATACGGGAGAAAATAGTATGAGCAATATTTTTTTTGTGAATGGCGACTATTTTCTTACCAAGCACTTGGCTTTATCGGGAGGCTTCTATTATGAAGAAGCAGGCTTACTGGCTGATTATGCTAAAGATATTGGCTTGATGAAGTTTAACTGTATGGGACTAACGGCTGGTACAAAATATTATTTTTTACCACGTAAATGGATTGTTCAAGCATACGCAGGTGGCTTTGTGCAGACTAATTTTCTAAATATTACGCACCAAGTTGGTGAAAGAAAATTAATAGCCGATAATATGTATCCTGGCTCAATGCTGTATGTGAAGTACGATGTTAAACGTCCTTTTATAAGTGTGGCGCCACAATTTGGGTTAGATATTCGCATCATTAGCTCCGTTTCCTTATGTTTAGGTATAGATATGCGCATACCATTGGGCGGACACCAGCGTGCCGATATGCGTTTTATCAATGGTCCGTTAATGGGGCAAACATCATCGCAGAGTGCCAATGAGATTAAATTTGATAAAATACTTAGTGTAAAAGTAGCTTTTCCTCTCAAGCCTGTCAAAGAGAGTACTGTTAATAATATTATAGAGTACCTTATCTACTACTTTTCAACACAATGAAATAACTTGGGTTGCGAGTACGCATCTACTGTATTCCAACGAAAATTAAAATTAAGGGGTTACCTATTGATAAGCAATAAAGACTCATTTTTTTTGTATAATGGTGCATTCATCAAGTAGGAGGTAAAACACTAAACATTGGTGTTTAGCTCCTACTTTCGTATTCACCAACCTCTCATCCCACAGTAAGCATCCAACAATCATTACTGCTGCCTATGCTGTCATTATAATAATGATGGCAACACCGATTCGATTGGTTACACGCATAGGTTGTAATTTATTTTTGTTGTTCATTTGCTCTATATTATGAAGATCATTGTTATATAGTTCAGACGAAATTCCCAAAATCTCAGTTTTTTTTGTAAGGTCAAGATAATATCTACCCATTTATAAAACAAACAAGATTAGTCACAGCATATTCCCTTTATCTACTTTACTCCGATATATACTAATACTATATAGCAGAGATAGTCTACTATCAATGAAAACACCTCTGTCATTGACATTAGGGTAAATATCATCATGACAAGATGTGAAGAAAATAGTCATCATTACCTGCCGCACGAAAAATGGTCTGAATATCCTTCGTCCTTTCCAACTGCACACAGGAGAATTTTCGTGGAAGACTTCCATAACCAGATTGTCAATAACTTAATAATGCTCATGCCGAGCATACATAAAAAAAAGGTAGATGATTTCTCCGTCTACCCTTTTTTATATTGCCACATTGAGCAATTATTTTTCTTCTTTTTTTTCTTCTTTTGCAGGCGTGTGAGAAAGTAACTCTTCAAAGTTAGTGATGCCAGCCTTAATCAATATGTCATACCATTGCAATAGTTTTTTAATATCACTATCGTGAACACGAGCAGGATCGTATGAAGGAAGAACCTTTGCAAAATACTCACAAAGCTCTTTGCTGCTTGCTTTCTTGTAATTGAATGACACAACCTTAGAACCTTCTATCTCGCCTACACTCTTCAGAACTTTCCATAATTCTACATCATCAGAATCGGTGTACATGGCGATGTCAGCCAAACTTGTTATGCGGTCGCTTGCGAAAGCTGGAATGCGGCGATGCTTCTCATCAACAGATTCTACGATGAGATTCATCTTGCCACGTGATACTAACTTATAAAGTCCTGGTTTTCCAGCAATTGAAAGTATTGTTTCCATTTGAGTCTTTGTTAATTATTAATTAGTTTTTTATGTTGTAATTTGTTTTTATTGATGAAAAAATACAGAGCCAATCAGAGTACATTTTCGTTTACATACTCGCTATTTTAGCTACTATCCTCTTCACTTGTTGCATTAATTCTGTTTTACCGTCATTGATAATTTGATAATTACTTTGCCTTACAACCAATGCTTGAGGCATTTGTTTGTTCACCCATTCAGCCGCTTGTTGATGTGTAATGTGGTCGCGTTGCATAATACGCTGAATGCGAACGTTAGCAGGAGCCGTTACACATATTATATATGTAGGCAGAATGAGTTGATCAAAATGCGCATCAAACAAGATAGCACTCTCTATCCATTCATCATCAGATAATAGGAAATCATGTGCTACGGCAGGATGAACAATGCCATTAACCGCCTGTTTGTTTGTTTCTGATGTTAGCAAGTACTTGGCTAACACAGCTTTTTGCAACACCCCCCCTTGGTATACTTGCGGTCCTACCAACTGTTGTAGAGCCGAAATAACAGTATGGTTAGTGCGCATGATTCGCTTAGCTGCAGCATCACAATCGTACACGTTAATACCTTGTTGCGCCAATAACTGGCAAACGTAGCTCTTGCCCGAACCTATTCCACCCGTTAGTGCAATTATCTTCTTCCTGCTATTCATCTTCTTATCTCTTCAAACTAATCTACTGTTGTTCTATAAGATAATCAACCGTATCCATTTCTAAGTGTGCTTGTTGCACATAAAGAGGTGCCATTCTGAGATGAAGCGGACACTTATCCGTAGTGCCTTCCTGCAAATCGTTGTAATCAACCTCCACCTTAAATTGCTTATCGTTTATCTTTCTGTAAGCATTTGCACCCACCTTAAATAGTACTTTCACCTTAGAGGGGAAGGTTCGCAAGGTTTTTCCCTGTGGCATATTCACCGAAAGTATGGGCACTTCTATACTTTCTTCTGTTAAGATGTCGGGATACAGCCCTATTTTAATATGTGAAGGAACTACTTTTACGCCCAACATTTTCTCTAATTTTACATCTCTTATAATGGTATCTGAAAAATTAGTAATATGCAATCTCACCGTACTAATAGCTTTGAGCCGGTCTAATATATCCTGCTGAGCGTACACTTTAACCTTTTCGGGCCAGAACTTAATATGCGACAAGTAATAATTCTGTGCTGGCGTTACTCTACCATTCAGTATAATAGGCAACACTTTAGACAATCCAAAGTTAAAGAAAAAACTAAGTTGGTCGGATTTTAATCCGATAATTTTAGACGAATTAAAGAGGCGACGATACAAAATATTTTGTACATCAGACAGCGGAACAATCCCCCTACCCGTATCGTTGTTAGCGTAAGTATTGAAGTCTATATAAATAGTTTTAAACTTATTACTATGCATATAACCTATAAAAGCAAATCCTTTATCGCGAATTGTCATCACCACCGTGTCGGGCAGAGGTGTTGTTACTATAATATTTTTAGGTATATTGGTGAGTTTTATAGGCACACTTATTTCTTTTTCATACGTTTGGTCGAGCGTCATGGATAACCAAAACGCACTACTTAATAGTAAGAAAAATAAAAATATAAGAAAGTTCTTGTTCACAAAACCGAACAAGAACTTTCTAATAATCTTTTTTATACTCTTCTTCTCCGATAACATTCTATCGTTATTACTGATTGTTTGCAGGCTGTGAAGCTGCATCAGCAAATAAGAAATTTTTATCAACTGTAATAACTACGCCCCTTGCAATCTCTACATCTACCTTATTAGTAGTAAGGTCAATGTGCTTAACAGTGCCATAAATACCGCCACTTACTATAACTTTAGACCCCTCTTGCAGTGAGTTTTGAAACTTTCTTACTTCTTTTTGTTTTTTTTGTTGTGGACGTATCATAAACACCCACATAATGGCTAACATGGCAACCATAAAAATAAGCATTCCCATACCGCCACCTGCTGCTTGTGCAGCTAATAATAATGATGTCATATTCAATAAAAGTTTTATTTATTTTTCTTAATTTGTTTTGTCTATTTTTTTTCTGAACTTCTTTCTATAACTTCCTCATTAGTTTGCACACTACTCTTATGCTGTTTAGGCTCTGGCAGAGCTTTAAACATCTTTCTATTATCAACCAAATAGTGGGCTATGGCATCTAACATACCGTTAATGTATCCACCACTCTTAGGTGTACTGTATAGTTTTGCCAAATTTACATACTCATTAATGGTTACCGAAATAGGTATATTAGGAAAGGTAATCATCTCTGCAATGGCTATTTGCATAATAACTACATCCATATAAGCCAACCGAGAAAAGTCCCAATTTCTACTTGTCTCGCTCATATAACGCTGATAAGTATCGGAATTGAGGATGGTTGAGCGAAAAAGTTTGCAGGCAAACTCTTTATCCTCCTCATCTTTATACTCCATTAACAACTTCTGATTCTTTTTATTAGCTGGATCAAAACGCTTGATTGTCTTCAGAACGAATGTATCTACAATCTCTTTGTCATCGTTCCAATACAAGCTTTTCTCCTCCAATAAGTCATCAATCTCATTGTTTTCTTGTATAAGTTGCTTGTACAATTTGCGCCAAACCTCTCGATGTGCATCGTACGAATCGTCTTTATCTGCCATAAACTCACGATAAACCTCAGATTGTTCTATTAATGTACACATTTTTCTTATAAACTCAACATCATCATCCCACGACATATGTTGTTCTTCAACAAAGGTATTGAGCATTTTATTTTCTTCCAATTGCATGGCAAACTTATTATATGCAAACTTCTGTGAAGGCTGTTCTATACCTTCACGTTTAGCCTTTTGGATAGCAATCTCTACTCTGTGTCGCTCTTCATGCGTGATAGCTACAATCAACTGTAAGAGGTAGTTATAAAGGTCGTACGACTTAGATAGGCTGAAAAGTAATTCCTTCTCGGCATTATCTATGTTCTTGTCTCCGTTTTGATAGTATGCGTAGGTTAACTGGACTATCTTTATCCTTATTAATTCGCGATTAATCATCCTTATACTTAATTTGTGTTTCTATCGTTATTCCGATTTCTTTTTTGATGATGCAAATGTATAGAATTTCTACCTAATATGCAAATAAACCTCTTATATTATATTGTTTTTTATATAAAACTTTGCGTATTACAAAATATTAGCTTAACTTTGCATCGCTTTTTAGGCACAACAGCGACATGGAGACAGGTATTTAAGCTTATCAGAGCAGATGTCTGTCTCATTTAGTAGAACAAATTCTACGTCTCTGTGTGATGGCGAATTAAGCAATGTATATTATTAACAACTTAATTTAGAGTAACACACATTATGAAAGAGATTAATGTATCAGGTAAGAAGCGCAATGACCTTGGAAAGAAAGCTTCTAAATTATTAAGAAAAGAAGGCTACGTACCTTGTAATATTTACGGTGAAACTACCGAAGGCGGCAAACCTGTAGCATTGGCTTTTGCTGCTCCTATGTCAGAACTTCGCAAGATTGTGTACACCCCTCATATCTATGTTATCAACATTGATATTGATGGCGAGCACCATACAGCTATCTTAAAAGAATTGCAGTTCCACCCAGTATCAGAGGCTTTGTTACACGTTGATTTCTACGCTATCAATGAAGAGAAGCCTATTACTATTGGTATTCCTGTTAAATTACAAGGCTTGGCACAGGGTGTTCGCGATGGTGGTCGTATGAACTTGTCTATTCGTAAGGTTGCTGTTACGGCTTCTTACCAGCAAATTCCTGAACATCTTGACATTGATGTAACCAAACTGAAGATTGGTAAGAGCATCAAAGTTGGCGATTTACACTTTGAAGGATTGGAAATGGCTACTGGTAAAAGCGTGGTTGTATGCTCTATTAAAGCTACACGTGCTGCAACAGCTGCTGCCAATGCTTCTACAGAAGAAGAGCCTGCTGCTGAACAACCTGATGCATAACGATAAAATTGATAAATGGATAAATACTTAATTTGTGGATTGGGTAACCCTGGTGAAGTATACGAGGGTACTCGACACAATACAGGGTTTATGGTATTGGACGCTTTGGCTAAGGCGTCCAATATTGTTTTTGAGGATAAGCGATACGGCTTTGTTGCTGAGATATCTATTAAAGGCAGAAAGGTCATTTTATTAAAACCTACAACCTTTATGAACCTTAGCGGCAATGCAGTGCGTTACTGGCTTAGCAAAGAGAATATTGACCAAAGTAGATTGCTTGTTGTATCGGATGATTTGGCTATACCTCTGGGCGATTTTCGCTTAAAGGGAAGTGGAAGCAATGGCGGACACAATGGCTTAGGACATATTCAGCAGCTTATCGGACAGAATTATGCGCGCCTACGCATGGGCATTGGTAACGATTTTCAACATGGTGCACAGTGCGATTGGGTGCTGGGCAAGTATTCTGATGAGGATATGCAGGTGCTTCAACCTGCTATAAATACGGCGGTAGAGCTCATCAAGAGTTTTGTTTTAACAGGTATCAATATCACGATGAACCAGTTTAATCATTTGGGAAAACATTCAAAAGCTGATAAAGGCACTGAGAAGGCACAAAACAAATAAGTTTTTTTATATGACAGAACAAGGCGAAACTATATTAAACTTACGTGTAAAAGATGTAGGTTCGGCTCGCATCGACAAGTGGTTATGGGCGGCACGCATTTTCAAAACTCGCTCTTTGGCAGCCAATGCGTGCAAAAACAATAGGGTGGCTATCAACAAAACAAGTGTAAAACCAAGTTATATTATCAAGCCTGGAGTGCTAATTGATGTTAAGAAACCTCCAGTAACCTATTCGTTTCGTGTACTCAAAACTATTGAACAACGTGTAGGGGCTAAGTTTATTCCACAGATATACGAGAATGTTACCGACCCTAAGCAGTACGAATTATTAGAAATGAGTCGCATCAGTGGCTTTGTTAATCGTGCGCACGGCACGGGGCGTCCTACAAAAAAAGAGCGTAGACAGATGGATGCTTTCATAGAACCCACTATGTTTGGATTTGATGAAGATGACTATGAGGATGAGTAAAACTCTTTATTGGGGGGCTCAGCTTGTTTTGTAATCATCCAACATTAGCCACTTTTGTGCAGCTAATGTTGGATGGTTACGACTTATCTTGCCACGGATAATATCCGAATGAGCCTACAAATACAATTTTTCATCACTCAAATAGTAAAACATTATGGTCGGTTCTATAAATTATCACCGTAAAGTTTTTTATGTCAGTCTTTTTCTTTCGTTTTGTCATCTTGTGGACTCTTTTTATATAAAACAGGCTGCGCCTCAACAATT
>CAMQBR010000019.1 GCA_946999045.1 uncultured Prevotella sp.
GCATGGGCGAAGAAAAACCTTAACATCATATTTAAGGCAAAAAGATATTAAGGTCGGTTCTATCAGTTAGCTTTGACTGATTGTGGACTCTTTTGAGGTCAATTTGCTTGTGAGTGAAGGAGTATAGAGTGCTATACGACTGAACGAGCAAGCAAATTGAACCAAAAAGAGTCCACAAGATGACAAAACATAAAAATACTAACATAAAAAACTTTACGGTGGTAATTTATAGAACCACCCTTAAGATAAACATGTAACCGTATCACAGATAGGTACAATCTTCTTAACTACAGGTATACTCTTTCTACATGGTAAGGGCATACCTTTTTTGTAATCTTCAGTTAAATAGATAGAAAGTAAAAAAATATTTATAAGCCAATCATATAAACCAGTCTATAAATATTTTTCCTTTATTTTATTACCAACATTTTATGTTTATAATACTTGATTACAATGCTGTAATTGTCAGTTAAAATTATTCCCACTCAATAGTCGAAGGTGGCTTTGAAGAGATGTCATAGCATACTCTGTTTACTCCCTTTACTTTATTGATAATTTCATTAGATACCTTTGCCAAGAATTCGTATGGCAAGTGAGCCCAATCGGCAGTCATAGCATCTGTACTCGTTACGGCACGCAATGCCACAGGATGTTCGTAAGTACGTTCATCGCCCATTACTCCTACACTGCGAACGGTTGACAAGAGAATGGTTCCAGCTTGCCACACCTTATCGTACAAAGGTTCACCGTCTTCACAAATCCATTCATGCAATGCTTCTATATAAATATCATCAGCAGCTTGCAAAATAGCAACCTTCTTTGGCGTAATATCACCTAAGATACGGACAGCTAAACCTGGCCCTGGGAACGGATGACGCTTGATAAGACGTTCAGGCATTTGCAGTTGCTGCCCTACCCTGCGCACTTCGTCTTTAAACAACCATTTAAGAGGTTCGCAAAGTTTTAGCTTCATTTTCTCGGGCAGTCCTCCAACATTGTGATGACTCTTAATAACCATACCCGTAATGCTCAAGCTCTCTATTCTATCTGGATAGATAGTACCTTGTGCCAACCATTTGGCATCCGTTATTTTCTTAGCCTCTGCATTAAATACCTCTACGAAGTCGCGACCAATAATCTTACGTTTTTTTTCAGGTTCGATAATACCTTTCAAATCAGCGAAGAACTTTTTGCTGGCATCTACTCCTACTACATTTAATCCTAAACCTTCGTAAGCCTTCATTACACGTTTAAACTCATCCTTGCGCAGCATACCATGATCTACAAAGATACAAGTAAGATTTTTACCAATAGCCTTGTTTAACAATACCGCACAAACAGAAGAATCAACACCCCCACTTAGCCCTAAGATAACTCGGTCGTTACCCAACTGCTGTTTTAATTCGCTAACCGTACTCTCTACAAACGATGCAGGACTCCATTGTTGTTTGCTGCCACAAATATCAACCACAAAGTTTTTCAATAAAATAGAACCTTGTTTAGTATGAAACACTTCTGGGTGAAATTGTACAGCCCACACCTTATTGTTGTTATTGGCATAAGCCGCATAGTAAACATCCTCTGTACTGGCAATAATATGATAATCGGACGGTATGGCAGTAATGGTATCTCCATGGCTCATCCATACCTGCGAATTAGTTTCAAAACCCTTGAATAGAGGATCGTTGGCATCAAACTTTTGCAAATGTGCACGACCATATTCGCGTGTACCAGTACTTTCTACCTTTCCACCATGTGTATGTGAAATAAATTGCGCACCATAACAAATACCTAAGACGGGATATTTACCAATAATATCATCAAGATTACACTTAAACGCTTCTTTGTCATGAACCGAATAAGGTGATCCACTTAAAATAACACCGATAACAGAATTGTCATTTTTAGGAAATTTATTATACGGCAATATTTCGCAGAAGGTATCTAATTCGCGCACTCTTCGTCCGATAAGCTGTGTCGTTTGCGAACCGAAATCCAATATGATAATCTTCTGTTGCATATAACTATTTTTGAAAAATGAATAATATATTTTATTTTATCTTATACGTTATGAGCATCATTCAATATGCAAACCTTGCAAAAATGCTGTTGCCTTAGCCAGTGTATCTTGCTTGCCCACATCCATTAGTTGCAAGTTATTATCAACATAGGCTTTAATAGATACCTGTTTACATACATCCAAATAAAAATCTATAATGCTAAAGTTAGCAGGATAAGCATTCATTAACGGAAATAAATTAGGTGAAAACGAATGAATACCTGCAAAGGCATACATTTTACATTGATTTACATCTAAATGAGGATAAGGCGAACGAACCTCACCTGTTTCGATATTTGTCCAACCTACCAACGTTAGTTCTTCATTAAATAATAAATATCGTTTCGTCTTGCGGTTGCTTACCAACAACACTGCCTGCGCCTCAGGTTGTGCTATATAAAATTTTTGTAGGTTTACATTGCTCAAAATATCTACATTATGTATAAGTATTCTGCCCTCACCAAACAAGTTTTGAGCTGCTTTAATGCCACCACCCGTATTGAGCAAGGCAACTGTTTCATCGCTAATTCGAATATCTACATCAAAATTGTGATGTTGTTTTAAAAAGTCAACAATTTGATTAGAAAAGTGATGCACATTCACCACTATACGCTGAAAGTTGGCTTCTTTAAACTTTTCTATCACTCTCTGCAACAAGGTCATCTCCCCTACCTCAACCAACGCTTTAGGTTTATGGTCGGTAATAGGCTTGAGACGAGTGCCAAGCCCAGCAGCAAATATCATAGCTTGTTTCATTTCTTATACCTTTTTAGTTGGCTTTGCCGCCAATACTTGTTGTATATGTTGTTCGCAATGATTGATAATAACCTTAATACCAAACTTTTCGTGAATATGTTCGGCAAGGTGTTGAGCCGAATAAACGCTGCGATGCTGACCACCAGTACAGCCAAACGAAAACATTAAGTTAGTAAATCCTCGTTCCATATACCGAGCCACATGGTGATCGGCCAAATGATATACATTCTCTAAGAAAGTAAGTATCTCACCATCATCCTCTAAAAAACGTATTACAGGCTCATCTAATCCTGTAAGTTTCTTATAAGGTTCGTATCGACCAGGATTGTGTGTCGACCTACAATCAAACACATATCCTCCTCCATTTCCACTATCATCGTGCGGTATTCCTTTATGAAAAGAAAAACTATACACCCTTACCACTAATTCTCCTTTACCATCGTACTTAGAAAAAGTAGCTGGCCCATCAACAGGATTGGCATGATAAATATTATCTATTGCTATTTTATAGCCATCAGTACGATTTACTTGTGGATGTTCTTCTACTGCAAACTGTGGCAGTTCTGTCATTTTTTTCAGCATATCCATCATATAAGGATAAGGAAAAATATAACTATCTAACTTTAACAGCTCACGTAAATTTTGTATGGCAGCTGGAATAGATGATAGAAAATGTGGCTTACGTTCAAAATATCCTCTAAAGCCATAAGCTCCTAATACCTGCAAGGTTCTGAATAATACAAATAAACTAAGTCGTTGTACAAAGTGATGAGTAGTTGGAACTTCTATATAACGTTTGAGCGATTCGTAATAAGCATACGCCAATTCTCGCCTTAGTTTGAAAGAATATTTGGCTGATGCCTGCCACAAAAACGATGCTACATCATAATAGAATGAGCCTTTTCTTCCACCCTGATAATCAATAAATGCAGGATTACCTTGCGCATCAATCATCACATTACGTGCTTGAAAGTCGCGGTATAAAAAGTATTCGCCAGACTCTGATGTTAAGTCTTTAGCAAACAAACGAAAATCAGCTTCCAACTTCAGTTCATTAAAGTCTATACCTGTAGCTTTTAAGAAACAATACTTAAAGTAATTTAGATCGAATAATACGCTATCCACATTAAATTCTGCTTGCGGATAACACTGCTCAAAATCCAACCCTCGTGCACCTTGTACTTGCAACTGAGGCAACATCTCAATGGTTCTCAACAGCAATTGCTTCTCCCTTTGTGTATATCGCCCACCTGCATTACGTGCATTCCTCAGTAAATCGAAGAGAGAGGTTCTGCCTAAATCTGTTTGCAAGTACCTCATTTCATCATTGCTCACTGCCAATATGTGTGGCACAGGCAATTGCTGATGATTAAAATGATTTGTAAGATAGATAAAAGAATGATTTTCTTCACAACTTGTACCAATCACTCCTATCACTGTTTTGCCTCGTGTATTGGTAAACCGATAGTATTGTCGATTGCTTCCTGCACCTTCTACTTTTTCTACTTGAGCTGGCTTTTCGTTCGCCCAATGCGTATAAAGTTCGATTAATTTTTCCATATCAACTACTCATAAATATCGCAGAGAGCTTGTATTACTCTTTATGTAGGATAACATAATATAAAGATTCTTATTTCTAAAATATTTTGCAAAAATAATCATTTTTTACGAAATAGAAATCTCTTGATAAAAGATAATCTCATTTCTACAATTATATAAGGGCGGTTCTATAAATTACCACCGTAAAGTTTTTTTATGTCAGTCTATTTACGTTTTGTCATCTTGTGGACTCTTTTTGGTTCAATTTGCTTGTTCGTTCAGTCGTATAGCTCGCTATACTCCTTCGCTTACAAACAAATTGACCTCAAAAATAGTCTCACAATCTGTCAAAGCTAATTTATAGAACCGCCCATAAAAAAGAACTTAATCAATATGCTCTTTCAGCACACGATGAGACATATTTCTATGTCCTATTTGCTCAATAGGACACCCAAAATGGCTTTCCAATTCCTCCATAGGCAACTCTGTACCCGAATGATAATGCAAATGACCATTGACACATGCTATATTCTTAACGTTTTGTAGAATGGTTCCAACATCGTGGCTCACAATAATAATAGCACAATCACGATTAATATCATTTAGCATTTGGTACATCTGAGCCTGAAATTTTCTGTCTACATATGTATTGGGTTCATCCAACACCAATACTTCTGGACGAGAAACAACGGCACGAGCCAACAACACACGTTGTAACTGTCCTCCACTCAACGAACCAATAGCACGTTTACGCATATCTACCAGCTGCATATGCTGTAATGTTTCATTTACCATTTGATGATGAATGGCAGAAAATCTGCAAAATAGTTTCTTCTGACTGCTCAATCCTGAGAGAACAACATCTTCTACAGAAATAGGAAAATCGTGATCTATTTCATTATATTGAGGCAGATACCCTATATTGAGTTTTGATACTCTTTTACCTTCTTTATAATAATGTATCGTTCCTTCTGTAGTTTTTTTAAGTCCTAATATCACTTTGATGAGTGTGGTTTTTCCTCCACCGTTAGGACCAATCACCCCCAAAAAGTCGTAATCGAATATATTTAAGTTAACATGCTGCAACACTGTTTTGTGATCGTAAGCGGCTGCTATGTCCTTTAATTCTATAATAGGTTGCATTTGTTTATCGTATTTTTTTTGCAATGTACAACATTTCCTCGTCCCAATGATAGCTCAAAGGATTAATCTCTACAGGACTGATATGTAAGGTAGAAGATATAATCTGTGTATTACGCATCGCAAATTCTTTTTGTACAAATAGTGTCTTTACCTGCTTACCTCGTGCCAGTTGTATGATTTGTTGCAACTGAGATGCACTGGGTTCGCGCCCATCCTTCTCTATTGGAATTTGTAATAATTGGTAATCACGAGCAAAATAAGTAAGCGTAGGATGATAAATGAGAAACGATGATGGATGACACTTTGTTAGTTGCTGTCTAACCCTCCTGTCTGTTAATTCTATTTTCTTGATGAGTTGCACTAAATTACGTTTGTAAAAAGCACTATCTTTTACATCAATTTGCAATATAGCCTTATAGATATTTTTAGCTATCTGCAGGGCACTTGTTGTGCTCATCCATGTATGAGGATCTACAGGATGATGATTTGAGCTACACGGATTAATACCTATTGATGTATCTACAACTATAATTCGTGGAGCATTTTGTATAAGTTTCTTCATCCATATACGTTCAAAACCAATATGTCCCACCTTAATATATAGGTTGCTATTAGACAAATCTACCATTTGTTGTGCAGTAGGTTCGTACGTTTCAGGATTACCGCCATTGGGAACCATGGTGTTTACCTTAAATTTATTACCTACAATCTGCTCCGTAAAATAGCGTAAAGGCTCAATGGAAACTGTAATTTGCCGTTTAGCATTTTTATGTGATGACGTACACCCTACCACTGTTAATAACAAAAATATGATAGAAATATATTTTTTCATGTAACAATAAAGATAAAATATTATTTATTATAAAATAAGCTCCATACTATAGATAATAATGACATACCTAAATATCTTTCCAAAAGTAAACATTAACGTTGTAAGTCCCAAGTTGGCTCTTACCAATCCTAAAGCAATGGCAATGGCACTACCTATGATAGGCAAGAAAGCAAAAAAACCTACCCACACTCCATATTTATTCATCAGATTTTGAGCTCGACTTATCTTTTCTGGCTTTACATGCAAGTACTTCTCTATCCAATCCAATCTCCCCAAAGTACCTATGTAATAATTAAATAGCGAACCCAACACGTTACCTATAACTCCATAAAAAAGCAATGGCAAAGGATGAACGCCTGCTGCTACTAAGCCTACCATAACAGCTTCACTGCTAAAGGGAAATACAGAACCTGCTAAAAGCGATGCAACAAACATGCCAAAGTAGCCATACTGTATAAAAAAATCAATTACTGCATCCATAATTGAAAACCTGTAATGGTTAATACAATCACTATAAGCAGCAAGCATGTTATGTGCGATATACGTGTATTAGTAAAGGTAATATAATGTCCAATAAGTGGCGATACGCTTACAATAAGCACGGGCAACAAGAATGGATAGCTGTTGGGTTGCAGGATAATAAATGCCATTATTACAAATGTCATGAATATAAAAGTAGAGAATAATAAGCGAATGCGTATTTTTTCTTTATAGCTTTCCATCAAAAAATGTATCATACCCAATATACCGAGCACACTGACAAAACAGAAAGTGAGCATCTGTATATCTGTTATAGTGCTGAAATGAAATATGGGTTGAAAAACAACCAGCTGGTGAAAATGCTCAATAAAGGCATTAAAGTTTTGTTGATAGATATAATAACCACACACAAACCAATAAGGAGTTATCATACCTAAGAACGAAGCACTAAATGTTCGTGCGCCCATAGCTACAATATAAAAGCGCAAAGCTATCCATACAAAGGGTACTATATATAGTATTTTAACAAACCACACACTGGCTAATCCTATGAAAAAGAATGCATTAAACACACTGTTTATAGCTGTTTTGTCTTGATAGGCCTGAAAAAGATATAGGTAAAACAGCACGACACAAAGTTGTACAATGCTAATTTGAATATTAACAAATAATGGCAAGGCGCACAAGCTTAGCACCAAATACGAACAAGAGTGCATTCTACTATAGGTTCGCATCAAGGCATGTTGATTGTTCAGTTCTACCATTGCGAGTGTTGTGATAAACATCAAGCCCATTTGTATCCATAAATTTTGTTGCATAACTCCGCCTAACAGCCATATCACTATGCCGTATATTAGAGTTAAGGGCAGAGCATATCTGCTTGTTGCTATCCTGTTCATTGAGATGAGTTATTAGTTGACAAGATGATAAGTCTAACAAGTCATTAGTTAACTAAGTTAACTGGTTGGCAAGTTGCTTACTACGAACCAATATCTTTTCTAAAGTATAAATTCTTAAAACTTATTTTTTTTAATTCTTCATAACTTTTAGCCAACGCCTCCTTTTTGTCTTTGCCGTAAGAGCTTACAGCTATTACACGACCGCCTGCAGTAACTATCTGCTCATCTTTGATACATGTTCCACTGTGGAAGACTACACTTTCATCTATATCTTCAAGCCCTGTAATGGGATACCCCTTTACGTATGATTGGGGATAACCTCCACTTACAAGCATAACACAGGCTGCAGTACGGTCATCAAATACAACTTCGTGTTTATCTAAATCGCCATGAGCCACACCTTCAAACAAGTCTACTATATCACTTTTTAGCCGTAACATCACACTTTCTGTTTCTGGATCGCCCATTCTGCAATTATATTCTATCACCATAGGATTGCCATCAACATTAATTAAACCAAAGAATATAAACCCCTTGTAGTCAATACGTTCTGCCTTCAAACCAGCTATTGTAGGCTGAATAATGCGCTCTTCTACCTTCTGCATCCACTCTTTTGTAGCAAATGGTACAGGAGAGATACTTCCCATTCCTCCAGTGTTTAATCCTGTATTACCTTCGCCAATACGCTTATAATCTTTTGCCTCGGGTAATAATTGATAGTGGTTGCCGTCTGTAAGTACAAAAACAGAACACTCTACCCCACTTAGAAACTCTTCAATAACCACACGAGCCGATGCTTTACCAAACATACCACCTAACATTTCGCATAACTCGTGCTGTGCTTCTTTGAGTGTTGGCAATATTAAGACGCCCTTTCCTGCACACAATCCGTCTGCTTTTAATACGTATGGTGCCTTCAGCGTTTCTAAGAACCTTAATCCCTCATTAAGATTATTAGTTGTAAAGGTTTGATAACGTGCTGTTGGTATGTGGTGGCGTAACATGAAAGCTTTTGCAAAGTCTTTGCTGCCCTCTAATTGTGCGCCCTCTTTTGATGGGCCTATTACAATGGTGTCCTTGGTACGCTCATCCTTCTTTATTTCATCATAAATGCCATGTACAAGCGGATCTTCTGGTCCTACTACTATCATGTTAATATCTTGCTCACAAACAAAGTCTTTGATTGCAACAAAATCGTTTACAGCTATATTTACATTGGTACCTACCTTGCTTGTACCAGCATTACCTGGGGCAATAAACAACTTACTAACTTGCTTGCTTTGAGCAATTTTCCATGCTAAAGCATGTTCTCTTCCACCACTTCCTAATAGTAAAATCTTCATAAACTTTTGCTTTGATTTTATTATAAATAATCTTCAAAGTACTGTGTAATACGTTCGTGCAGATGTACACTTTGATGCCCACGCATATTATGTGGCTCTCCTGGATAGATAAAAAAGTCGGGCTGCGTGCCACACTTAATACACTCAGCAATAAACGATAAACAGTGTTGAGGCACAACCGTTTTGTCGTTATAACCCTGAATAATCTGCAATTTTCCTTTTAAGTTCTTGGCTTGTGCCAACAACGATGTTTTGGCATAGCCCTCAGGATTGTTCTGAGGTGTACCCATATAGCGTTCGCCATACATCACTTCGTACCACTTCCAGTCGATAACAGGACCACCAGCTACACCTACTTTGAATGTTTCGGGGTAGTTAGTCATGAGTGAGATGGTCATAAAGCCACCAAAACTCCAACCATGAACGCCAATGCGTGTGCTGTCTACATAGGGCAAAGACTTCACATACTCTATACCTTTCATTTGGTCGAGCATCTCCACCTGACCTAATTGTCGATAGGTAGCCTGCTCAAAGTCGAGTCCTCGTCGTTCACTCCCTCTATTATCTAGAATAAATAATATGTATCCCTTCTGCGCCATATACGTTTCCCAACTACGAGAAGCATAATGCCAACGAGCATCTACGTTGTGTGCATGTGGACCTCCATATACGTAAAGCACCAAAGGATATTTTTTATGGGCATCAAAGTTGGCTGGTTTTACCATACGATAATACAAATCAGTAATGCCATCAGCAGCCTTTACCGTTCCACTTGTGAAGATTGGTACTTGATAACCCTTCCATGGGTCGGCTGCTTTCAAATACATTGCACGCTTGCCAGCATGTACATCTATCAGCTCTATGTTGCGAGGAACAGTAGGTTCGCTGTAGTTATCACATATAAATGCTCCAGAAGCAGACAACGAAGGATAGTGATAACCACGGCCATTATCTAATAAGGTACGTTTGCCAGTTGTAACACCAACCTTATATGTATTGGTTTGCAGAGGACTTTTTTCGGTAGAAGTATAGATAATAGATTTTGTTTTGCTATCAAATCCTAATACATTTAATACTACCCATTTGCCCTTGGTTAGCTGTTTAATACATTTACCATTGATTGTATATAGGTACAAATGATTGTAACCATCACGCTGACTATACATTACAAACTGTTTGCTGTCCCATGGCAAGAACATAATAGGATGTTGGGGTTCAACGTATTTGCTGCTGGTTTCTCTGTAAAGTTCTGCTTTCTTTTTACCTGTTTGGGCATCATAGCTTACCAACCGACAATCGTTTTGGGAACGATTAAGCTCAAACATATAGATAGTCTTACTGTCAGGACTCCATGCTATATTGGTAAAATATCTATTTTTGGGGTTACCAGCATCCAATGTAACACATTTTTTTGTCTTTACATCGTATACCCTAACCGTAACCTCGTGGCTAGTTTCGCCTGCCATTGGGTATTTATCAGGTTCGTAAGTGGCTATACGATTAAAAATATTTACTTGTGGATAATCGGCTACCATGCTTTGATCCATGCGGTAGAATGCCAATTTTTCTCCGTCAGCAGACCAATACAAACCTTTGGTAATGCCAAATTCATCACGATGAACAGGCTGTCCATAAACAATGTTTCTGCTGCCATCGGTAGTGAGTTGAACCTCTTTACCATTAGCAGAACGCAAGTAAACTTGATTGTCGTAAACAAAAGCCATGTTGTGCGATACAGCCGACCACTCTTTGGCTTGTGCCTGCGAAAGCTTTTGGTTAGAAGTTTGCCAAACTATCTTTTTCTTTTTCCAGTCAATAAGATATTTATATTGCTTACCACTTACCCACACCCATGCCTTATTAGCATAAGGAAATGTGGCATAATACAGCGAAAAAATTTTATGCTCAAGTACGTTTCCTATCCATTTGTTTAGGTCTTTTAATGTAAACAAAATCTTTTCTTTGCCATTTTCTTTGTTAACAAGATAGCAAGCATCTGCATCTTGGCGCACCAACTCATCGCCCCACCATGTAGTATAACGATTTTCTGGAACAAAATGCCGATAGTTTGTTCCTCCAAAGTTGAGGTCCTCAAGTGTAAATTGCTTTTGTGCCATAACCTGTTGTCCACTACCCATTAGCATTGTAACGAGAGTAAGTAAACTGAGCAATGTTTTATTCATAATCGTTAAATCTTCTGTCCTTTTTACTGCTATTGCGTCCATGCTTGTTTGAAGAATGGTTGCGGTTGTCTTTATCAAAACGTTTTTTACTTTTGTAAGCAGATATCTCCTCATTATCAAGCGAACGATTGTTGCGACGATTTCCCACTTTCTTACGATCGCTTTTATCGTTCATTCTATCGATAGAATGGAACTTAAAAGAGCGAATATCCCCCTCTTCGTTCTCCTCGTTTTCTTCTAATCGCTTCTTAAACTCACGATTTTTCTTGAAGCGGTGCTTCTCTGCCATTTCTTTCTTTTCTTCTTCTGTCTTTACAACGCCACCTTCAGTTCTAAAGTCTTTCATTTTTCCATCGAAGATAGCGTATTTGCGGAATTCGCATTCCAAGCTACCATTATATAAAGGTATCTTGATAGAAGGTTTTAAGCCTATTTGGTCGAAGCACTCCTCACGATAACTTAGTACCCAAGCATCGTTGCCCATAAACTCATGTTTAAAACGTTCGCCTATCATTTTGTACGTGCCTAATAAATTAGGTGTAGAGATACGTTCGCCATAAGGTGGGTTAGTAACGATAATACTTGGGTTAGTTGGCTTCTTAAAGTTTTTAAAATCAGCTTGTTCTATGGTAATGTCTTTTGTAAATCCTGCCGCCTTAACGTTAAGACAAGCCGTATTTACCGCTTTCATGTCAATATCGTAACCATAAATATGATGTGTAAACTCTCGCTCGGCACTATCATCATTGTAGATATTGTCAAAGAGTTCTTGATTAAAGTCGGGCCACTTTTCAAATGCAAATTCCTTTCTAAAAATACCTGGACTCATATTGTGAGCTATCAATGCAGCCTCAATGAGCAGCGTTCCACTGCCACACATAGGATCTATAAAGTCAGAATCGCCCCTCCAGCCTGTCATCATAATCATTCCAGCTGCCAACACCTCGTTAATCGGAGCTTCTATTGTTTCTTGGCGGTAACCCCTTCTGTGCAACGATTCACCGCTGGAATCTAATGAAAGGGTAGCATCTTCGTCTGAAATATGTATGTGTAAGCGTATGTCTGGATTACTTACCGATATATTGGGGCGTGTTCCTGTCTTCTCACGGAACTGGTCAACAATGGCATCTTTCACCTTGTAAGTAACAAATCGGGAGTTACGAAACTCTTCAGAATATACAACAGAGTCAACAGAGAATGTTTTTCCGCTCTCAATATATTCGCTCCAATCTATTTGTTTAATAGCTTCGTAAACATCTTCTGCGCTATTTGCCTTAAAATGTTTGATGGGTTTGAGAATACGGATAGCCGTATGAAGTTGAAAATTAGCACGATACATCATTTCTTGGTTACCTGTAAACGAAACCATTCTGCGCCCTATTTGTACATTGTTTGCCCCCAGTTGGGTTAGCTCTTGTGCCAAAACAGGTTCTAATCCCATAAAAGTTTTGGCGATGAGTTCAAATTCCATTTGATTAAATTAGTATTTATTTTAATGTAATATTTTCTGTAATTTGATGTTCTTGTTAGGGGCATCATCGTCTATTATATATCATTGATAATAGCTCCTCATACATTCTGCATCTGTTATTTTTTGTTTACAAAGATACAAATTTAAATGATAAAATTTCATTTCGACAACGTTTTTTTATTTCATCTCGTTTTATTGATGGTTTTAGAAGTTGACTTCCCTCATTTTTCTAATTAGAAATAAGGCTTATTTTGTATAGAAAGAGTAACTTTATATATGCTAATTTTGTAAATATATTTGGTGTTTTTAAAACTTTCATTCTATAGAACAATACTATACCTTTTGTACATAAAAATAGTAAAATTCTATGTTTGTGTAACAAACTCATGGAGATAAACTTACTATTCTGTATGTTTTGTATCATTATTTACATACTTTTATACCTTAAATTCATTGAAATAACGAGTTAAAGAGCCACTCTAAATACGAGTAATAAGACCATTGATAACGTTACAACCCTATCAGCCAATAACTTGCAAAAATCGAATATTTTTGAGCCGAAGTACATCTTATCGTAAATACGCTCGTATTTTGAGAGTAAGTAAATATTTTTCATAAAAAATATAGATAAAAATTCTAAAGGAATCAGGTAGGAAAGTATGGATTATTGCATTATACTCAACTTACAGAGGTTTTGCTAAAATTTAGTTTACATACAAAAACGATAAGCTCAGAAAAAGAAGTATGGTGCCTTAGCATATTTTTTTTGATCTTGTTGTTACACTTTTTACAATTTATTAGTGTATGCTTTCACTTATTATTAGTATCTTTGCATTGTTTATACTGAACTAAAAAGAATAAATATAAATTATGAGTAAACAATTAGAAAAGATTAAAGAGCTGGTAGCTAAGAGAGAACAAGCGCGCCTTGGCGGTGGCGAGAAAGCTATTGACAAACAGCACGCTCGTGGTAAATATACTGCACGCGAACGTATTGATATGCTCGTTGACGAAGGCTCTTTTGAAGAGTACGATATGTTTAAGCTCCACCAATGCCACAACTTTGGAATGGAGAAAAAACGCATTTTAGGCGATGGTGTTGTTACGGGTAGTGCTACCATCGATGGCAGATTGGTTTACCTATACGCTCAAGATTTCACTGTGAACGGTGGTTCATTATCTCTAACCATGGCGCAAAAGATTTGTAAAATCATGGACATGGCTATGAAAAACGGTGCACCTATCATTTGTATGAATGATTCGGGTGGTGCTCGTATACAGGAAGGTATAGGTGCATTGGCAGGTTATGGTGAAATTTTCCAACGTAACATCCTTGCCAGTGGTGTTGTACCTCAAATATCAGCTATATTAGGTCCTTGCGCTGGTGGTGCTGTTTACTCTCCTGCCCTAACCGACTTTATATTTATGACAGAAGGAACAAGCTATATGTTCCTTACAGGTCCGAAAGTTGTAAAGACTGTTACAGGCGAAGATATTGATGCAGAGCACTTAGGAGGTGCCAGTGTTCACGCATCAAAGAGTGGCGTTACGCACTTTACAGCTAAAAACGATGAAGAGGCTTTGCAGCTAATCAAAACACTTTTGAGTTATATTCCTTCTAACAATACAGAGGAGGCTCCTCGTATAGAAAATACTGACCCCATAAACAGAACAAGCGATTTGCTCAACGATATTTTGCCAGACGACCCTAACAAGGCTTATAATATGTATAAGGTTATAAGCGAAATAACTGATAATGGCGAATTCTTTGAGGTTCAGCCTAAGTTTGCCAAAAATATTATCACAGGTTTTGCACGCTTCAATGGACAGAGTGTTGGTATTGTAGCCAACCAGCCACAAGCCTATGCAGGTGTACTTGACACAAATGCCAGCCGTAAGGGTGCTCGCTTTGTACGTTTCTGCGATGCTTTCAACATTCCTATTGTATCACTGGTAGATGTACCGGGCTTCCTTCCTGGTACAGGGCAAGAGTACAATGCTGTTATCTTACACGGTGCTCAATTACTTTATGCGTTCGGTGAGGCAACTGTTCCAAAGATTACTATTACACTACGCAAGAGCTATGGTGGTAGCCACATCGTTATGGGATGCAAGCAACTACGTGCCGATTTAAACTTTGCTTGGCCTACAGCCGAAATTGCGGTTATGGGCGCATCGGGTGCTGTAGCTGTATTAAATGCTAAAGAAGCTAAGGCAAAGAAAGAAGCTGGCGAAAATGTTCGTACTTTCCTATCAGAAAAAGAAGCCGAATATACCGACCTCTTTGCTAATCCTTATCAGGCAGCTCAGTTTGGTTACATTGATGATGTCATTGAACCACGCAACACACGTTTTCGCATTTGCAGAGGTTTGGCTCAATTGGCTCACAAACGTCAGAATCTGCCAGCTAAGAAACATGGTTGTATGCCAATGTAAATTAAGGTAGAATATAAGAATTAAAGCAAATGGATAAAAATATATATGCTGCCATTGCTATGGCACTTTATGAGTATCAGGGAAATAATGTTCACGACATAGAGCCGGGCAAGATTACCATTAGTCCTAAACAGACACTGTGGGATGCAAAATTTCTTTCGTTTACACAAAAGCCATAACTAACAAGATAAGCAACTACACTCGTTGTTGACGAGAAAGGAAAGATATAAATATGAAAAAATTTAAATATACAATCGACGGAAAAGAATATAAAGTCGAAATAGGTGAGGTTGTTGACAATATTGCGCAAGTAAATGTCAACGGTGATGACTTCCAAGTAGAAATGGAGGCTCAACCCGAACCAGAAAAGCAAAAAGTGGTATTAAACAAACCTGTAGCTGACGATGCAGAAAATGAAGAAACATCATCTGCAACTAACGTGAACACAGATAAAGCTATCAAGGCTCCCTTACCTGGTACCATTACCGAAATAAATGTTGCCGTTGGCGATGAGGTAAAAGCAGGCGACACTATATTGGTTTTGGAAGCAATGAAGATGGCTAACAACATTGAAGCTGAGAAAGATGGCAAGGTTACTGCTATATGCGTTAAGCAAGGTGAGAGTGTTATGGAAGACACTCCGCTGGTAGTGATTGAATAAATACCAATTTACTTTTAATGATAAAGAGTTAACGAACAGCTATTTATTTTGTTCGTCAACTCTTTTTTTTTTTGCTGTAGGGGAACGCACAGCTCATACGCCTACCACAACATCAACTATAATTTTAAAGAAACGGACACATGAGCTATGCATTCCTGCAGAACATTACACATAAGTTCAATTAAGAAATATTTGTTTGTGAGTGAAGAAGTGTAGCGAGCTATACGACAGAACGAACACGCAAATTGAACCAAAAAGAGTACACAAGAAGACAAAACGTAAAAAAAACAGACATAAAAAACTTTACGGAGGTAATTGATAAAACCGTCCATCAATATATAATACGACTCACCAAAGAACAAAAGTACACAATTTCTGTGATGCATAAGCAAGAAAAAAAGTTGGGGGGGGGCAGAACACCAAGTGAGACATTTTTCTTAAATTTGCAAACATAGTTGCATTTTGAAGTTGAATCTACCAATTTGTATTTTAATAGCACATATACCGGTATTTCATATTTTTTTTTGTATCTTTGCAATGGGCACATAGTATTATAAAATTGTAGCAAAGAGCAATTACAAGTAAAGCTATCGTATTAGCCCTATCAATAACAAGTAAATGCCAAAAGGAGATGACGAAGAAGATTTTATTCATCAATCAAGAAATGATGCCATATGTACCAGAGACAGAAATGTCTACCATGGGACGTCAATTACCTCAAGCCATGCAAGAACATGGTTATGAGATTAGAACATTTATGCCTAAATGGGGAAACATTAACGAGCGACGCGGACAACTACATGAAGTAATTCGCCTATCGGGCATGAACCTTATCATTGACGATACAGATCACCCATTACTTATTAAAGTTGCATCAATACCACAAGTAAGAATTCAAGTTTACTTTATTGATAACGAAGATTACTTCACTAAACGACAAATGACAGTGGATGAGACAGGTGATGAATATCGTGATAACGGTGAACGTGCTATATTCTTTGCACGTGGTGTTTTGGAAACTGTAAAGAAACTACGCTGGACGCCAGATATTATTCATTGTCAAGGTTGGATGGGGGCTGTTGTTCCTTTCTATGTAAAGACAGCTTTCAAAGACGAACCTTCATTTGCTAATGCGAAAGTAGTTACCTCTCTCTTCCAAAATCACTTGAAGAAAGACCTTGGTACAAACTTCAAGCGTTGTGTAGAATACAGAGATGCAAAGGTAGATTTGCTGAAAGATTACAATGAAAAATTCGATTTTTTTGAGTTAGGTAAATTAGCAATTGACTATAGTGATGGCATTATAGAGGCTGGAAATAATGTAGATGAAAACTTGCTAAAATATGGTAAAGAAAAAAGTATGCCTTTCTTAGATTATCCAGGTGAAGATTACACACAGGCATATCAAACTTTTTACAATCAACTGCTTATGAAGTAATTGGCAATAGCAAGAAAATAAATTCAATATCTTACAATAAGAGGTAGAAAACATCTTAAAAACAAATGAGAAAAAAACTTTTTGCAATCGTAACTATTGCTGCTTTTGTATTCACTTCATGTGATGACACCACCAACAATCTCGGTTCTACACTGATAAGCGATATGGACAACTTGGAGATTTCCACTCAAAATTTTCTGGTGTCTACCCAATCAATAGCTGCCAACACCATACTATCCCGTAGTACAATAGGCTCCTTGGGCAAAGTAAAAGATTTGGAAACTGGTGGTTATATCACAAGCAACTTTATGACACAATTTCATGTCTTGGAGAATTTTACATTGCCCAAAGCGGAATTGATGTCGAAAAAAGAAGATAATATGATAGTTGCAGACTCTTGCGAGCTACGCATAAATTATAATTCTTTTTATGGGGACTCATTAGCTCCTATGAAAGTTGTAGCCTATGAAATGAGTAAACCTATGACAGAAAACAGAATGTATTATTCTGATTTCGACCCAATAAAAGAAGGATACATTGCTAAAAATGGCTTGAAAGCCGAACAAATGTATACCTTAACATCGCAGGACAAGAACTACAAACATCCTATAAAAATAAAAATGAATATGCCTTATACAGATAAAGTTGGTAAGGTATACAAGAATATAGGTACATACATTATTAATATGTACTATCAGCACCCTGAATATTTTAAGAACTCGTTTACATTTGCACAGTATGTTGTCCCTGGCTTCTATTTCAAGAACGAAAGCGGAATTGGTTCGATGGTTTATGCACAATTAGCACAACTCAACATCTACTTTAGCTACAAGCATAAAGGAAAAGTAGAAACAGGTATAGTATCATTCACTGGAACAGAAGAGGTTTTGCAAACATCAACAATTATTAATGACCAACATTCTATCCAAAAATTGGTTAATGATAATAGCAAAACTTATCTGAAATCGCCCGCTGGAATCTTTACAGAGATAACAGTACCAGTAGATGATATATTGAAAGGACATGAGAGGGATGCTATCAACTCTGCTAAGATACAATTGCTACGTATCAATAACCAAACCAACAACAAGTTTGCTTTGCCCACTCCGAAAACATTGTTGTTAGTACAGAAAGATAGTCTAAATGCGTTCTTTGCACATAAGCACATTGCCGATTACAAGACTTCATTCTTATCAACATACGACCAAACACTCAATGGCTACACATTCCCTAACATTGCTAATGTTATCAATCAAATGAAAAGGAACAAGGACACAGGTAAAGCCTCTGCCAACTGGAATAAATTAGTGGTTGTTCCTGTAACAACATTGTATTACACTAGTGGACAATCAAATATTCTTTTGAGTGTAAATCACGATATGTCGCTTACCAGTACGCAACTTATAGGAGGAAATAACAAACTTACACTTAATGTGATATATTCTCATTTCAAATAAGATATGGCAGACAACTATTTAGAGCGGAAACGCAGAGATTATGAAGAGAAGAAAATGGCATGGCTTAAAAAGCAAAAGCTACATCTTCATATCAACAGGCATAAAACTAAATAAACATATGATAAAAGGTGTATCGTCTGCAATGATGATATACCTTTTTTATTATTTGATATAATACAATAAATAAGATATACTAAACACAAAGTAATATAAAAGTTTTCAACTATTCATTCTTTTTCTTATTTTTGTGCCACCAACAACAGAAAATATCAAACGATGAAGACGCTATATTTCGTTTTTTGTAAAAGCGATGTAATGCTTCAAAGATTGTCTAATGATCAATACACCATACCCCTGCAAGATAATTGTCCTGTAGAGGTAAAGCCGTGGACTCATGTCATGGAAGTTGAACCCATGGATGATGGTACACCAGTAAAGACACTTCGTTTAGAACAACCTGTAACTAACATGGCCCAATACGAAATGTGTGGGTTACGTCCATCATACTATAAACTTCCACTTGAATTATACCTTATGGCAGGCAAATGTCACGAGCTGCTTTATTGGGACGAAAATACCAAATATTGTGGAATGTGTGGCTCGCCCATGAAAATGTATACACTCATTTCAAAGCAATGTACTCAATGTGGCAAAACAGTTTGGCCACAACTGACCACGGCCATTATTGTATTGGTAAAGCGCAAAAATGAAATATTACTGGTTCATGCCAAAAACTTCAAGACTGATTTTTATGGACTAGTTGCAGGTTTTGTAGAAACAGGCGAGACATTAGAACATGCCGTACACAGAGAAGTGATGGAAGAAACTGGTATAACCATTAATAACTTAACCTACTTTGGCTCGCAACCTTGGCCCTATCCTTCAGGACTCATGGTAGGCTTTACTGCAGAATACGTAAGTGGAGACTTATGTTTACAAAAATCAGAACTAAGCAAGGGTAATTGGTTTACGATAGATAATCTTCCCACAATTCCAGAAAAACTATCAATAGCTAGAAAGCTCATTGATCACTGGATAACAGAACAAACATAATTTCATCAATAATTATTCATTAAACAATTATTACAATGAAAATTCTTAATAAGTTATTAGGCTTTAATCCACAGACGATGAAGCTACGTACAGAATTAGTTGCGGGTGCTACCACTTTTCTGACAATGAGTTATATTCTGGCAGTAAACCCTACTGTTCTTGCAAGCACTGGTATGGACAAAGGAGCTTTGTTTACGGCTACAGCTCTGGCAGCTGCTATCTCTACCCTATTGTTGGCAGTAATGGCAAAGTTACCATTTGCACAAGCTCCAAGTATGGGATTGAATGCCTTTTTTGCTTATACGCTTTGTCAAGCTATGGGTTATACATGGCAGCAATCGTTAGCTATAATGCTAATTGAAGGTATTATTTTTATCGTCATAACTTTCTTTAATATTCGTGAGCTGATATTAGAAAGTATTCCAAAGAATTTACGCTATGCCATATCCGCAGGCATTGGTATGTTTATAGCTTTTATCGGACTGAAGAATGCAGGCATCATCGTAGCCAAAGAAGGAACGTTTGTAGGTTTAGGTGCTTTTACACACGAATCCATATTAGGTATTATCGCTATTTTATTAAGTGGTGTGTTGATGGCACGCAATGTAAAAGGTTCGCTTTTTTATGGAATTATCATTACTACATTGATAGGTATACCATTGGGCGTTACCGTTATCCCAGAAAGCTGGTTTCCTGTATCCGCTCCTCAAGATATTCATCCTATTTTTTGCCAATTTGATTTTGCCAACTTATTCAATATCAAAACTATATTAGTAGTATTCTCACTGCTTATTGTAAACATATTCGATACTATTGGTACACTATTAGGACTGGCTGAAAAGACAGGAGTAGTAAAAGCAGACGGCTCCATTCCTCGTGTAAAAGAAGCAATGATGAGCGATGCTATCGGAACAACCGTAGGAGCTATGTTAGGTTCATCTACCATTACCACCTACGTTGAAAGTGCATCGGGTATTGCCGAAGGTGCAAAAAGTGGTGTCACATCTGCTTTTGTAGGCATTTTGTTCTTAATAGCTTTATTTCTTTCACCTATATTCCTATTGATACCAGGTGCTGCAACCAGTGGCGCATTGGTTTTGGTAGGCGTATTGATGCTCGACTCAGTAAAGAAGCTAAATTTAAATGATGTAAGCGAAGCCTTCCCAGCATTTATCACCATGATAACCATGGTACTGTGCTATTCTATTGCAGACGGTATTTGCTTAGGTATACTGAGCTACGTTATCTTAAAACTTTGCGTTGGTCGCTGGCACGACCTAAATGTAACATTAGTAATATTAGGCATTCTCTTTATAATCAATTTTGTAATTAGTTAAATATGAGGCATATTAGTTGGGGATTTATTGGCTGTGGCGAGGTTACTGAGCTCAAGTCAGGACCAGCTTTTAACGAAGTTGAAGGCTCACACGTAGAAGCTGTATACAGTAGAAAAAAAGAAAAAGTATGCGACTATGCCAAGCGTCATCACATAAACAAATGGTACACAGATGCCCAAGAGTTGATTAACGATAACAAGATTAATGCCATTTATATTGCCACTCCCCCATCAAGTCATGCTACATACGCAATAATGGCCATGAAGGCAGGTAAGCCCGTTTACATAGAAAAGCCGTTGGCTGCTAGTTATGAAGATTGTGCTCGCATCAACAGAATAAGCAAAAAGACAGGCATACCTTGCTTTGTGGCATATTACAGGAGGTATCTTCCCTACTTCAAGAAAGTAAAGGAGATACTAAACAGTGGTATTATCGGAACCATTGCCAATGTACAAATAAGATTTTCTGTTCCACCACGCGACCTTGATTACAATAGCAAAGAGCAACGTCCGTGGCGTTTACAACCAGATATTGCAGGAGGTGGATATTTTTATGACTTAGCTCCTCACCAACTTGATTTGTTGCAAGAATACTTTGGCGTAATAACTCGTGCACATGGGTATGTTGCCAACAGAGCACACCTGTACGAAGCAGAAGATAATATCAGTGCTTGTTTTTACTTTGAAAACGGATTAACTGGAAGTGGTTCGTGGTGTTTTGTAGGGCATAAGAGTGCCAAAGAAGATTGTATTGAAGTCATTGGCGAGAAAGGTTCACTGGCATTCTCTGTTTATACATACAATCCTATACAGCTCATTACATCCGAAGGTATTACCAATATCATAGTACCCAACCCCTCTTACGTTCAATTACCTATCATAAAATCAGTAATTGAAGATTTACAAGGCATTGGCGCATGCACATGTACTAGTATAAGTGCTACCCCAGTAAACTGGGTGATGGACAGGATTTTGGGTAAATTATAAGTTTTTATAGAGGAGAACTTTGCTGTATGTGGTATCTTAAAAAGAAATATCTTCTGCCCTTATTATTGCTGATAAGTACCCCTTTACAAGCTGATACTATTCCAAATCGCATGGGATTATGGAAACGTATCAAGCAACAAACAGCCAAATTTATTGATAACTTTTCTAATGTAGACACCAACTACATAGAACCTCAACGCTATCACTTTACAGTGATGCTGCAAAATACCAATACGTATGATCAGTATATACTTAAAAATGATGTTGGACAAAGCATCAAGCTCTCTCCATCGAATAGCATCAAAGTAGGTCCGTATGTGGGCTACCACTGGATATTTTTAGGATACACCATTGACCTTAAGAATATAGAGAAGAACAAAGATCGCACAGAGATTGATTTAAGCTTGTACTCTTCCATGCTAGGCATAGATTTGTTTTACCGCAAAACAGGAAGACATTATCAAATCAGTAGTTTATTCCTCAACGACAACATCAATACAAAACCATTAGAGGGGATACCCTTTAGCGGTTTCCAAGCAAGCATTAAAGGCATTTACGTTTATTATATATTTAATCACAAAAAGTTTTCATATCCTGCCGCATTCAGTCAGTCTACTATTCAACGAAAGAGTGCTGGCTCTGCTTTATTGGGATTTGGCTATGCTACCCACCAAGTAAATATAAACTTACCTGAACTTAATAGTGTAGTAAGCAGCAAATTACATCTATTCTCTCATACTCTATATGCTAGCAATACATTACTAAACTTCGGCAATTATCAATACACCGACATATCAGTATCTGGAGGATATAGCTACAACTGGGTGTTTGCACACAACTGGGTGTTTGCCTCATCTCTATCCTTAGCTTTGGGTTACAAATATAGCAAAGGCGATATGTTGCAAAATAAAAATAAATGGATAGACTACCACGTTAAGAATTTTAATATTGATACCATAGGCAGATTTGGCTTAGTTTGGAATAATAGCAAATGGTATGCAGGTTGTAGTGCTATCGTCCGCAACTTTAACTATAACAAAAACCAACTCACAAGCAATACCTTATTTGGAAATCTTAATATATATGTAGGTATGAACTTTGGAAGAATAAAAACGAAATAATAATGAAACATCATTTTCTACTTCTCTATTTTATTATCTTATCTATACACATTCATGCACAAGCAGTACAATACATGCCAGTAGATAGCATACGCATAGAAGATTGGTTAAAACAAGCTGCCAAACAAAATAAGCAACAAAATATGATATTATATTTCGCTCGAATGCTGAAAGACATACCCTACGTAGCTAAAACTTTGGAGGTGAACGATACCGAACAGCTCATTGTGAACACCCGACAATTAGATTGTACTACTTACGTAGAAAACGTTTTGGCACTCAATCTCTGTCACAAAAACAAGCAAACTCGCTTTGCATCGTTTTGTAGATATTTAAGGCACATTCGTTATCATAAAGGAAAAGTGTCGTATGCTAACCGACTGCATTATTTTTCTGAATGGATTGCAGATAATGAACAAAAAGGCTATGTAAAAAGCATTGCACCCCACCATGCACCATTTACGGCTACACAGATTGTTGATTTACATTTTATGTCCTCGCATCCTAATCTATACCCCATGATGCGCAACAACCTCAAGGTAATTAACGCTATTAAGGAATTAGAACAAAAAGTATCTGGTAAAAAATATCTTTATATACCTAAAGATAGTATACAAAATACCCAACTTATGCGCAATGCCATACACGATGGAGATATTTTAGCCATGCTCACTAAAAAGAAAGGATTAGACACCAGTCATATAGGCATTGCAGTCTGGCATAACGATGGCTTGCACCTACTCAATGCTTCATCTATTCATGGAAGAGTAGTTGAAGAGGACAAAACTCTATATCAGTATATGCAAACACAACGTACACAAATTGGTATTAGGGTAATAAGATGTAAATAATCAAAGTTATGGCTCTATAACGTAAGCATCCAATATTAGCCGTCTTTGTTTGGCATACATATTTTACTACTTTTGCCAGAAAAGCCTTATGTTTGCACTCAACGAAACAAATATTTTTCGTAAGTATCTAAGAAAGTTCAGAACTTCCGTACTCTTTCTGCAAGAACTCCATCTGTATATTCCGCACCATGTACCAAGATATGTCCCAAAATCATGCAATGTACTGTATGGTTGCAAAGCACAAAAGGTCGTCTACTACCATATTGGCGAAAGCGTTCGTGTGTCTGCGCTTGCCTTTTACGAAAATTGATGTCCTCATTCTTTATACAACCATAATCTGAACATTTTACACATTGGATTTTCATCTCAACGAAAGTCTTTGAAAGCCTAACGGCACACTCACAAAGCGTATAGCGATGAAACTATTACGCACAAAATTGTTGCTTTTACACTCTATACTTCAAAGTTAGTATTTTCAAAACTATTTTATTATTTTCACAATGTACATTCAAATATTCTTGTAAGGATATATAGCAAAAGTTTTATGCATTATGCTGGCATTCATTTATCATTATTTTTGTTACTATAACGATAGATAATGCCAGCTTTATTTTTACCATAATATATATATATTCCTATCTATGCTTTTTACCAGAAAGATCAAAAATAAGGGGTTCATACTAACAACTCTTTTGCTAATCAGTTGTGTAATTTTATTCCAACCATAAATACATATTTATCTTAAATCAATTACCTCTGCAGATGGTATATCTTTTTTACAAAAGACGAATATGCTGTTAGGTAAATTTTTATTTTTAAAGTTACTTATATTGATAGTTGTCCACTGATTACCTTGCTTTAGCTTTACTTGTTTAGGTATATAACTACGCTTGTATATCAAGATATATACCTCATTAATGCTATTTCGCTTATTTTGTGCTATCATATGTACCTGATAGTTGTTACCAATCATTTTGCTGCTAAGTTGATAGCCCGAACGATATAAATTAATAAAGGTATAAGGATTCATGCTAACTTGCTGTGAATGATTAGGTGTTGACACATTAACTTCATTGGTACGTTTAAGATAGCTCCATTGAGTTTTGCCATCATACCATACTGTAGCTTGTGGGGTTCGAGTATAAAATTTATTACCTTTAATGACAATCGTACCAGAAGCTTTGCCTATTTTTGAACTTGAAATAGAAAAATTGGCACTGGCTCCTCCCTTACCACTAACAATAGATACGGTTTTATCTAATATTTTCCTTGCTTGTTGAGCATTCTGTGCATTTGTATTTATAAAAACAAAAAGCACAACAATGAGCCATACTGCTCGTAATAAAGACTTGTTTAACTTCATATTTTCCATTTACTATTTATGTTATTTATGAATGTAAATTTGCAATTAAAGCGTTGAGAGAAGCCTCATCTTGAACTAACACATCACGAGGTTTACTACCTTGTGCAGGACCTACGATGCCCGCATTCTCCAATTGATCCATCAATCTACCTGCCCTATTATAACCAATAGAGAAGCGTCTTTGTATCATACAGGTAGAACCACTTTTAGAAGTAACAATAGCATGGGCAGCTTCTTCAAAGAACGGATCCAAGCTTTGTATATCTTTGCCACTTCCTCCATCGCTTGTTTTACCTTCAATAGTTGGCTCTGGAAGTTCTAAAGGAGATACAGGACCAGATTGTTTGGATATAAATTCATTAATACGCTCAATCTCTGGTGTATCAACAAAGGCACATTGTACTCGCACGGGTTCGTTTCCATTGAGGAACAATAAGTCGCCTCGTCCAACCAACTGATTAGCACCAGCTCGATCAAGAATAGTTCTTGAGTCAATCATTGCACTTACCTTGAATGCCATTCTACCAGGGAAGTTGGCTTTAATATTACCCGTAATAATGTTAGCTGTAGGACGCTGCGTGGCTATAACCATGTGTATACCAACCGCACGTGCCAACTGTGCAATACGAGTAATTGGTGTTTCGACCTCTCTACCTGCTGTCATTATCAAATCACCATACTCATCAATGATAACAACAATATATGGCATATATTCATGTCCATCGGTTAGACTGAGCTGATGATTAACAAACTTGCGGTTATATTCCTTAATATTACGTGCACCAGCCAGCTTTAGCATATCGTAACGATGATCCATAAGAGTACAAAGGGAATTCAATGTACGTACCACTTTCGTAACATCGGTGATGATAGGCTCATCATCATTACCAGGAGCCGTAGCCATAAAGTGGTCGGTTATAGGAGAATAAACGCTAAATTCTACTTTCTTAGGGTCAATCAAAACAATCTTTAACTCGTTAGGATGTTTCTTATATAATAAGGATGTAATGATTGCATTGAGCCCGACAGATTTACCTTGCCCCGTTGCACCTGCAACCAAGAGGTGAGGTATCTTTGCTAAGTCTACCATAAAAACTTCATTGGTAATGGTTTTTCCAATAGCTAAAGGCAACTCCATGGTGCATTCTTGAAATTTCTTAGAATTGAGAATGCTCTCCATTGATACGATGGTAGGCTTCTTATTAGGCACCTCTATACCGATAGTTCCTTTTCCTGGGATTGGAGCAATGATGCGTATGCCCAATGCTGCCAAGCTTAAAGCAATATCATCTTCTAAGTTTCTAATTTTAGAAATACGCACTCCCTCCGCTGGAGTTATCTCATATAAGGTAATAGTAGGTCCTACAGTTGCTTTGATTTCACGTATAGACACACCAAAGCTATTTAACACCTCTACAATACGAGCGTTGTTAGCCTTTATTTCATCCATATCTACCTGAGGTTTATTCTCATTATCATACTTCTTTAACAAGTCTAAACCTGGGTATTGATATTTAGTAAACGGCTCTTTGGGATTGATAGGTGTCTTCAATACATCTTCTACTGTTAACGTTTTACTCGATGCTTTCTCATCTTCAGCTGCCAGTTCTACTGTCAAAGGCGACACTCCTTGCTCCTTTTCAGGAGATGTAATGGTCTTCGATTTAGATATTTTCTCTTTCTGTGACGCATTAAGCATTGACATATCTGTTAGGTCTACCACGTTGGGAGTGGGAGCTACAGACTTTGTATTGACAGGAGCAGCAGGCTTTGGCGCAACAGCCTCGGTCATTGTTTCCTGCTGAGGCTTTACTTCTTCGTGGTGAGTAAGATTAGTAACCGTAAAAGGTATCTTCTTTGAAAGATACTTTACTGGATTTAATGCTTTCCTAATTACATTGATAGTTTCGGTACTTAAAAAGGTTAAAAAAACAAGTGCTACCACCAATAAGATAGCAGTAAGCCCAGGAGGACCCACTAAATTTTCTAATTGCTGTACGCAAAATACGCCATGATTACCACCAGGATTAAATACCTGATTGCCCATTAAGGGAGTAGCAAACTTAGCTAATGTTACAGAACTCCATATCATAACAACAGCAAAGCTCAAAAACCATTTCCATAGATTGATGGTATACACCTTCATTAAGCGTAGTGCAACAAGAATAAAAAAGGCAGGTATAAAGAAAGCTGGTATGCCAAAATTGATGGTAATAAGCGTATATGAGAGGATAGCACCCAAGCTACCACAATAATTTTTGAACATCTTATCCGTATTCATCCATTCTCGTGGATGTAAATTCTCTAAAATACTTTGATCTGCTGGCGCAGTATTAAAATACGAAACCATTGCAATGACTACATACACCGCAATAACTAAAAGTATTATACCTAACAGAAAATTTATTTTTTCACTATTAAAATTATGTTGAAAACCAACAGCTTCCTTAAAATTTTTAGGTTTTGTTTCTGATGTCTTTCTTTTTACCCCCATATCATTACATTAATTTACTTGCAAAAATAGCGTAAATAAGTCAGATTACTTTAAGTTTTCAGAAGTTTTTTCTATTTTTGCAAAACATAATTACAGTATTCAAGATGACAAAAATAATATATAGTAAATTTAACAAAGAAGTTATACATAACCTTCCGCAAGTTTTATTTACAGGTCGTATTATTGAGATAACAACCGATAAGATGGCAGAAAAAGCAGTTAACTTTTTACTATCTCATCATATTTTGGGCGTGGATACTGAAACGCGTCCTGTATTTAGAAAGGGGCAATCTTATAAAGTTTCGCTTTTACAGGTAGCTACACACAATACTTGTTTCCTTTTTAGACTAAACCTTATGGGCATAACACCTGCCATAAAGCGTTTATTAGAAAATACAGATACCAAGATGATAGGCTTATCTTGGCACGATGATATGTTAGCATTACACAAGCGAACAGACTTTAAGGGGGGGAATTTTATAGATTTACAAGATATGGTTGGCCAACTCGGTATTAAAGATTTGAGCCTTCAAAAGCTGTACGCTAACCTCTTTGGACTAAAGATTAGTAAGCGACAGCGGCTCACTAACTGGGATAACACTATGCTAACCGACAAACAAAAGAAATATGCTGCCACGGATGCGTGGGCTTGCATACAATTATACGAAGAGATTGAACGATTGAAAAAGTCGGGAGATTATCAACTAAAAGAAGTAGAAGACGAAATAAAAAAGAATCAACTAACAAATGATAACCAAAACCATACAGCTTAAAAAAGGTAAAGAAGAATCATTAAAACGATTTCATCCGTGGATATTTTCAGGGGCAATACTCAAGAAAGATCCCCAAATTAAAGAGGGGGATGTAGTAAGAGTACTAACATACAATGGTGATTTTATTGCAATAGGTCATTATCAAATTGGCTCTATTGCCGTACGTGTATTATCATTTAGAGATATAGAGATTGATTCTTCCTTTTGGGAAGCACGCTTAAAAGCAGCGTTAGATATGCGCATTGCAATAGGTGTTGCCGACCATCCCCATAATAATACTTATCGATTGATACATGGAGAGGGCGATTATCTACCAGGATTAATAGTTGATTGTTACAACAAAACAGCTGTTATTCAAGCACATAGCGTAGGAATTCACATACAACGACAGGCTATTTGTAATGCTTTACAAAAGGTATTAGGATCAAGAATAGAGAATATCTATTACAAAAGTGAGACAACCTTGCCCTTTAAAGCGGAATTAGACCAACAAAATGAGTTTTTATGGGGTGGCTGTGAAGATAATATTGCTACGGAAAATGAACTTAAATTTCATGTAGATTGGCTAAAAGGACAAAAGACAGGCTTCTTCATTGACCAACGTGAGAACCGTAGCTTGCTCGAAAAGTATGCTAAAGGCAGATCGGTACTCAATATGTTCTGCTACACTGGTGGCTTTTCGGTGTATGCAATGAGGGGTGGAGCTAAGTTAGTGCACTCGGTAGACAGCAGTGCCAAAGCCATTGAACTAACCAATGCAAATATTGAACTTAACTTCCCAAATGACCAACGACATACAGCTTTTTGCAATGATGCGTTTAAATATCTTGATCGGCACGATGCTCAATACGATTTAATCATATTAGATCCGCCTGCTTTTGCTAAGCACAGAGAGGCTTTACGCAATGCTCTTAAAGGTTATACCCGACTGAATGTAAAGGGATTTGAACGCATTAAGCCAGGTGGTATATTGTTTACCTTTAGCTGTTCACAGATAGTTACGAAAGATAACTTCCGTAATGCTGTGTTTACTGCAGCAGCACAAGCAGGACGAAAGGTTCGCATATTACATCAATTACATCAACCTTCCGATCATCCTATCAATATTTATCATCCCGAAGGCGAATATCTTAAAGGTCTTGTTTTGTACGTTGAATAATTTTGAACATCATATTTCTCAGTATATCTCATCTTTATCGCTCTTAGATAAAGATGAGCTTTATTTAGTAGCCTTATCTGGCGGAGCCGATAGCGTTAGCTTGTTACGCTGTTTATATGCCTTAGGTTACCACATAGAAGCTGTTCATTGCAATTTTCATTTGCGTGGAGAAGAGTCTATTTGCGATGAAAATTTTTGTAAAGAATTGTGCAAAAAAATAAATATACGTTTGCATCTTACTCACTTCAATACGGTTACTTATGCTCAAACCCATAAAGTAAGCATAGAAATGGCAGCACGAGACTTACGGTATTGCTATTTTAATGAACTTATAGATACATGTCATGCCGCTGGCATTTGTGTGGGACACCATAAAGAAGACAGCGTAGAAACTATCTTAATCAATTTGGTTCGATCAACTGGCATTCACGGACTAACGGGTATTTCACCGAAAAATGGGAAAATATTTCGCCCATTATTATGCGTAAGTAAAAAAGAAATAATAAGTTATCTTGATTCACTTCAACAACATTACGTAACAGATAGTACTAATCTTGTAGCAGATGTTCAACGCAATAAGATGAGGTTAGAGGTGATACCAAATTTAGAAAAGGTTACCCCTGCAGCACAACAAAATATCTTAAAGACGGCAGAAAGATTATCTTCTATTGTTGAATTGTTAGATACATACATGGCGGAGCATGCACAATGGAAACAAAAAAAACAATACCTCTCATTTCCTATTGCCCAAATAACCAACGAATACATTCTTTGGTATTTACTTAAAAATTACCAATTTACTCCTGCTCAAACCGAACAGATATACAACAATCTTCATGGTGAGAGTGGAAAGGTCTGGGCATCAGCTACGCATCAATTGCTATTCGACAGAGAAGAAATATTATTGGCACCACATTCAGTCTTCACAACTCAGCAAATAGAAGTCCAAAAGATAGGAACTTATTCATATAATTCTTCTATAGAATTAAATATTTCTCTTGAACATAATAATGATAATTTTCATATTATCAAGGATAAAAAATTCGCTTTTTTAGATGCTTCTTGTGTAAGATTTCCATTAACAATACGGCCAAACACCATTGGCGACCGTTTTCAGCCTTTTGGAATGAAAGGAACAAAAATGCTGAGCGATTATATGACCAATCATAAAATGTCTGTGTTTGACAAGCATCTACAATTAGTAGTTACAGATGCAAACAACCAGATACTTTGGGTTGTTAATGATAGAATAGCCGATTGGTGTAAGATAACCAATAAAACGAGTAAAATATTGAAAATAGAGTATAAGAATAAATTTTAGAGTTCAAAAGAGATAGTCTTACTCACATATTGAAAGCAAATGTAAAACCATCTTTTTATTTTCCTTAATTCCGCAGTATTTTTTCTTGTGAGAAAATTTTATATGTTGAGGTGT
>CAMQBR010000020.1 GCA_946999045.1 uncultured Prevotella sp.
CAGCAACGTTTGATATTGCGTTCAAACTCATTCATTCCATCTGGAATGAACCGAGGGCTCGTAATATCGTCATTGTATTTGATGTAGGGCGGGATTCGTGTAGTCATTCATCAACGCTTTTAACCTATAACGCTTGTTGACGTTCCTTATTGCGTTACTAAGGCAAGAATTTGAGAAATGGGCTCTTTTCAAAAGATCATCTGGTTTGATTTTCCTTTTTGTATAGATATGATATTACTTGTTGAGGCATGTATTGATATATCAGGGAAATAGTCCAGGAGCATATACTGAAAAATGGCTTAGATACGATGAAGTTTTTAGCCCTTGCTTTGTGGTTGTAGTACCAGTTGTCTGATTTTCTTTTCTTTTGCATATCGCCGACCACTCGGTATTTTAGCAAAAAAGCATCAATATTTCCAAATTGGTACCCATGTTTGTACAGGCGCAGGTAGAACTCTACGTCTTCGGCTTTCTTGAATCGTGGGTCGTACAAGAAACCGCAGTCAATTATATCGCGTCGAAACATGATGGTGGGATGCGCTAATGGATTTCTGTACATGAACATCTGGCGTATTTTATTGGGAGTTGTTTTGTAACGTCTTTCTGATACTACTTCATCTTGTTCATTGATGATATAGATGTTTCCACCAAAAAGACTGATGTCAGGATGAGCAGCAGCATAAGCTACCTGTTTCTCCAACCGTGAGTTCAATGCGATGTCGTCGCCATCCATTCTTGCAATAAGTTCGCCTTTGGCATTTTCCAGTCCTTCGTTGAGGGCTGTGACAAATCCCATTCTATCATGTTTCCTGATTACGTTGATTCGTGCGTCTGAACTTGCCAATCTGTCAATCGCACCAATGGTTTTTGCATCGGTGCTGTCATCGCATATTAGCAATTCCAAATTACTGTATGTCTGGTGGAGGATGCTGTTGATGGCACTTGTAATGAATTCCACGGGTTCATTGAATGTAGCCATCACGACAGAAACCAGTGGGTGGTATGATTTATCGCTGCTCTCCATATTTGCAAAGGATGCTCATCATGCAGTGATTGAGCATCAGGTGAAGATCTTCTGATATCTGCATGTCCATTACGGGGATGTGTATGTTGTGCTGACTAATCTGTTTGACAATGCCGCCATCGTAACCTGTGATACCTATGGATACACCACCGTTCTCATTAGCATATTGTAAGGCTTTCACTACGTTAGATGAATTACCCGATCCACTGATGCCGATAACGTAGTCGCCAGGGTTGAAGAGGTTCCGGAGCGGTCCGATAAATATTTCCTCCCAGTTATAATCGTTGGCATAGGCCATCATGGAGGGTACGTTGTCGCTTAGGCAGACAAAACGGAACTTGCTCTGTTGTTCGTTGGAAATACCTTTGTTGAAATCGCAACAATAGTGTGATGCCGTTGAGGCCGAGCCGCCGTTGCCACAGACAAACACGAATCTTCCTTCGTCCCGGGCCTTGTTTAACAAGTTGAGGAGACTGTTCAGGTCGCTTTTGGAAACCTTGTCAATGGCGGCCTTTACTTTTTCAAAATATAAAGTAATCTCTTTTCTATAGTCCATAGATGATAGTTTAATTATTTGATGAACTTGTCGCCAACATACACAACTTGTGAGCCAAAATTGTCGAACTTGAAGTCCAGTTCCATGAATTTGTGCATCTCATGCTTGAAATGCTCCTGCTTTTCTTTGGGACAGTAGAATAGCAGAAATCCTGCTCCGCCAGCACCAAGGAGCTTTCCACCCAAGGCTCCAGCTTTAATTCCTTGCAGGTATATATCGTCAATTTCGTTGTTAGAGATGCTGGCTACTAAGGAGCGTTTCATCTCCCATCCTTCATGAAGAAACATGCCGAAATCCTCAATGTTTCCATTTTGTAAACTCTTGTAAAGGTCTTCGGCCAGTTTCACCATTTTTCTTTGAGTATCCAGTTTTTTTTGATTATTGATGGCTTGCTGTTGATCTCTCAGTATGTCGTTAGCAGAATGCTGGCCGCCCACATGAATAAGAAGCAGGTTCTCCTCAAGTTGTGTCTTCAGTGAATTACTCAGCAATACTTTCTCTACTTTAACAGATTCGTCTGGATAAAACGTCATGTAGTTGATGCCACCGTAGGCTGCGGCATATTGATCTTGTTTACCAATGGGACTGCCGACACGGTTTATCTCAGTCTCGCATGCCAGTGATGCTAGCTTTTCCGCACTGGAAAACTTGCCAATGTAGGCTCTAACTGCATTGAGAAGCCCAACGGTAAAACTGCTGCTTGACCCCATGCCTGTTCCTGCTGGAATGTCAGCGATTGAGTTGACATCTACACCTTTAAGGTCATACATGCCTAGGATTTCACGAAAAATAGGATGTTGAATATCGGAAATGTAATCAACCAGTTCTGTTTTGGAGTATTTCAGTTGAATTTTCTTCTTGTTGAAGAACGGATGGATTACAATGTACATGTACTTATCTATGGTGGTGCTTAATACTGCGCCTGGCTCTCTTCGATAGAAAGAGGGAAGGTCTGAACCACCGCCGGCAAACGATATTCGAAAAGGAGTTCGTGTAATGATCATTATTAAATTTCTTTCTTCAACAAGTCTAAAAGCGCACCAGGTTGATTTGTTGGTATGAGTATAGAACGCTTTACTTTAGCGTTGATACCCGCTTGGACGTCACTCGCCATGTCACCAATCATCATCGACTCTGATAAGTTGATGTGCAACTCTTTCGCTGCTTTAAGAAGTAAGCCTGGTTCAGGCTTTCGGCAGTTACAAACGATTTTGTATTCCTTACGCTCCTCTGGGTATCCACTATGGGGATGATGAGGGCAGAAGTATAGCGCATCGATGTATGCGTTTCTTTTACCTAATAACGTTTCCATGTATGCGTTTATTGCATCTAGCTCGTCAAACGTGCAAAGATTTCTAGCAATTACTGATTGGTTTGTCACAACCACTGCTAAGTATCCTTTATGATGAATATATTTCAAAGCATCTTCCACACCATCAATGAGCACTAGTTGACTGGGTTGGTACACCAAGCCGTTATCTTTGTTGATAACGCCATCTCGATCGAGAAATACAGCTTTGCGCATATTGGTCATGTTTAAGCTCGCCACAAGACCGCTCTTCCAAGCCTTACAGGTTTCATCATATCTCTCTGGGGTTCCCATGTCTTTTACATATTCAGACGAAAGATAGCCATAAAGCCTCATGCCGCGGTTGATGCACTCGGGCAATATGTTTTTCTCGATATGAGTCTTGGTACCCTTTTCAATACAGTTAACTATTTTTTTATTGAAGATAAACAGTGCGGCATTTACCATGTTATGGCTCACAAAGTTGTCTGCATGTGGCTTTGTGGCAATATTCATGACCCGATGTTCCTTGTCCAATATTATAATATCCGAATCGTATGGGTGGTCGTTGGGATGAACAAATAGGGTAGCATCGGCTTTATGTTCTTTGTGGAAGGTCTCCATACGCCTCAAGTCGACGTCCATTACTGTGTCACCGTAGAAAACGAAAAAGTCATCGGAAAGCCTATCTCGTACCTCTGCTATTGCTCCTGCTGTTCCCAAAGGCTTAGTTTCGTGGTAATAGTCGATATGAACACCCCATTGGCTCCCGTCACCAAAGTAATGCTCAATCTGCTCTCCCAAATAGCCAATTAGAAAAATGAGCTCGGTGAAGCCATATCGCTTTGCCATTTCCACCTGATGTTCAATCACGGGTTTTCCGCAAACGGGTATCATGGCCTTGGGTATCTCACTGTTTACTGACGCAATGCGTGTTCCCTGACCACCAGCTATAATGACGACTTTCATTTTCCCAATGCTTTTTGGATTGCCAATCTCACAGCTTCATTTGAGGTTTTGGGGTCGTTCCAGCCCAGTGTATTGACCTTCGATAAGTCGTAGCTGAACTCGGGAACGTCGCCCACCCAACCGCGGTCGCCGCCAGTGTAGCGGATGGTGGCGTCAAGTCCCATCTCTTCAATGGTCATGTTGGCAATTTCTTTAACTTTAGTTCGGCTGGCAGTTCCAAGGTTGTAAACGTTGAAACGCTCACAGGAATTGTTAATGACAAACTGGATGCCGGCTATGAGATCTTTCACGTAGATGTAAGGCTTACACTGCTCTCCATTACCCAGCACTTCCAGTTCTTTGGGGTTGTCGTTGAGTTTCCTAATAAAGTCGAAAATCACTCCATGCGTGAAGCGTTCGCCTACCACGTTAGGAAAACGTATTATCCACGTCTTGATGTCGTAAGTGCTGCTGAATGCACTGATAAAGGCCTCGCTGGCCAACTTGCCTGCGCCATAATTTGATACGGGGCGTAAAGGACCGAAGTCTTCGTTCAGCTTTCCGCTGGCTTCTCCGAAGATAGCGGAAGTTGAGGCGAAGAAAAGTTTTTTCACCTTAAATTCCTTCATAAGCATCAAAACATTGAAGGTGGTGTTAAAGGTTAGGGCATAGTCCACTTGTGGGTCTTTGCCGCCTTTCTGTATGTCCGAGTTGGCTGCAAGATGATAAACCATGTCGAACTTCCCTTCTAAAAAAAGCTTGTGCATGGGTTCCATGTTCAGCAAGTCTTCCTCGAAAAAGCAGAATTTGGAATTGTTTTTAAGATGAGCAATGTTTTCACGACAACCCAACATTAGGTTGTCCACCACCGTAACTCTGTGACCTTCTGCCAGAAGTGTGTCGCATAAGTGTGACCCAATAAACCCCGCACCTCCAGTAACTAGTATGTTCATAAAATACTTTTTTATATATTTGCTACAAAGTTACGGCTTTTATTCCGAATAAAGTTGGTTGTATAATCGTTTTATTCTGTATGGAGAAAAAAACTCCTTGATGATTTGTGTATCAACTTCCGTTCCAATGGTTGCTTCTACCTTTGCACAGAAGTCTTCGTTGTCGTTATATTTGAAAATGCTGTATCCTTTGACACCGTGCAAGTAGTCAGCTATTCTTACCCTCTCAGACATGAGAACGGGTGTACCTAACCCCATCGCTTCCAAGGCTACATACGAAAAGGCTTCGTATTTTGACGGAATGACAACCAGCGAGGCTTGTGCATAGAGGGAAGCAAGCTCTTCATCTGGGATGTTGACGTGTTGTACGAAGTCGGGTCGTTTGCGTAGTTCTCCACGGCCGACGCAATGAACTTCATATTTTCCAATTGGTAGGCTGTACAGCGTTTCAATGTTTTTCACGGGGTCGTCAATCCTGCCGATGAAAAGAATCATGTCCTTTTTCTTTGGAACACATTTTTCTACTTTTTTTTGTGTAAACCAATGGGGGATTTGGTGAACATGCTGGTGAAATAATTGGAAGAAAGCAGTGTCTTCGTTATTAATAGTTACAACTTTGGTGACACATCTTTTGACAAGTGGTTTAATGACGCAGCTGAAGAATAGCTTGCCTAATGTTGGATGGCGCAAACAACTAAATGGATGCCAATGTGCTGTATAGATGACTTTCTTTCCAAGTTTGTGCGCATAATACAGAGATTGGGCTGTACCCATGGCGGTATAGCCGTTGATGTGTATGATATCGGCATCTTGGATGGCTTTGATCAGTGGTTGCCTGCGATAATAATACTTGAAGATTCTGGATGGGATGGCGGGATAGTCTACTATGGGACTTGCCTGTATCTCTGAATCATTGCGGAACATTGCATATAGTGCCTTGCAATAATTTGCGGTTCCATCACCAGCTCCTTGAGGTGCTCTCCTGATGTATATGATTTTTTTCATCTAGTGTTTGGTTTTACGAATCAAGAAGGTGTGCAGTTCAGGTCTGCAGTAATTATATAAACTTTTGATGAATAAGGAATATCGCTTGTATCCCATCAGATGATAGAGCAGCGAGAATAGGATGCCAATCATTCTTTTTTTCTTGTCAAACTCTTTTATGTTTCTCTTATTCAACTTATCTGTGTTTTCTGCAATGATCATGCAGCGCTTTTTGATTTGTTCATGAAAAGAGTGCTTGCTTGTAGCAAATGGGTTCTGATAATACATACCTGCCTCTGTCATCCCATGGTATAGTCTACGATGAAAAGATGCGATGCGGTCTCCATTGTCATAAGCAGCATACGAATAGGGATAGGATATATATCTATCGAAAGTCGTCTGGTGCTTAATGATGGCCTTGCGGTAGATATTGGTTGCCAAGCTCAGATCACTGTATTCCTGAAGGTTTTCTATTCGTTTCCTTATGATGACACCTTCTTTCATTTGTTGGTAATCATATCCTGCAAAGTGGAGGAAGACCAACGCATCTTCTCTTTGGGGATTGTCATTGGTTCGATACCTTACAAATAATTTGTTGTCTTCTTTCACGAATATTTCTCGTTCGAAAAAATTCCAAGGTGCCATGTTCATGCCTAATTCGTGAAAAACGTATAAGTGGTGGTTACCAAGAAATCCTGGCATCCAATCCATCCACTTCTGATCTGTAAAATTGCCGACGCTCCTATCCATGAAGGCGTTATCCATGAGACGAATGCGCCACCAGTTCAGTATATTGTCAGTGAGTTTGGTAGACTTCATGCCGCAAAATCCAAGATTGAATATACCATTTACGTTCATAGCCCACTCGGGATGCTCTCCTGTGTAGTGAATATGAATACCTGCAATCTGTGGAGTAAGGGCTATATCATAGTTCTCTAGTTTGTCAAAAATGTAGGTGAGTGGAGAAAATACATAGATGTCTGGGTCAAGATATACAACGGCATCATACCCTTTTTCAAATAGATGTTGGAAGCACGCCGGCTTTATAGCAGTGCAGAACTCTGTTAAGTCATACTTGAAAGACATGTCTGTCCATTCTGAATCAGTATACCCCAAACAACTTTTTGCTATAATGATATTATTGTTTAAGTCAACAGGCACGGCCGTGAATTCATCTGCAACAAAGATATAAAAATCTATATCTTCGTGATGATCTCTGACAGACTGTTCTAAAATCTGACCTAAGCCAATATAATTTTTGGCAACAATGGTAAAAATGCATTTGTTCATTGTAATATCCTGTTTATATTTTTGCAGAGAGCCCATCCTTAATTCCTTGACAGATAGCCTTTAATTTCTCTTTTTTATTGTTTTCTATAAGTAATACACCTTTTATAGCGAACCCTAGTACATAAAGATACAAAATATGTATTAGAATATCGAATGGATAGCGGTACTTTTTATAGATGATAATGTGGTTTCTGAATATTTCGCGTAGTCTGTTTGGGGGATATCCAGCACTGTGTATAGTCTTGCCAAGAATCCTTTTGCTTTGTGGTATTCCATATATTTGAGTTAAATATGCCCCTCTATAAATTAATGATTTATAGTTATATTTTCGTGCTTTTACACACAGTTCAATGTCTATTCCGTCTACAAAAAAATCCTCACAGTATCCACCAACTTTATTTAATAATTCAATTGGAACAAGCATGCCAGAGGTTATAATATGTTTTTTCTCAATAAAATCATCATAGGTTTTACACGCTGTTTTAGGAGTGCATATAGGGCCACAAATACATAGGAGTCCTTTCTTCCAAATATCTATTACTTTGTTCTTAAAAGCAGGAAAATTATGAAAGACGGAATCTTGATCCATGGTTAGAAGTGTATTATATCCATGTTCTTTGGCAAAAGACCATCCATGATTTAATGCAACAGATATGCCCATGTTCTCTTTTTGATGCATAACTATTATTTTTGAAGATGCCTCAGCCAATTGGTTTATTTGGAGAGTAGCTATCGCATCGCTACTGTTGTTCCATAATATTATTTTGTCTACATGCTGTTGAAATGCAGATAAATTTTTGTCGAGAAGTTCGATGTCTGGATTATATAAAACGACAATAGCTAATATTTGAATATCCATATTTTTATTTGTTCCAAAGGCCATGTGCGCGTCCTGATATAATATACTTGTATTGTAGATGATTAGTAATTGCACTAATCGAATTAACGAATATAAGTGCAGCCACAATTCCATAAACACCTAAATGCTTACCCAAAAATAAAGCAGTAGGAATATAACAAAAAGCTTCAACAATTGTAATGATGGTGATTAACTGAATTTTACCCATTCCACAGATTATATTAGAATAGCATGTACCATAAATAATGATTAGCATATAGCATGCCATGGAAATAGATAGCCCTAAGGGAATATCTATGGTATCTCCAACCCAAAAAGTATAGACAAAGTCGGATATTATAATCATAATAATTAGTAATAACGAAAGTAGGAGTATTATTTTTCTCATTTTTTTTACTGCATTACTAATCCATGCAGTATCTCCTTGTGTATATGCATTGGTTGTTGCAGACCAAAGTGGAGCAGAAATGAGAGTAAATATTATATTGACCATTCCAAAATATCGATAGACTATTTGATAGGGTGTAACTTCTTTGGGCGAGAACAGTCGAGATATTAATATATTGGATGAAGCAAAAATAACCATGCCAGATATTTGAGCTAAGAAGAATTTTATCCCTAACCCAAATAAGGGTTTGAGTTCTTTGTAGTCGAACAGCCTAATGGATGGCGTGAGATATTTGTATTTTGAAAATGTAATGGGGTATGAAACAAGATACACTATCAGAGGAGAAATCGTATAGATAACAGCAACATCGAGCAGAGTTACATCACCTAATCTTGAAAAAATATAAATAAGCAGCAACGAAATAGTTTGCCCAATTCCAATTAATAAATTGGTTATTGCAGGCAATTGAAGAGCCATGTATATATTTCCGATGAATTTAAATATAAACGTAATAGCTACAATGGTATAAGATGCAATTAAAATATATTCTAAATTATGCGTTAATTGTGGATCAATATTGAATAACTTATAGCAATTTATATGATGTACCACACTTGTAAATATGGGTATCGTCGGTAATATGATGACTATAAGCATAAAGAAAGCTGTGCTTACTTGCTGCCGCCCCTTTTTAATGTCGTTCTTGGCAATGGACTCGGCAAGAAGATTTCTTAGCCCATTTCCTAAGCCAATATCAAAAGAGTCTATCCAAATGAGAAGACTGCTAATAGTCAGCCATATTCCATATTCGTACTGGTTCAGGCAGCCTAGGGTGACAGGAACCAATATCAGCTGAACAAGACAGGTCCATCCTTTAATGAAAAAAGATCCAAGGATATTTTTTTTCAGTAGTACTGTACGCTCATTGCCCTGCATGTAATTATCAAAAATCTTCCTTAGCATACTTACATAATTTGTAAAAGTTCGTTGTAGAACACATTGATACAGAACATGGCTATTCCTATGGTCATCACAATACACTTAGATAACCATCCTGGCTTCACGGTGTAATAAATGTTTGTAAAGAGAATGATTTCTACGATTCCATATATTTCGCTAATGCGGAAAGCTAACACGGGTAAAGCTGACAAGGTGACAAATGAAAATATCGAAAGCCCCATCATTTTTATCATGATAGGGAAATAGGGGTTGTGTTCTTTTATTATATCAAACATATATAGTAAGTACAAGTATATGACGATATGAACAAGGAATACCAGGTTAAAGACGTTAATGTCGTCAAAAAATCCTTTATCCTTAAGTTCCTGATAGATTTCCAATTTATCACCGATGTATGGGATAGGCAATGCCGTAATACTAATTTGCAACATGTAGATAGCATAACCTGCTGGGACCAAAAGAGCCCATATCGCTCTTTGTTGCCCTTTCATATTTTGATTTGTGAGAAAAAGTAATGGCAGCATGAGGAGTGAGGAGTAGTGAAAGAATATGGCTATCAGCATCAGACCCAGTGCGTGCCATCGTCTTCCATCGCCGAGCGGTTTGATGGTAAACAGCATGATGCTGGAAGCAACTCCAGCTCTTATCTGTGTAAATTCGTGCAGAATGAAATAGTTGCCCATGTATATAACAACAGCTAATAATACCAAAGGCGTTAGCTTTTTAATGGCGACAAACTTAATAGAAATGCCCAAGATAGCATATAACAGGAAGATGCTGTGAACGTCACCAAAAAGGTGATACAGCCATTTTGAAGCCAGGCGAAAAGAGTATTCTACCATCATCTCATTGATAGGATCATCGTAATGTAGAAAGTATTGTTCGTAGTTTTCTGCATCATTGTCCATGCCCAAAGGTCTGGTAGCCGTAAGGACAATCAGTAAAATACCCAAACTTGCATATACATACCATCTAATCTTACCTAGTCGCTCTTCAAATAAAGCTAGTAGGCAGGTGGATAACAGGATTATGATTAGTATTGTAATCAAGTTTGTTTATGTTAAACAATAATTCTATTGAATGTCTTTTCTGAAGAGGTAGAGAGTTGTTCCTATGAAACTCAGAAGTAAAATCACTAATACGATGATCATACGTTTCGGGCCTGCCGGTTTGATGGGTACGGAGGCAGATTGTAAGGTTGTAAACGCTGGTGTGTTTTCCCGCACTTTTGCTAGGGCAGCTGTGTATTGATTGGCTAGCACCGTGTAGTTGTTGTACTTCAACTGCATGTCATTTTCTAAGTCTTCCTGCTGCAATTTGTAAGATTGCAATGTCAGATCCGTGTTGGCGTCTCCGTAGGCACCATATCTCTTCCTTGCTTTTTCATACGAGTTTTTTGCCTCGGTATACAGTTTCTTGATGTATTCTAAATCGTTGCGTGCCTTTTTCGTCCTGTAGTCTGTGATGAAATTTTGTAGTAAAGAACTCGCTGAGTCTGCAACGGTAGCTGCTACCAGTGGGTCTTGATCATTGGTTTCTATGGATATTACACTCGTCTTCTTATCTACTGCGCATTTCACGTTTTTCCCTATCATTTCTGCAATGTTATGTTGACGTTTTGAGAGCAGAAATGGGGCGACCTTTTCCTTGCCATCGTAGGTTGATTTTTCTTTCTTCTTGAATAGGTCGGTCACTTTACTGCATGCGATAGCCCACCATGGATATTTCTGGTGTCGTTCGAGGTAAGTATAATAATTGGATTGAATGTCGCCATTTCTAGTCTTGATTTGTAGAGGAAAAAGACTCGTCTGGAAGTCTATGGAACTGACGAGGTCTGGATATAAATCCGGCGAAATTGCGTCTATGTTGTTCCCTAACTTTCTGGCAACATCTATGCCGATAGCAGATGCGATGTTTCCAATGTTACCCATGTCGGCACCAGATGCTTCGGGAGCCAGTTTTACTTGGCAGGTATAATATCTAGGAATACTTAACACGTAAAAGCATCCCAGTACAAATGAAATGGGTAAGATGATGAAATATGTCTTCTTGCGTAGCCATATCATTTTTGCTATTTTGGTTAAGTCAATGGGATGTTTTTCTTTTCTTTCCTCCATAAGCGTTTGATTTTTCTAATTATAAAGATAGTTGCAACGACTAATAGACCGGTGAAACATGTCAAAGCCAGTCATATATAACCTTGCTTCTTGATAAAGTCGTCAGCGCTGATTCCTTCGTTGATGTATGGGTGTTCATCTTTGATGATTTGTAAAAGCTTTTGGTATGTCCCATCAGTAAATGACTTGATTCTGTTTTGTACAAATTTAAGATACAGAATTTGTAGGTCAATCATTTTCACTCTGCGTCGTACTTCTTCATTTTCAGCCAACTGGTAGGCTTTTTGAATAATCGGTTCTGCTTTTGTGATGAATCGAGTTGTAAAAACCTTGTGGTTTCCTTTAATATGACAGCCAAAATGCGTGTTAGGCTGCACCAAACTTTGACACAAGCGGATGTATTGTATAACGCAGGGAGCAGCCTTTCCATAATAGCCGTATACGAAGTCATTTATCAGGCTGTCTGTATCCAGCTGAGGGTTCCATAAAAGTTTGGAAATAATCCATGCTTTCATTTCAGAAAATTCGCCGTCCCCTGATGTATACTGCCCAGATTCCAATACAGCTACGACATTATTCTTGACAAAGTTTTGCAAGTTAGGCTTAAGAACAGCTAGATTCGGGAAGGGCAATAAATATTGGTTGAAGTTGACCACGTAATCCCATATAAAAATGTTGTCAGTAAGCTTCTTCCAGTTTTGAAAATCTTTCATGAAAGAACGATTCTCTGCACACGTCGCCAATGGATGAGCGAAGCAACATTCTATAGAACACAATCGAATCAATACATTACTTCTTGGTTTGATATTCTTGGGAGCATATCTTGTGTATTGGTACGCAAAGGTCCCGATAGTGATGTGTGGAAGTTGGGCAGCCACTTGATTGACAAACCAAATCCATATACCTGAATGTCCGCCAAACTGTCGTTCAATAGCTTTACATCTATCACATTCACAGTATAGCTGATTATCATTTTGGGAAACATCATATCCCCAATAATTTATGACCGTGTTGATTTTTGTCTTCAATGTCGATACTACAACTTTCAAAACCTCTGGATTGGAAAGACAAAGTTGACTATGAGGAACTCTTTTTCCATTTCTGTAACTGAAGAATTCAGGGTGCGTCTTGAAGTATTTTTTTGTGGGTACCAATGTTTCAGAGGTATGTATTCCCCAGTAGTTATGTAGCTTCCCATATTTTGTTGGCGATGCGTCCCATACCATATTCATCTTGTTGTGAGCATAAAGAGCGGCATCTGTATGGAAATGTTTAAACTCAACGAATCTGTATTTCACAGCGGGACTTTCAGAATGGTTTAACGATGGCAGAACATATTGGGCCTTGGTAGGGATTTTTGTCACGTCTTTGGTATACCATCTTATGCCTAGTTCGTTTTCTAGGAAAGCATAAACTCCAAACATGGTTCCGCGCTGCTTTCCTCCATAAATATACAGATTATCTCCTGAAGTCTTATATGTGAAGCCATCGTCTTCTGGATCAGGTTTTATCATGGATGTTTTTTTTGCGAGACTGTGGTGGTAACCAATAAATATGTGGTGTCCTTTAATGTAAGCGTCTGAAGACGATATGATGGGAATCTCAGCTCCGCTCACTAGTTTTAGGTAAGTACGAAGTTCCTCTGCAGCTGTTTTTTCTGTAATCGAAGCATCTTGAAACAAAACAATCTTGTAGTCAGTTTTCCCGTTGTTAAACAGACTTGCTGCATAAACAACTAGCCAACTAATCAATGTCATAAAAGTTGTAATGCTTCTTTGGTACTGCATTGTGGAAACTTCTTTCTTAATCTGATTAGATGTCCATTTATTTACTCATATTCGCAATCGTGGCTATCATGGCGGCTATGCCGGTGATGCCGCTCCCCAGGCTCATGGCTTCAGCAATGCTCATCTTGCGCGACAGCTTGGTGGGAACCACTATTTCGCATCCGGGTTCTATCTTCGCGCCCTCGCTCACCTTGCCCACCATTCCGTTCATGTAGACGACGTAGGCTTTGCTCTTGCGGGCGTTTTGTGCGAATCCGCCTGCGGCGCTGATATAGTACCTTGCGTTCTTTCCTTTCAGGTAGGCCACGGTGTTGGGATACATCACGGCACCGTTAACTTTGACGGTGGCGGTGTATTGCGGCAGGATGAGGCGGTCGCCCTCACGCAGCACGATGTTTGCGTCGCTGTTGGGGTCGGCGATGGCTTTGTCCAACTGTATGCCTACGGGGAAGGTTGCGGGAACCTCAAACTTCTTCAGTTGGGCGTTCTGCGTGTTCTGTCCCAGCTGCTGTATGGCACTGGCGTTGTTGCTGCTGGTTGCCAGCTGCAGCAGCTGCCGTTGCATCTCTTCTTGCTGCATCTTCAGTGCCGTCTCCATTCTGGCACGTTCCATGGCGTTGGGCACTCGTTCCAGCCAGGCGCCCTTGACGTATGCCAGGTCGGTTACGCCGCCTGCCGCCCTCAGCAGGTCGGTGAGACGCATGTTGCGCTTGTTCAGGGCGTAGACGCCGTTGAACATCACTTCGCCTTCCACGCTTACGTTCTTCTGGTCGCTGTATCCCGGGCTCTTGCGAACGTAAACCTCATCGTAGGGCTGCAATACGAAGCCCTGTTCGCCGTCAATCACGAATCCATCCTTCAGGGCAAAGGTATATGTCTTGGCGATGAGCGAGTCGGTGGTGAGCGCTTTGGGGTTGACGATGCGACGCGCCACGTCCACTTTCACGGTAGATGCCGTTTCTTTCAGTCCTCCTGCCTGCAGCACGAAGTCCTCTAAGGTCTCGTTGTCAGCGTATTTGTAGATGCCGGGATATTCCACTTCGCCATGAATGGTGATGGTGCGCTGCTCCATCTGTTCTTCCTTGGTGGGAATAAACAGCACGTCATTCTCCTGAAGTGGCACGTCGGCTGCGGTGCCGTTCATGATGCCCTGCACGTCTACCGCCAGCACCTTCAGCGTGCGGTCTGTTTTCAGTCGGTGTATGATGGCGCGTGCCGTGAAGGCGTCTTCCTTCAGTCCTTCGGCATGCTGTATCAGCGTGCGTACGCTGTTGATGTCTCCCCCCAGCTGATACAATCCCGGGCGGAACACAGCCCCCTTCACTTCTACCGTGTTGCTGTAACGCTGAAGGATGGAACCAACCGACACCGAGTCGCCGTCGGCAACGTGAAAGGTGTGCATGTCAAATTCGTTGATGTTGAATACCGCATATTCTCTGCCTGTTTTTCTTACCAGTCGTACCGCCTTTTTATATGCGTCGCCCGTAAAGCCTCCTGCGTATTTCAGCAATGTGCCCACGCTCTCTTTTGGTGTCATTTCATAATACATGGGGCGTTTCACCTTGCCGGTGATGTTCACCAAACAGTCGTATGGCCCCACGTAGATTACATCACCGTCTGCCAAGCGTACGTTGCCTCTCATCTTGCCGTTGAGGATGTAGTCGTAGACGTCGGCGACGGATATGAGCCGGTTGTTACGGTAAATCTTGATGTTGCGCAATGTACCTAAATTGTTAGTGCCACCTGCCATGTACAGGGCATGAAACACAGAAGCGAAAGCCGATATGGTGTAAGTTCCGGGAGTTTTTACCTCGCCCATCACGTTCACGGTGATGGTTCGGCTCTGTCCCAGTGTGAGACGCACCTTGCTGCTGCTGTATCGTGCGCCCAGTTGCATGCGCAGCCGTTGGTTGGCTTGTGCGATGGTAAGTCCGCTCACCTGTATGGGCCCAAAGCCTTCGATGTTGATGTCGCCGTCGGGTGATACGGTGCTTTGTATGGTTTTTTGCGATGCGCCATAAACATCAATGTACACGGCGTCGCCCGGACCCAACCGATAGTTTTGGGGTGTGGCGATGTTCATGCTGGGCTCAAAGGTCAGCTCTTTGTTGTTGAAGATGTCTCGTCCGAAAACTTTCCGCTTGTTATTTGCTTTTTCTTTGAGTATTTGTTTGAGCCATGCTATAGAGTCGGTAGGAACGATATCACCAACCTCGTGTTGCATTGATAAAAAATCATCTTTATTGATGTTACCATTTTGATTAGGCGTTTCGCCATATTTTTCTTGAGGGAAGCCTTGTACTATATCGGTAGAATGCTGATAGCGTTTCCAGCTGCTATCAAGAGTTTTACTTGTCTGCTTACTTTGCTTGCCGTTTGCTTGTCGCATTCTATTCTCAACATTCCTCATATTAGGGTCGAAGCCATTGCTTATCATGTCTCCCTTGTTATGTTGCCGCTCTATCTTATCTCTTACTCTGCGTATTTGTTGTATGTTAATTCCACGTTGTATCAGTTTTGTAACAATCTGCGCCTGCGAAGTGCCTGCTGCATTCTCTTTAAGAATAAATTCTAAAATCTGCTCATCACTCATTGTTGATTGTGCACAGATTGTTAGTGGTGCAAGAGTTAGAAAAAATATGTATAAAATAATTTTCTTCATATTAATTAACAATTCGCTTTCTTTAAGAAACGTAGATTTTAGTACTTTATTATAAAAAACATAAAAATAATGCATATTAAGAGTATCCCCCCCCCTCATATTGACGTAAAAGATAGTATTAAGAAGACTTTCTATCTAAAAAAGGTAGTAGAAGAAAAAAAATAATTTATTCCCCATTTACCAAATCTTCCATTACACAACTTTCTTCAGCACTAATATGATATTGTCTCAGCAACTTAACATCCATATCAAAAATATGATGCAACGAAACTTGGGCATTGGTATGCGAATGCTTAGACACCATATTTATATATTGTTGAAAGAAACCAATAGCCTTCACTATATCTGATTGAAACCACATACAGTAACCAGCATTCAAATAATCAGAAGCCTCATGCGCTGAGTTGTCTGTTAGTCGTTGATAAATACTCAAAGCATGTTCTACTTTATTCTGTCTAAGATACCCCCAAGCTAACGAACGCTGTGTAGGTAGATGGTTTGGGTACTCATAATTTAATTTAAAGAGTATATTCATGCCCTCATCCAAATTACCATTATTAATCAGCGATACAGCCAAGTTTAATTGTATTTTATGGTTATTTTCATCTTGCTGCAGTAATTTTCTGCAACATTTTATAGCTTGCTGATAATTACCTAAATAAAAACTTGTATAAGCCTTTCCTTTTATAGCCTTTTCATTATTCTTATCTATCAATAACATTTTATCGTAAGCAACAGCAGCCTCCTGATAGTCTTTGTTTTGATAATAACATAAAGCCAACAGTTCCCAATACTCTAAGCTATCCTTATTGCTATAATGAGTGAGCAATAGCCGCAATTCTCTGTAAAAATGATGTTTATACAAAAATCTGCCTATCTCTACCGCTCTGTTTTTAATAGCTGTATCAAACAATAAACTATTTACTACAAAGAATATGGTATTCTCTTTTACGTATGTATTAAAAGGATTACAAAACTCTTCTTTTTGAGAGAAAAGTCGATAAAACCTATACAAATCTTGCAAATACATACGTCTTAAATAGGCAGACGATGCCTTGTCTTCCATAATAACGGCAGAGTGTAAAGCTCCTTGGTTCTCCAACACTTCTCGCATATTAGCAGGTATTTGGTTTATAATGCGAGCCGTAGCTAAGGCAAAAGAATATTTGTCTGAATTGCAGAAGGGCCCATTATCCAATAAATTCTGTAATATCTTACTATTCCCCATTTGCTCATACACATGTTGCAAAGCAGGATGTTTTTCGTAGAACGGCATAAACCAATTGCTTAATATCGTGAAGAAACTAAAACGTTTCATCTGTGAGAAGCCCCCGAAATAGATGTCTGCTCCTGCCTTTTGCATATTCATCATTTGCTGAAAACTATTTTCAAGTTCTTCCATGGCATGGTCGGCAGCATCTGGATGAAGTATATCCGACAACACATCTTCCTCTTTTTCTATCATTTCCCCCTCCATCATGCTCAGGTTGTTACCCTTCATAATCTGTGGGATAATATCCTTTTGCAGTTTCTCATTATCGGCATCGGCATTCATACAATAAAAGAATTGTATTTGCAACTCTACCAAATCTTTAAGAATATCAGTATTATTACCTACTTCTTTGCAATATAATTTCAAAAAAGGAAATATGCTCTGCTCTTTTTGTGGCATACCCAAAGCAAATCCTACCAATGCACGCTGCTTTACTGCTTCATCGTTAGATTTTAGAAAAATACTCAATAAAGCACTATGCTTTCTTATATCAAACAATTGAATATTAGAAAGTGTTATTGCACTTACCAACACTTGTGCATCTATACTATCAATGGTAGGCGAAAGAATAAGCTGGGGTAAGAATTGAGCTGTACTCTCACTCCATTGGGGAGAAACAAAGATGGCATTAAACAGTTTATCCATGTATTGTTGATGCTTACTGTAAATGTCTTGTTCTTTGCTTTTGCGTACCTCGTTAGCCTCTAACGACAGCATGGTAACATCTTGCACAAATTCTTCTAACTTTTCCTTTATCGTACTATCATCTAACGAGATAGACTGTGCTACACCATTTGCCTTAGCATAAACAGAACTGGTACTAACCAAGACAGATAACTGCAAATCACTATTTAGCCTGTACAAATCACATAGCAAAGAACTATATACATCTTCAAATTGCGGATCTTTCAGTCCACGATGCATATAATCTTTCATCAAGAGATAATTACCATTTATCTCTTCCCATTGCGCTTCAAACTTAACACAATGACGCTCTATCATATATTGATGTATCAGCTTTAGTGCTTTAGGTACATTTCTATCTTCAACAATCACATCTCGTAATCGTTGTAAGTCAGTATCAGCGTATCTCAAAATTTCTTATTTTTATGGTTAGGAATATAAAAAACCTTTCTGCATCTTTCTAAAGATTGTTACAAGCTTCTTACATAACGTTGAGCTATTGCCACATCTTTTTGCAACGGACTGGCTGCATGTTCAAATTTTATTGTAGGTAAAGCTTCCACCGTTTTGTCATCAGTGTGGCAATACTTATTTATAATCTTTGCATAATGCTGAATGCCATGTATATTCAATGAGTCTACAGCTCTATTGTATGCCAAAACAAAAGCATCCATCTGCTTTTTGCGATTCACACTCTTCTTTATATCCATACGAAAAGCTATCACACCTAAGTTGCACCCCATATCACTGCTTTCTGCCAACACACTATGCTTATGCAAGCGAGCTGTTGTAGCCTGTGGCTCGGCAAGCCACATGGCATCCATCTCATTATTCAGCAGCATTTGCAGTCGTACCAGTACATCATTAATCTGTACTCTGAAAACTTTAGCTGTAGTTTTTACACCCTTCAAGCTTTTATCAGTAAGATAATCGGTTGCCGAATACCTTGTCATGGCCACCATTTTATCACCCAACTGGTTTAGTTCTTTAATACGAGCTGTCTTGTTACTTATTAGTTGCCATTGCAGCTGGGTAGCAATAGGATAAAACAATGCTACCCCCTTTCGCTTCAATCGCTCGGTACGTATCAGGTCTGATACAATTCCTTCAACGCTTTTTCCTACAATGGCTGTATCACAATCCATTTGTGCGGTGAATGGAACTAAGCGCACGTCTACATGAAAAGCATCAAACAAATGCTTTTCTTTGGCAACAAATAGTGGTAAACCATCAATAGTAGGTAATACACCAACCTTAAAGGCTGCCACGTATTCTTTTTGTTGCTTTGCTTTCTCTGCCTTTGTAGCCTTTTTCTTTTGTTCAGTAGAAGTGCCACAACTTACTAACAAAACAAGCACAACAAGTATGATAGCCAGTATTTTCTTCATATTGTGCAAAATTAATCATTTATTTTGATACTCTAAAAAATTATTGTTATTTTTGTCTATATCAACTTAAGAAGGGTGGTTCTATCAATTAGCTTTGACAGATTGTGATACTATTTCTGAGGTAAATTTGTTTGTGAGTGAAGGAGTATAGCGAGCTATACTACTAAACGAACAAGCAAATTGAACCAAAAACAGAGCAAGCCGAATACAATCAAACTTGTTTGAATTGTTGAGGCGCAGCCTGTTTTATATAAAAAGAGCCCACAAGATGACAAAACGTAAACACACTAACATAAAAACTTTACGTAGAACCGCCCTTAAATAAAAAAAAGATATTTATGGCAAAAGATAAAATAGCATACGTTTGTTCTAACTGCGGTCAAGAATCTACTAAATGGATAGGAAAATGTCCTAACTGTGGTGAGTGGAATACCTTCAAGGAGATAAGAATTGCCAACGACACTCCTGCTACCCTAATGCGCTCTACAGCAACAACAATAAAAGGGGGAAACGAAAAAAGCAAACCTATCCTTCTAAAAGATATATCTGCTCATGATGAACCAAGAATTGATATGCAGGATGAAGAACTTAACAGAGTACTGGGAGGCGGACTGGTTCCAGGGTCTATGGTTCTGTTGGGGGGCGAACCTGGTATTGGTAAAAGCACACTTACCTTACAAACTATGCTTAAGATAACACACAAGCGTATATTTTATGTAAGTGGTGAAGAGAGCGCACATCAACTTAAAATGCGAGCCGAACGCCTATCTCAAACATTGAACGATAACGTGGTTATCTTATGCGAAACATCTTTAGAACATATCTTTACTCAAATACACAATGTTAAACCAGAACTCATTATTATTGATTCTATCCAAACTATAGCTACAGAGCATATTGATAGCTCGCCAGGAAGCATATCGCAGGTAAGAGAGTGCGCCGCCCTACTACTACACTTTGCCAAAACCTCTGGTATACCTATTATATTAATAGGGCACATCACAAAAGAAGGTACATTGGCAGGACCTAAAATACTTGAGCACATTGTAGATACTGTTATACAGTTTGAAGGCGACCAACATTATATGTATCGTATTCTTCGTTCTATCAAAAACCGATTCGGCAGCACTTCCGAATTGGGCATATACGAGATGCAGCAAAATGGATTGCGACAAGTTAACAATCCGTCAGAACTATTACTAACACACGATCACAACGGATTGAGCGGCATTGCCATATCTTCTGCCATAGAGGGCATTCGCCCTTTCCTCGTTGAAACACAAGCCTTAGTTTCAACTGCTGCTTACGGTACACCACAACGTTCGGCAACAGGGTTCGACCAGCGTCGACTTAATATGCTATTAGCTGTCTTAGAAAAACGAGTAGGCTTTAAACTCATGCAGAAAGATGTTTTCCTCAATATTGCGGGTGGCATAAAGGTTACCGACCTGGCAACCGACCTGAGCGTCATCGCTGCCGTGCTGTCCAGTAATGTAGATACTGCCATTGAGGATGGCTGGTGCATGGCTGGCGAAGTAGGATTAAGTGGTGAGGTACGCCCTATCAACAGGATAGAACAACGAGTAGCCGAAGCCGAAAAATTAGGCTTTACGCATATTATCATCCCTAAATACAATATGCAGGGCTTTCCTCATCAAAAGTATAACATACAATTGCACCCAGTACGAAAAGTAGAAGAGGCTTTAAGAGCTTTGTTTGGATAAAGGCTGGTTCTATAAATTAACTTTGTTAGATTTTGAACTTATTTTTGAGGTCAAAATGCAAGAGCGTGAAGGAGTGTAGTGAGCTACACGACTGAACAATCTTACATTTTGAACCAAAAACGGAGCAAGCCGAATGCAATCAAACTTGTTTGAATGGTTGAGGCGCAGCCTGTTTTATATAAAAAGAAGCCAAAAGATAACAAAACGTATTTCATAAAATTATAATGACTATATGCGGTGGTAATTTATAGAACCAGCCTAAAAAAAATAAGACTAATTTACCTCAAAAATAGTCTCACAATCTGTCAAAGCTAATTTGTAGAACCGCCATAGAACCAGCCATAAAAACTAACAAAAAAAAACTTAAAAAGGCATTCCCACTGCAAAATGGCAAGTAAGATGCTGGCGTAAATCAGGATGCAAAAACACATAATAATCTTTTGTATCAGCATAAGCAGGATCAAGAGCCTTCATACCCATATCAAAACGAAGAATAAAATACCCAAGATTTAAACGCAACCCCAAACCATATGCCACAGCTATCTGCTTATAAAAGTCATGCCATTTAAACTGTCCACCTGGCTGCTCAGCATAATCACGAAGCGTCCATATATTTCCAGCATCAATAAAAGCAGCTCCATGCAACTTCCAAAACAATTTAGTACGATACTCTACATTCATATCCAACTTCATATCACCCGTTTGATTAATGAAATCTATTCGCCCATCACTGCCACGAAACTTACCAGGACCTAAGCCACGAACACTCCAACCACGCACAGAGTTAGCTCCACCCGAAAAATATCTTTTTTCAAACGGTAACACCTTAGAGTTTCCATAAGGATAGGCTATGCCCAAAGCAAAATGAAGTGCAAGAGAGTTGTTTAAATCAAAATTAAGCAATCGTGTATAAGCTACATCTCCCTTAACATACTGTGCAAAGGCTGTATTAAATAATGTGTACTGCCCCTGCTCGTTTTTATGAAAACCCAAAGGCTGCGCTACAATATGCAACATATTGCCCACCGTTTCAAAATTAGCCATTACCGCATGCTTGCCATTATTATACGCCAAGCCAAAACCTATCTTCATAATGAGCAAGTTCTCATAATTATATCGCAAAATTACGTTCCTGTTGCTCACACTATCTAAGTAATCGTGCTTAAACGTATCTGATATCCAAGGCATATACACATAGTTAAGATCTATCAAATCTAATCGGTAAGAGATATTATTTTGAGATTTGCCCCAACGATACCTAAAAGCTGACGACAACACCCTACGATGAAATTCAGGACGATTTTGCAGATTATAACTAAAAGACACCTCTGATGTTGCTATACGTTGCCTACGAAACTCTGCCGAAAGGAATGGTGCTAATAGTAGAGGAAACTGTAATTTAGCTTCAGCATTATACTCTTGATAATCTTGATCGTTATACCCCTCTAATCCTGTAATAGCCTCAAAAGCACCACGAAGCTGCAAACTAAGTACCTCACTACCTTTAAAAAGATTTCTATTGGTATAAGTTAAAAGCACTGCAGTACCAAAATTGCCTGCGGTATTGGTGCCTTCTGGCTGAAAAGATATGGTACGAGGCTTCTGTTCGCTAAGCTGTATATCACAGTTAAGCAAGGTTGTGTCGGGAATTTCCTTAAATCTGATATTGGTATACTTAATAGCCTGCAATCGGGCAAAGCTACGATAAGTACGTTGTAAGTTGGCTGCAGAAAAAGGTTTATCTTTAAATATGTATGTATTATATATTAAGGTACTGGGGCGTAAATTGATTTGATGATTATCTGCAGACGAATAATGTACCGAATGAACTATATAACGAGGATGAAGCATTTCTGGAGATTCGTTGTTTACTCTATACTTACGCAATTTTACTACCAAGCTAATGCCTTCATCATGCTGACTGCTATCTGCTTCAAACATAATAAAATCTTTATGAAACTTGTAGTAGCCATTATCCAATAACAATTTAGTAATACGACTCCTCTCATTATCTAAAAGGCTTACCGTAAAGCGTTCGCCTGAATGTATGGCTAAAGCAGCATTCTCAGGCTTATCAAATGCCAACAATTGCTTTATGTTTTTATCTTGTATATCATAGCGTACCGAACTGATATAAAATGGCTTACCAGGGTATAATGTATAAATTGCCTTTAGCTTATTGCCGCTTATCTTCGTATTAAAAGCTACATATGCGTGCATATATCCTGCATTAAACAAGGCTGATGTTAAAGCTTGCTGCGACAATTTTGCCTGAATTGTATCAAAAATAACGGGCTTTTCGCCTAACTTCCTAAGTGTCTTGTTTATCCATTTGGTCGTATCTCTGCCCGAAAGCATATAAGTTCTCAATGGAATTTTAAAAAGAGAAAACCACTTAGAATTAGCCTTTTGGCGAATATAGGGTTCTAACGATGCTACATCTACATCTTTTTTACTACATTTTATTTCAACCTTTTGTAGCAAATACTTATTTTCTGGGATAAAGCGGTTAGTAGAACAACTAACCGTAACAAATATAATAGATAGATATACAAAAAACTTTAAGTATCTCAAAATGTATTTGTTTAAAGCTAAGACAATACTTAACTAATCATACAATATTTGCAAAGGTAAGAAAAAAAATAAAACTATGCTTTTTAAGAATTAACTTTTTAGGCTGGAGAGCTTTATATCCCTTACTAAAGTGTAATACTACACACAATACAAAACTAAAGTATAGAGGGCTATATAACAACTAAAAACGCTTAAAACTAAGACGAAGTTTTTTAGTTGATAGTTGCATATCAAAAGCATTTAAGCTCTCTATCTTAAAACTTTCGTTTAACGAATTTACACCATAATACTTTATCTGTTTGGTATCTTTGATAACAATATCTCCTTTGCTTCTATCCGAAATAAGTATATGATGTAAAGTTAAATTATCTTTAGCATACTGAAACTGCAATATGCAAGGCAACAGCTTATAAGAATAATCGTTAAAAGCCATCAAATCTCCCTGCACCGACCAAAACAAACGATACTTAGATAAATCTGTATGCCCACCAGTACTTAATGTATCTATCGACTCCAAATGCCAAAAACCATCCAGCTTTCCATTGTTGCTATGTTCTATTTCGCACGACGACATTACGAATAACAATAACAACAGTAAATATATATATTTCTTCATAAAATTCGTATAACTTAAAAATTGATTACAGAATAATAACAACATTCATAAAAAACGTGCGTATGAAAGTAAAAAAGCAGGCATACGCTATTTCAAACTCTAAAAACTAAAGCAACCTGTTTTACAGACAGTTACCTGTACTCCACGATTATTTCCCAGTAGTTCACCAAAATCCATAGCATAAGCACCCTTTACATTCCAGCCATTGCCTAATCGATAATTGGTTTCAAGCAAAAAGCTCATATTGTTCTTTACTTTCTGAAACGGACAACTATATGTACCCCAACCTTGCTGATAGGTCGCCAAAAAGCGGTAACTCAAATGCTCTGTAGGATTGCCACTCACACCTAAATGGTAAGCTACAAATCTGTTATTCTGAACATTTATCTGCCCATCCGTATTATAAATAGGCGAAAGGTAAAGCGCATTGCCCATTACTTCGCCCCAGTGTTGCCACCCCATGGAGATATAATGGTTGTAAAAATTATCGTTTCCGCTAATATGCTTCGTAAGATGAGGTGTGTGATCGTGATAAATAGGGCCACTTTGGTATTTGGTATAAATGTATTCAAAGACGATATTTCTCAACCACGAACCATTCCTTAAATTGAGTTCTGCACCCAATAAGCAGTCTTTAAAATCGTACATATAAAAACGCTTGTCTTGCTTTACATTCCAATTCGCACCAGTTCCATAGCCATCATAATCTAATTGAAACATTGAAGAGTGGTCTTCAAAATACTTATCTGCATAAACCGACAATAGCCAGGTATCGGCATCATAATTAATACGTGCCAGCCATGCCCCCAACTGGTTTCCCTCTGCATTCTGATAAACTGTACCTTCCTCTACCACATCACTACCACCAGGCATAAAAGCTTTCCAAAAACTTTTAATGCCTGTATGCGATTTTATTACCCGGTGCTGCTCATCTCTATAGGGAAAATAAGACGTTCCACCAAAGATTGAAGCCATTTCCAAACCTAATTCTACCGAAAGCGGTGTAAAACTGTCTTCATTTCCAATCTTAAGAAAACCTGCCTTGCTATGATACAGCAGCCTATCGGCATACTTTGACTTGCATTGTGTAAACTCATGCTGCCAGTTATCATCCGTCATCATGCCATAAGATATATGGCCCTTTATGTGTAACCAACCATTGCTAAATGGCAATCGCACATAATCGGGAAAAGCCAAACGAACCTGTGGTACAGGACGAGCATTGATACCTAATGCTTGTGAACCAGTACTCAAACTATTATTCTTCAACTCCATGGGATATTCTTTGCTGCCAACCGACAATACTCCATGCAGCCAACGAGCCTCTACAAAAGCTTGCTGTATAACTATATTACTGGTATAATGATAGGGCAACGCAACATCTACACCATACCCTACTGCCCAATGACTATCAGAATCTGTTTGCAAAGGACGAATAACACTGGCTCTTAAATAACCATTCACATCTTTAAGCGAACTTAAACCATACTTATTGGCATGAAGCCATAAAGGAGTTTTATCGCTTGAAAAGCTGCCTTGCGTAGATATTTTGTACTGAATGTTTTTGCCTAAATCTTTTTTTGCGGGTTCTTGTTCGTAAGAAAACGATTGCGCACGCCCTCCTACAGCAAACAAAAGTAGTATGTATAATAATAAATAATGCTTCATGTTTAATTACATATATAGTTATATAACGAAACAAAGAGGGTTTTAGTTTATAGATGTCGTATTTTTTTTGAGTTCTGTTTTACCAAAGAAAGAGAGCATTACTCCAAACATAGGGGCAAGCCCCTATATAAGAAGATTACCCTCTCCCTCTATATATACAACGCCCCCCTTTCGGGAGGCTTCGTTCTAAACACTTTTGTTACGAGCTTTTTAATTAGAAAAAAGCTCATACCCCCAACAACTCAAATATTAATATTCATCCCATGCCTTAATATCAATGTCGTCCAAGCTGAGCGAACAAAAGGCAGAAATAAATGCACCAGCCAATCTGCTATTGGTAATGAGCGGAATGTTAAGATCAATGGCTGCACGTCTAATTTTATAACCATTCGTAAGTTCGTGCGGTGTTAAGTTTTTAGGAATATTCACAACCATATCTATCTTCTTTTCGTGCAACAGCGACAAAGCCTGAGGTTGCTTACCTTCTTCACTTGGCCAATATACCGTTGTGTTATCTATTCCATTTTCAGAAAGATACTTACTGGTACCACCCGTAGCATAAAGTTGGTAACCATGCTCCTTTAACTTCTTGGCAGCATCCAGCATTTCAGCCTTTTGCTTGGCACCACCTGTTGACAACAATACTGTATGCTTAGGTATACGATGTCCCACACTTAACATACTCTTGAGCAATGCCTGATTGGTATCACTACCCAAACACCCAACTTCGCCCGTTGAAGACATATCTACACCCAACACAGGGTCGGCTTTCTGCAAACGATTAAATGAAAATTGCGAAGCCTTGATACCCACATAATCTAAATCAAAGAGGTTCTTCTGTGGCTTTTCTACCTTCATTCCCAACATAATCTTGGTAGCCAACTGGATGAAATTAAGTTTCAACACCTTACTAACAAATGGGAATGAACGTGATGCACGCAAGTTACACTCAATAACAAGAATATCGTTATCACGTGCCATAAACTGAATATTAAACGGGCCGTTGATGTGTAAAGCTTTAGCTATCTGGCGGCTAATGCGTTTAACTCTGCGCACCGTCTCTACATACAACTTCTGTGGAGGAAACTCAATGGTGGCATCGCCCGAGTGAACACCAGCAAACTCTATGTGTTCTGATATAGCATAAGCCATAATTTCGCCTTGCTGAGCCACTGCATCCATTTCTATCTCCTTGGCATGCTCTATAAACTTAGATACCACTACAGGGTGGTCTTCACTTACATTGGCGGCTAACTTCAAAAAGCGTTCCAACTCTTCCTTGTTAGAGCAAACATTCATAGCTGCACCAGAAAGCACATACGAAGGACGAACCAATACGGGGAAACCTACCCTATGTACAAACTCATCAATGTCTTGCATAGAAGATAAGGCACGCCACTCTGGTTGATGAATGCCCAAGGTGTTTAACATAGACGAGAACTTTGCTCTATCTTCTGCATTATCTATATCCTTTGCAGCTGTTCCCAAGATAGGTACGTTCTGCTCATCCAACTTCAAAGCCAAATTGTTAGGTATCTGGCCTCCTGTTGATATTATCACACCGTGCGGAGTTTCAAGGTCTATAATATCCATAACACGCTCAAACGTCAACTCATCAAAGTAGAGTCGGTCGCACATATCATAGTCGGTTGATACCGTTTCAGGGTTATAATTAATCATAACTGAGCGGTAACCTTCCTTACGAAGGGTGTTAAGAGCCTGCACTCCACTCCAGTCAAACTCTACCGAACTACCTATTCGATAAGCTCCCGAGCCCAAAACAACTATAGAACGCTTGTCGCTTTCGTAAGTTATATCGTTGGCTACTCCTGCATAGGTAAGGTACAAATAATTGGTTTGAGCAGGATATTCAGCTGCCAATGTATCTATTTGCTTTACAACAGGCAAAATACCATACTGCTTTCTCTTATTACGAACCACGAGCATTGCTTGCTGCATATTGGGCATTTGCTCTTCCAAGCCAATGGCACGTGCTATTTGGAAATCGGTAAAGCCATAAACCTTTGCCGTGTGCAGTAAGTTCTTATCCAGCATATTAATGTTGCCACAACGCTTCAGCTCTTCGTCTATATCAATAATATGCTTAAGTTTCTGCAAAAACCACTTGTCTATTTTGGTCAACTCGTGTATCTCATCTACAGTATAACCTTTGTGCATGGCTTTGGAGATAATGAATACACGCTTGTCGGTTGGCTCACACAAAGCCGCATCTATGTTGTCTATCTTCAGCTCTTTGTTCTCTACAAAGCCGTGCATACCCTGCCCTATCATACGAAGACCTTTCTGCATGGCCTCTTCAAAATTACGACCAATAGCCATAACCTCGCCAACCGACTTCATAGAAGAGCCTAACTCACGGTCTACTCCACGAAACTTTGACAAATCCCAGCGTGGTATCTTGCACACTACATAGTCGAGTGCAGGCTCAAAGAAAGCTGGAGTAGTTTTGGTAACCGAGTTCTTCAGCTCAAAGAGCCCATAACCTAAGCTCAACTTGGCTGCCACAAAGGCTAAAGGATAGCCAGTAGCTTTACTTGCCAAAGCCGAACTACGGCTCAAACGAGCATTAACCTCAATAACTCTGTAGTCTTCGCTTTCTGGGTCGAAAGCATACTGTACGTTACATTCTCCAATAATACCAATGTGCCGAATAAGTTTAATAGATACATCACGAAGCTTGTGATACTCGCTATTAGACAGGGTTTGTGAAGGAGCAATGACAATAGATTCGCCCGTGTGGATTCCCAATGGGTCAAAATTCTCCATATTACAAACTGTAATACAGTTGTCATAACTATCGCGAACTACTTCGTATTCTATCTCTTTCCAGCCCTTCAAACTCTTTTCTACCAACACCTGCGGAGAGAAAGAGAAGGCTTTTTCGGCTAACTTATTCAGCTCTTCCTCATTATCACAAAAGCCACTGCCCAAACCGCCCAAAGCGTATGCAGCACGAATAATAACAGGATAGCCCAGTGTGTTGGCTGCCTTGCGTGCTTGCTCTATGTTTTCACAAGCCTCGCTCTTAATGTATTTTACACCAATCTCGCTCAACTGCTCTACAAATCGCTCACGGTCTTCAGTGTTAATAATGGCTTGTACAGGCGTACCCATTACCTTTACATTGTACTTTTCTAAGATACCGCTCTGGTAAAGTTGTACACCACAATTCAATGCAGTTTGTCCGCCAAAAGACAATAATATGCCGTCTGGCTTTTCTTTCTTTATTACTCGCTCAACAAAGTAAGGCTGAACAGGTAAAAAGTAAATCTTGTCTGCCACACCTTCTGAGGTTTGTACTGTAGCTATGTTTGGATTGATTAACACTGTTTTGATGCCTTCTTCGCGAAGTGCCTTGAGGGCTTGCGAACCAGAATAATCAAACTCACCAGCTTCTCCTATCTTCAATGCTCCTGAACCTAAGAGCAATACTTTCTTTATATTTTCGTCTCTCATTGTTTTTGCTTTACTGATTGTACAATAGTTGCGTTAGATAATTGAACCCCCATTTACTTTTTAGGTTATTTCTATAACATTAGTTTTATGGGCGGTTCTATATACATTCCCCCCCCGTAAAGTTTTTATGTTAGTCTTTTTACGTTTTGTCATCTTGTGGACTCTTTTTATATAAAA
>CAMQBR010000021.1 GCA_946999045.1 uncultured Prevotella sp.
TGGCAATTACATAGGGGCAAGCCCCTATGCTATATTATGTCGCCCTTTCAGGGCTCATGGCACAAATAAGCCCTGTAGTGGTGATATATAATTTGTGATGAACCCTGTAAGGGCGACATGGTATAGGTTAAGCCCTGTAAGGGCGATATAATATAGGATAGGGGCTTGCCCCTATCTAAAAGAGCTACCCTCCTCCGCCCTGAGCCCTGTAAGGGCGACATAATTATAATGGTGCGCCATGGAAAATTTGCTTCATTATTAGTAGCCCCTTACAGGCTAATTCATTTTCTCATTTTCAAATGGTTACGTTAGAATTAATGACGTATTGACATATAACACACCTCATGCAATCTAATTATTAGGTGTAATAAGGGGTCATTTGGATAAAATAATTCAGCAGACACGAAACAACTTGGCGTTAAGCCAATGTATGCGCTTACAGATAATCATAAAGCCCAAAGTAATTGGGGGGACAATCAAGAAAACTATATAGTACACCATTTCCCTTTAATTGTTGAGGTGAGCCCATTTGTAAGCAAGGCTGGTGGCGAGAAAGCAACCATAACTGATCGGCAAATAAAACAGCTAAGTGGATATCGTGGGTAGACAACAAGATAGATTTGTGATATTGATGCGCCATATGAGACAATAGCTGCATTGTTTCCGCCTTACTTTTGAAATCTAAAAATGCCGTTGGCTCATCCAATAAGATGATAGAAGTTTGTTGAGCCATAGCTTTAGCCAGCATTGTCTTCTGTCGTTCGCCATCACTCAACGTATGTATCTTTTGCTGCGACAAAGATGTAAGGCCCATCATCTCTATACACTGTTGCACTATCTTGTGGTCGCTATCCGACAGGCGTCCCCAAAAATTAGTATAAGGCATTCGCCCCATAGCTACCACTTCGTTAACCGTCAGATTTCTGGCATCTATCTTATCAGTTAAAACAACACTCTGTTTTTGGCTCAGTTCCTTTTGAGAAATGTTACAAAGAGAGGCATTTCCTATTCTCACATCACCCGACAGTATAGGCTGAAAGCCAGCCAAAGTTCTCAACAAAGTAGATTTTCCCACGCCATTGCTTCCCAACAAGCATGTAAGCGATGAGTTGTTGAGCTGAGCATTAAGGTTAGAAGCCACACAATGATGACTATAACCTATAGATAAATTGATGAGTTGAATACCATACATCATAACACAAAGGTAATGTAAATTAAGCAAACACGTCTTAAAAACCTTAAAAAGGAACGATTTTTCTCTATATATAATAGGTAAAACGAAAGTTTTGCTTACTTTTGCGAGCAAACAATTATACATTCAGTAAGTAATGCAAGAAAATTTAGTAATTGTAGAGAGCCCAGCAAAAGCTAAAACCATAGAAAAGTTTTTGGGCGAAGACTATAAGGTGATGTCCTCGTACGGACATATCCGTGATTTGAAAAAAAAAGAGCTGAGCATTGACAATGATACGTTACAGCCAAAATATGAAATCCCTGAGGAAAAGCGTAAACTGGTAAGCGAACTAAAGAAAAACGCCAAGGAAGCTAAGAAAATTTGGTTAGCTTCCGATGAAGACCGTGAGGGAGAGGCTATATCGTGGCATCTGTGTGAGGTACTCGGATTAGACGAAGAGAAAACAAGTCGTATAGTTTTCCATGAAATAACCAAGCCAGCTATCTTAGATGCCATAAGAAATCCACGCCATCTTAACATGAATTTGGTAAATGCACAACAAGCTCGGCGTGTACTCGACCGTTTGGTAGGTTTTAGCTTGTCGCCTGTATTGTGGCGTAAAGTAAAGCCTGCCCTTTCTGCAGGACGTGTACAGAGCGTGGCAGTACGCCTAATAGTAGAACGCGAACGAGAGATACAAGCATTTAAGAGTGAACCTTATTATCGCATTAACGCTATATTTGCCATAGAAAACGCTGACGGAACATCAGAAGTAAAAGCCGAATTAGACAAACGCTTTAAGAAACATGAAGAGGCCATTGCTTTCTTAGAGAAGTGCAAAAAGGCACATTTTTCCGTTGAAAGCATTTCACGCAAGCCCTTAAAGCGTACCCCTGCTCCACCCTTTACAACTTCTACCTTGCAACAAGAGGCCGCACGTAAGTTAGGTTTTACAGTAGGACAAACCATGATGATAGCACAATATCTGTACGAAAGCGGACTTATCACCTATATGCGTACTGATAGTGTTAACCTGTCGCAGTTGGCTATCAATACCAGCAAGGACGAAATTATCAAGGCTTACGGTAAGGAATACAGCAAGCCTCGCAATTATCATACACAGTCAAAAGGAGCACAAGAGGCTCACGAGGCTATTCGTCCTACCAATATGAGCAAGCACGAGATAGAAGGAACCACACAAGAACGCAGATTGTACGACCTTATCTGGAAGCGTACGGCAGCTTGCCAGATGGCAGATGCACAGTTAGAGAAAACCACTGTTAACATCAATATCAGTGGCAAAACGGAACAATTTGTTGCTAACGTAGAAGTTGTAACATTCGATGGCTTTATCAAGGCCTATCGAGAATCAACTGATGAGGATGAAACATCTACAGAAGATACATTACTTACTCTTCCTGCATTAAAAGAAGGCGATCAATTAATTCGACATGAAATTAGTTCTACCGAACGCTATTCACAAGGCCCTATCCGTTACACAGAAGCCAGTTTGGTTAAGAAATTGGAAGAACTGGGTATTGGGCGCCCTTCTACTTACGCACCAACAATTAGTACTATACAGCAACGTCAGTATGTACAAAAAGGTGATAAGAAAGGCAGCGAGCGTACCTACATTATCGACACCTTAAAAGATAACGAAATAACGACAAAAGAAAAAAAAGAAATTATAGGAAATGAAAAGGGAAAATTGTTACCAACAGATATTGGAGTAGTGGTAAATGACTTTTTGATAGAGAACTTCCCTGAGATATTAGACTATAACTTTACAGCGAATGTAGAAGAGAAATTCGACCAGATAGCTGCTGGGAAGGCCGATTGGACTGAGATGATGCAGAAATTCTACAAGAAGTTTGAACCTATTGTAGACAAGGTAAAAAATGCACGAAGTGAACGCAAGGCTGGCGAACGCCAGTTGGGTAACGACCCCAAGACAAACAAGCCTGTATTTGTAAAGATAGGAAGGTTTGGGCCAGTGGTGCAGATTGGTTCGGCTGACGATAAAGAGAAGCCTCGTTTCTCGCAGTTGCCTGCCAACAAGAGTATGCAAGACATTACTTTAGAAGAGGCTTTAGAACTGTTTAAGCTACCTCGTACCGTGGGACAGTTTGAAGGAACTAATGTTGTGATTGGTGCTGGTCGCTTCGGTCCTTACGTTTTACATGATAAAAAGTATGTATCATTACCCAAAACAGAAGACCCTTTACAGGTAACTTTAGATACGGCAATAGAGCTGATAGAACAAAAGCGTCAGCAAGAAAAAGAACGTCATATCAAAACCTTTGATGAGGATGAGAAAATGGAAGTACTCAATGGTAGATATGGACCTTACATTGCTTACAATGGCAAAAACTATCGCTTACCAAAGGCTGTACATGAAAAGGCTGCCGAACTAACCTACGAGGAGTGCATGGAGATTATAAAAAATGCACCCACAAAGAAAACAAGTCGCATAAAAAAAACATAATCTTCATAGTACAAGTGAAGCGAATTATCATTATTGGATATATGGGGGCAGGCAAAACTACACTTGGTAAAGTGTTGGCCAAAGAGATAGGTTTACCCTTTTATGACCTTGACTCATACATTGAAAACAGAATGCATAAAACGGTTCAGCAATTATTTGATGAACGAGGAGAGGACGCATTTAGAAAGATAGAATATGCGATGTTACATGAAGTGGCAGAATTTGAAAACGTTATTATTAGTTGCGGAGGGGGAACTCCTTGTTTCTTTGATAATATGGACTACCTTAATCAGCAGGGAGAAACCATTTATCTCAAGGCAGAACCTAATGTTATATATAGGCATCTGAATATGGATAAAACTGTTCGCCCCTTGCTCCTTCATAAGACTCCGAATGAGGTAAAAGCCTTTATTATAAAGCAATTATACAAACGTGAGGTGTTTTACAAAAAGGCAAAACATACGCTGAATGTAACGCTATTAGATACAAAAGAAAAAATAAACTTAGCAGTAGAACAATTAAAAACAATCATTTAACAGGCTATATGGAAAGCTGGGGAGTTTAAGAGAGATAAGCAAGGTGTTATTGGGTGTTAGCAGAAGTTAATAGACATTAGTTTTGCTATTTGGCAAAATATTGTAAGCAGATAATCATTTGTCCGCTAACTCCTGTTAAAAATTCCAATAGCTCCCATTAAATCCCAATAGTATATCCCCTAAAATATTCCGCCTTGATACATAAGCGAAACAATGAAGAAGTGGACAATAGAAGATTCTAAAGAACTATATAACATTAATGGTTGGGGAGTGTCGTATTTTGGTATCAACGAAAAGGGTAATGCGTACGTTACACCATGTAAGGATAACACCCAAATAGACCTGAGAGATGTGATGGACGAACTTACTTTGCGCGATGTAAGCGCACCAGTGTTGTTGCGTTTCCCTGACATTCTGGATAATCGTATTGAGAAAACTGCCAGTTGTTTTGAACAGGCTTCCAAGGAATATGATTATAAAGGAGAAAACTTTATTATATACCCTATCAAAGTAAACCAAATGCAACCTGTGGTTGAGGAGATTATATCGCACGGACAAAAGTTTAATCTCGGATTGGAAGCAGGTAGTAAACCAGAGCTACATGCTGTGATAGCTGTGCAATGTCAAAGCGACTCCTTGATTATCTGCAATGGATATAAAGACCAAAGCTACATAGAACTGGCATTGTTGGCTCAAAAGATGGGTAAGCGAATCTTTATTGTTGTTGAAAAACTTAATGAACTTGACATTATAGCCAAGGCTGCTAAAAAGATAGGAGTACGCCCTAATATTGGTATCCGTATCAAGTTAGCTTCGTCTGGTTCTGGTAAATGGGAAGAGAGCGGAGGCGATGCTTCTAAGTTTGGGCTAAACTCTTCTGAGCTTTTGGTGGCATTGAAGATGCTTGAAGAGAAAGGGCTTAAAGATTGCGTGCACCTAATACACTTCCATATAGGTTCTCAGATAACCAAAATACGCCGTATACAAACAGCCTTACGCGAGGCTGCTCAATATTATATCAATCTGCATAAAATGGGATATAATGTAACGTTCGTTGATTGTGGTGGTGGACTGGGGGTTGATTACGATGGTACTCGCTCATCGAATAGCGAGAGCTCGGTTAACTATTCTATTCAGGAGTATGTAAACGATTGTGTTTATACCTTTGTTGAGGCTGCTGATAAAAATGCTATTGCACATCCTAATATCATTACAGAAAGTGGGCGTTCATTGTCGGCTCATCACTCTGTACTGGTTATTGATGTACTTGAAACGGCAAGTGTTCCACAAATGCCAGAGGAGTTTGAGCCTTCGGAGAATGATCATCAGTTGGTAAAAGACCTGTATGAGATATGGGATAACCTTACACCGCGCAATATGTTGGAAGACTGGCACGATGCAGAACAGATACGTGATGAGGCATTAGACTTATTCTCGCATGGCATTGTTGACTTGCAAACTCGGGCGGAGATAGAGAGTATGTACTGGAGTGTGTGCCATGAAATCAATATCTTGACAAAATCATTAAAGCATATTCCTGAAGAATTGCGCAACTTAGACAAACTTTTGGCAGATAAATATTTCTGTAACTTTTCACTTTTCCAATCACTGCCTGATAGTTGGGCTATTGATCAGTTATTCCCTATTATGCCCATACAGCGACTCAACGAGCAACCTAAACGTAATGCAACCTTGCAGGATATTACTTGCGACAGCGATGGAAAAATAACAAACTTTGTCACAAGTCGCAACATCTCGCACGTATTGCCCATACATTCCTTGAAAAAAAACGAACCTTATTACTTAGGTGTATTCCTTGCTGGAGCTTATCAGGAAATATTAGGCGACTTGCATAATCTATTTGGAGACACCAATGCCGTACATATATCGGTGAAGAATGGCAAATATCATATTGACCAGATATTTGATGGTGAAACAGTTGCCGATGTATTAGATTATGTTCAGTACAATCCCAAAAAGTTGGTTCGCCAGTTGGAAACTTGGGTTTCTAAGAGTGTGAAGTTAGGAAAAATATCTTTAGAAGAAGGGAAAGAGTTTTTAGAGAACTATCGTTCAGGACTTTATGGGTATACTTATTTAGAGTAGAAGGCTTCGCCCCCTCAATAGGAAAGGTGAAATAACTTGCAGAGGAAAGTTGATAATTGGACTATTGTTCTCTTCAGTAAAAAGTTTGATAGCTAAAAACTCATTATAAAATATAATATTTAAAGCTCAAAGTTCAAGATAAAACAAATGTTAAATTTCGTTTTTCTTGTAACTTTCTTATAATACAATCGTCATTTATACAGAGACAGAGATGAAGAATATCAGTTTTCGCAATGATATCTTACCGCTTAAGAACGTGCTGTATCGGCTCGCTTTGCGCATCACGATGAGTCGTGAGGAGGCAGAAGATATTGTGCAAGATACACTGATAAAGGTTTGGGACAAGCGTGATAGCTGGGAAGGAATAGATTCTATTGAAGCTTTCAGCATCACCATTTGCAGGAATTTGGCTCTTGATCGTATCAAGAAACATGATAACCTCAACGATTCGATAGACGAAACCCAGACAGATAGTATTGATCATTCATCCAATCCATTTGAACGTACTCTGCAAAGAGATAGAGTGGAATTGGTGAAAAATCTTGTTGACACCCTTCCCGAGAAACAAAAATGCTGCATGCAGCTACGTGATTTTGAAGGAAAAGCCTATAAAGAAATTGCCGAGGTACTGGGCATTAGTGAAGAACAAGTAAAGGTAAACATCTTCAGAGCCAGACAAACGGTAAAGGAAAGGTTTATAAAGTACGATAGTTATGGATTATAAATACATACAACAACTCTTAGAACGCTATTGGCTTTGCAAGACTACGCTCGAAGAAGAAAACATTCTTCGCACATTCTTTAGTCAGAAAGACGTGCCAGCCGAACTGCAAAAGTATCGTGCTTTGTTTGTATATGAGCTAGAAGAAGTTGCTCAACAAACATTAGGCGATGACTTTGATGAGAAGATTTTGTCCATGATTGGTGAACCTGAAAAGGTAAAAGCACGCAAAGTTAAGCTAACACAACGCTTAATGCCGTTATTCAAAGCAGCAGCTGTAGTGGCCATCATCTTAACATTAAGTAATGCGTTGCAAGTTTCTTTTGGTACAGATAATAGTGAAATGGGAACCAATATCAATGCTACAGAGCAAATACATCAAGGCTCTTCGGTAGCAATTGGAGACTCTGCTAATATGGATTCGATGAAGCAAAGTAGTATTTTGCCTTCTGACATACAGTCTTCTCCCATTCTTAAATAAGATAATTTCTATGCTTTCTCAAATATAAATAATTTTTAGTAAAACAAAATCGAAACCTTAGGTTTCACAGTTTTCTCAAATTTTTCATACATACTAATGTAAGAAAGAAACGCCACCTTAAGTTTTAGGTGGCGTTTTGCTTTATTAAAATATCTCTCGCAAATTACGGTAAACATCCAACGTAAGCATCCTACATTAGCTGCGCCTTTGCTGGATTTTCCTGCTTTACTATCTTTGCCCGAAAAAACTTTATGTTTGTACTTAACAAAACAAATGTTTTTCGGTTTTATTGTACTCTTGTGGATATGCGTCAGGGTATTCTCCGCCTATCCCAATTGGTACGCAGCAATGCTTAATCTACATTCGCACACTTCGCACACATAGGTTCTAAGATAAAGGCTGGTTCTATAAAATACCACTATATATTTATATCTTGTTAGTAAATTTTATGAAATACGTTTTGTTTTCTTTTGTTTTTTTTATAGGAACAGACTACACCTCAACTATTCAAACTATTTTGATTGTATTCAACTTACACTGTTGTTAGTTCAAAATGTAATTTCAAATCTATTAAAGCTAATTTATAGAGCCAGCCTTATATGTTGAGCAAATAGATAATTATGAATTAAACAGCGTTTGTATTACCGTTTGCCCAACAGCCTGCAGAGTATTAACATCAATATTCTCTATTGTGTCGTGGATGGTGTGCCAAGTAGGACCAAAGGCTCCTTGTGGACAGTCGGGGTAATAAGGGATAATATCAATAGTTGGTATCTTAGCTATTTCGTTGAGAGGTATATGGTCATCGGTAATGTAACCACCGTCTTGAAGAACAAAAAAACTACCATAACCGACATTCTGTGCTGCCGCCCAAACTTTATCTACAATGGAGGTGGCATACTGTTTAGACGCTAATTCCTGATAGAACTTAGCCCCTAGCCCACCTACCATATCTAATAGTAATGCATATTCTGGTTGGTAACCTTGTGGCAAGTTCTTTGCCCAATATTGAGCACCCAATGCCCATGTATCTTCACTATTTTGGTTTTCTTTCCATTGTGGTGTACCCCAATCTTCCGCATCAAAGCAAACAAAGTCGATACCATAGGTGAACGTACTATCCTTTTGTAGTAATCGAGCTATTTCTAACATCACAGCAACACCACTGGCACCATCGTTTGCTGCCATAACAGGTTTTTGCCAATTATCTTTTACTGGGTCGTTATCTGCCCATGGACGACTATCCCAATGGGCACAAATTACAATTCGTTTTTGAGCTTTTGGCTTAAATTTAGCTATGATATTGGTAGATTTGAGGATAGTTCCGTCATAGCCTTTCAAATTAGCTTTTTGCAAAGAAATGACACAACCAAACGATTTAAATTTATTAGCAATCCATTGTCCACATTGCTCATGCGCCACACTGTTCATGGTTCGTGGTCCAAATTCGCATTGTTTTTGGATATAAGCATATGCCGAATCGGCAACAAACGTGGGACCTGCTTGTTGCTGTTTGGTGGTATCGACATCATCCGTTGCTTGAGTAGATGCAGAATAATTCCATCCAATGGCAATACCCGCTACAACGATAATGCCGCCAATAATAGACATCATGAGAGAACGTTTCATTTTTTATGAGATTTTTTATGTGATATTTTATTCGGTCTATCTTATCACTCCTTCTTTCGAAAGGGACGAGAGAGACTCATTTTCTCTTCATTGCCTGCACCTGTTTCATTACTCTCAACCAGTTACCGCCCCATATCTTGGCAATATCTTCATCGCTGTAACGACGGCGGAGCAAATGAATGGTAAAGTTTATCATATAAGATGAATCAGCCATACCACATACGCCTCCATCGCCATCGAAGTCGGTACCAATGCCAACATGGTCAATACCCATAATCTTAATAGCGTGTTCTAAATGACGAATGCCGTCAATGATACTGGCTTTGACATCATCAGTGCGAAGAAAACCATGATAGAATGTAGTGTGAGCTACACCACCAGTTTTGGCAATGGCACGCAATTGGTCATCGGTAAGGTTACGTGGTACATCGCAAAGTGCTTTGCAGTTACTATGACTGCATACAATAGGTGCTTTACTAATAGTCAGTGCATCGTAAAAACTCTTTTCGCCTCCATGAGATAAGTCAACCATGATACCATAATTGTTCATCTCGTGTATAACTTTCTCACCAAACTCAGATACACCATTGTGCGTACAAATACTCTTACGTGCACTGTCGCAAATGGCATTATCACCATTGTGGCACAATGTAATATACGTAACGCCACGATTAGCAAAGTGCTGAACATTGCGAATATCATCCTCAATAGCCAATCCATTCTCGATACCTAACACGATACTTTTCTTGCCTTGGCATTTGTTTTCGTAGAGTTGTCTGGGATTACGAGCCAAAGCCAAATATCGTTGGTTGTTCTTTACTATCTCTTCTATCTTATCAAAAATAAGGTCAGCGTATGCTCTTGGACCATCAACCTTGAAAGGAACTTTGTCAGGAAACTTCTCTCCTGGCATGGTTTGAGGCAAGTAAGCCACCATGATAACTGCATCTTGTCGTCCTTCGGTCATTTTGTGCATATCTACCAATATGCGATTGTCTCGCTTTTCAAAGTGTATGCCTTGTGGAAAGAACATTGGAGTATCGCAATGCGTATCGAGTGTGAGGATGCGTTGATGTAGAGCTTTAGCTTGAGCAAACTCCTTGGCACGATCCACCAACCATTTGAAAAGAGGTAATCCAGCATCTTCCAACCATTCAGGATGCCACTGAACGCCCATCACAGATTTGTGTTCGGTACTCTCCATAGCTTCTATAATGCCGTCTTTTGACCGAGCTGTAACTCTAAAATGCTCGCCTACGTTGCTAACAGCTTGATGATGAAACGAGTTAATATGCAACTTGTCAGAGTGGTAGATGTCGTATAGAATACTATCTTTTACAACAGAAATACTGTGCGTTGGTTCGTTTTTATCCGCATCTTGGTCGTGCTTAATTTCCACATGAATATCTTGCTGAACTTCTCCTCCCAGTGTAATAGCCAAAGTTTGCATACCTCTACAAATGCCAAGAATAGGAATTTGTTGGTTATAACCCAACTGTGTAATAAGAAATTCGGGTAAATCTCGAGTGGCATTGATGTGATGCAACCCCTTTTCTGGTTCTCTTCCCATCCACAAAGGATTGTGGTCGGCTCCACCAGAAAGAATTAAAGCATCAATATGCTCCAAGGTATTGATAATAACCTCCGCATTATCAATAGGTGGAATAAGTAGGGGAGTGCCTCCTGCCAGTACTACCTGTTTGTAATAACGATCACGGATAGACGCATTGCCATCGGCATAATTGGTGGTAATACCAATAACAGGACGGGGAAGAGCGGCAGGGTAAGATGAATAAATACGACTGATATATTCTTGAATATCAAAACTTTTCATTCTTCGTCTGTATTTGCTGGAATTTCTCGTTTAATACTTTGTTCGAGAGAGATGAGCGTTTCGGTGCTGACAACACCAGGAATGGTTTGTATTTGGTTGTTAAGTAAGTACATGAGTTGTTCGTTATCGCGTGCATAAAGTTTAAGCAACATAGTATACGAACCAGTAGTAAAGTGGCATTCTACTATTTCTGGGATGCTTTGCAACTGCTCTACCACCTTTTTATACATGCTGCCTCGTTCCAAATTAAGACCGATGTAAGTGCAAGTAGAGTACCCCAAGCTCTTGGGACTGATGTTAAAACTACTGCCCATGATAACACCATTCTCTATTAGATGTTGTATGCGCTGATGTACAGCAGCACGCGAAACACCACATTCCACAGCAACATCTTTGAACGGCATACGTGCATTTTTTGATAAAATACATAGAATCTTTTTATCAAGATTGTCTACCTTATTCATTTCTCTTGTAATTGGTAATAGCTGAATTTTAATATTTTGTTAGCAAAAATACCTCTTTTAGGTGAAACAATCAACTTTTATATGAAATAATTGACAATAAGATATGAAAAATCTTACAGCCTTATCGTTCTATTGGCCTAATTAATACCTAAACGTGCTTCCGCCTAAGAACTCTCTTATCAAACTGGTAGGTGGCAAGTCTTTCATTTTGATAGAAGACATATACCCTAAGAATTTACGCAAACGATAGGCCTCAGCATACTCCTCACAGTTCTCTGGAACCTGCTCCAACATCGGTACAGCTTGTTGTTTGATAACAGCCAATTCATATAACATGGCAGTATTTACCATAACATCGGCATTCTCTTGATAAGGAAAAATCCACTTTTTTTCACCTGAACGCACACTAGGCCATCGCTTAATCGTTTCTTGAGCGTTGACACCTCTGTATTTATAATCGCGGATAATACGACGCAACAAGCGATTATCAGACGTTGGTATATAATTATGGTTATCCAAAAGAATGGAGGTTAAGGCAGAGATATAAATCTTAAATTTAAGTTTATCTGAGATCTGGGCTGTTAGTTCTGGATTCAAAGCATGGATACCTTCAACTAAAAGTACTTGATTTTTGGCTAGTTGCAAAAGCTTTCCGCTCTTTTCGCTCTTGCCCATAATAAAATTATATTTAGGCAACTCCACCTTCTCTCCACGGAAAAGTGCGGCAAACTGCCGATTGATTAAATCAATATCAAGAGCATACAAGCTTTCATAGTTTAATTCACCCTTATCGTCTTTTGGTGTATCGGCACGATTTACAAAATAATCATCTAACGATATTTGTACAGGACGGATGCCATTTGTCAATAACTGTATGCTCAATCGTTTGCAGAAAGTAGTTTTGCCCGATGACGATGGACCAGCAATAAGTACCATACGCACATTCTTATTATTAGCAATATGGTCGGCTACTTGCGATATTTTCTTTTCTTGTAAAGCCTCACTAATGTTCACCATATCAGTAGCGTGCCCTCCTTTTACTGCTTCATTAAAGTCGCCTACTGTGTTTATACCTAATATATTCTGCAAACGATGTTGCTCCTTAAACACTTCAAACATTTTATCTTGCTTGATAAGTTTTCCTAATACCGCAGGATTATCTGATGATGGAAGTCGCAACAACAATCCGTCATAATATAACTCTAAACCAAAAAGATAAATATCACCCGTATTAGGCAAGAGCGAACCATAATAATAATCTACATAATCGTCAATTTGATGATACATAGTATACAACGAGCCAATACTTCTAAGCAATTTTACTTTAGCCATATCGCCTTTTTCTGTAAACATTTTAATGGCATCTTCGGTAGGTACACGATAATCTAAGATAGGTATATGTTGGTCTATTATCTGCTGCATTCGGGTTCGAATACGGTTCAAATCGCCTTGTGTAACAGGATGTTTTATTTTAAGATTGACATAATATCCATTAGAAACAGGAATATCAATGATGACGTCTGAACCTGGGTACATATCGTGCACCGCCTTACAAAGAATAAAAAACACGGTACGAGTATAGTTGCGCTGCGCCGATGGATGGTTCATATCCAAAAACTCTACGTCAGCATTCTGATAAAGACGAGTATTAAGCCCACATACTTTGTTATTTACCTTTGCACAAATAGGTCCGTAAGGCATGGTAAAACTAATTTGATTAAATACATCAAAAAGAGTACTTCCAATTAGTACTTCTTGTTTTTTTTTGTTATTTTTGCATCGTATTTTCAACACTTGGTTCATAAGGCTTATTAGTTAAGTTACTGAATATTGTATAGTGTAAAGGTAAGCATTTTATACAAAAGCACCAAAATATATTGCATAACATTTTATATATGATGACAACAAGTGATTACTTAACAATTTTCTTCAAGATTATTGGTTCTTTAGCACTTTTAATCTATGGAATGAAAGTTATGAGTGAGGCTCTTCAGAAGATGGCTGGAGCCCAACTACGACACATCTTAGCAGCAATGACAACCAATAGATTTACAGGAATGCTTACCGGTACATTTGTTACTTGTGCGGTACAATCGTCATCAGCTACTACGGTGATGACAGTATCGTTTGTCAATGCAGGATTGTTAACCTTAGCACAAGCCATATCGGTTATAATGGGAGCCAATATTGGTACAACACTTACAGCATGGATTATGTCATTGGGGTATTCGATTGACCTCTCCAGCGTGGTATTCCCCACCTTTATTGTTGGTATTATTCTTATTTATGCTCAGAAGATGCGATATATTGGCGACTTCTTGTTTGGTCTCGCCTTTATATTCTTTAGTTTGGTTCTGCTTAGTACAGCTGGCAAAGATTTACAACTTGATAAAAATCCAGAATTCATTGATTTCTTCAAATCATTTGACGTAAATTCTTATTCTACCATACTTTCATTTCTCCTTATAGGCACAATCATTACTTGCATTGTACAATCTTCGGCAGCTGTAATGGCTATTACTATATTATTATGTTCTACTGGTGTATTGCCTATCTATTTAGGTATAGCACTGGTCATGGGCGAAAACATTGGTACTACTGCTACTGCCAACCTTGCAGCTTTAGGAGCAAACACGCAAGCCCGACGAGCAGCTTTAGCTCACCTAGTATTTAATGTGATAGGTGTTATTTGGGTGCTCATTGTATTTTATCCTTTTGTAAATGGAGTATGTAAGATAGTAGGTTACAATCCTAACAACCATGGTTTTACGACACAACAACTTGCCTTAAAGCTTCCTATCGTGCTGGCAGGATTCCATACAGCGTTTAATATTTTGAATACATCTATCTTGATTTGGTTTATTCCTCAAATAGAAAAGTTGGTTTGCAAATTTATCAAACCAAGCAAGAAAGAGGATGAAGAAGATTTCCGACTTCGTTTTATCCAAGTTGGTATTATGAAAACGCCAGAGTTATCTGTGTTGGAGGCTCACAAAGAGATACAATCGTTTGCCGAACGCATACAACGTATGTTTAATATGGTAAGAGAATTATTGAGTGTACAGGAAGATAGCAAGTTTACCAAGATATTTAACCGGATAGAGAAGTACGAAGCCATTAGCGATAATATGGAAATAGAGATAGCTAACTATTTGGATCAGATAGGTTCGGCTCACTTGAGTGATGATTCTAAGATAAAGATTCGTGCTATGTTGCGTGAAATTACCGAGATAGAGAGTATTGGTGATAGTTGCTATAATATAGCCCGATCGCTGAAGCGTAAACGTACGGGCAAGGAGAACTTTACTGAAAATCAGTATGAACAGATGCACCAGATGTTTGAGTTGACAGATGATGCGCTTACACAAATGAATATCCTGTTATCTGGACGAAAATCAACTCTTAATGTGAATCGTTCATTTAATATTGAGAACGAGATTAACAATTATCGCAATCAGCTAAGAACAAAGAATATCAACGATATTAATAATCACCAGTACACTTACGCTATTGGTACTATCTACATGGATATTATTCAGGAGTGTGAGAGGTTAGGTGACTATGTAGTAAATGTTGTTGAAGCACGTATGGGCGTTAGACAGCACGATGCATAAACATTAAGCGTTGAACTTTATGATTACATTTTAAGGATTGTACTATAAATTACCATTATATATTGTGAGTAATTATTTATGAAATACGTTTTGTTATCTTTTGGCTTCTTTTTATAAGAACCAGGCTACGTCTCAACAATTCAAACAAATTTGATTGTATTCGGCTTTCACTATTTGGGGGCAATATGCAAGTTTTCTCAGTCATGTATCTCGCTACACACTTTCACTCACTTACATTTTGATCTCAAAAATAAGACGAAAATTTAACAATATTCATTAATAGAACCAGCCATAAATGGTTAACTAATGCGTATATCGTACGTTCCTACTAAAAATAAACTAATTATAAAGTTCAAAGTAAAGCATTTATTAACTCTTTCATCCCCTCTGTTGCTCCTTTCTTAATGTGATGCAAATGAGAAACACCCTTTATCAGAATGGTATCTGGATCAATAAAAAAAGTGGGACAAGCAACTGGAGTATAATGTAATAAGCTCGCAGCAGGATATACATTAAGTGATGTACCAATAACTACAAATATATCAGCCTGTTGAACATACTTAGCAGCAATAGTCATCATTGGAACACTCTCGCCAAAGAATACAATGAACGGACGCAATAACGACCCATCTTTTGCTTTAGTACCAGGTGTAACAACAGCATTATCTTCTGTTAACTCCTGTATATAAGCTTCGTTATAAGGGTTTCGACTTGAACAAACCTTTGATAATTCTCCATGTAAATGGATAACTCTTGATGAACCTGCCCGTTCGTGTAAGTTATCTACATTCTGCGTAATAACCGTTACATTGTATTTATCTTCCAACGATTTTATCAGTTGATGTCCTGCATTGGGTTGAGCTTTAAATAGTTTCTGACGAAGCATATTATAGAAATTGGTTACAAAAATAGGATTATTCTCCCATGCTTCATGCGTAGCTACCTGCTCTACAGGATAGTTTTCCCACAAACCATCACTTCCTCTAAAAGTTTTGAAACCACTTTCTACCGACATTCCCGCTCCTGTCAAAAATACTATTTTCTTCATCATTTTATATTGAATTTTGTTGAGACAAAGCCTATTTTCCACAAAAATAGTGTTTTTTTGTAAAATCGCACCTACCTATAATAGTTTTTTGCTACCTTTGTCAAAAATTTAAAACATAAATTATCAACATAAACAATTAAGATGGACAAAGTAAGTTACGCTTTGGGGTTGGGTATTGGTCAACAATTATCAGACATGGGTGTCAAAGGACTAAACATTGACGACTTTTCACAAGCAATAAAAGACATAATTGCTGGAGCGCAACCTAAAATTAGTAGTGCAGAAGCACAAACTTTGGTACAAACATTCTTCCGTGAGCAAGAAGCCAAACAACGTGCCGAAGCAGCCGAAAAAGGAAAGAAAGCAAAAGAAGAGGGTGAAGCCTATTTAGCAGAAAATGCTAAAAAAGAGAGCGTTATCACTTTGCCAAGTGGCTTGCAATATAAAGTCTTAAGCAAAGGGACTGGCAAGAGACCTAAAGCCACCGATCAGGTAAAATGCCATTATGAGGGAATGTTGGTAGATGGAACACTCTTTGACAGCAGTATTCAGCGTGGCGAGCCTGCCGTATTTGGTTTGAACCAAGTAATAAAGGGCTGGACAGAAGGATTACAATTAATGCAAGAAGGAGCTAAGTATCGATTCTTTATTCCTTATACTCTCGGCTATGGCGAACATGGCGCTGGTACTTCTATCCCTCCATTTGCAGCATTGGTATTTGATGTAGAACTCATAAAAGTAGTCTAAAAAAAAAATATATATAAACATGAAAAAAATTACATTTGTAGCCACTTTGGCTATGGTAGCAGCCATATTTACAGGCTGTGGCAATTCTACACCTAAGGCAGACCTAAAAACTGATGTTGATACTTTGAGCTATGCTATAGGTATGGCACAAACACAGGGACTGAAAGAGTATTTAGTTGAGCGTATGGGCATTGACACCACATACATGGATCAGTTTATCAAAGGTTTGAACGATGGTGCTAATGCAGGTGATGATAAAGCACGTGCTGCTTATTTTGCAGGTATTCAGATTGGCCAGCAAATTGGTACACAGATGGTGAAAGGTGTTAATAAAGAACTCTTTGGCAACGATTCAACTAAAACCATCTCTCTAAAGAACTTCTTAGCAGGATTTACGGCTGGTACAACAGGCAAAAAAGGACTAATGACAGTAGAAAAAGCTGCTAAGATAGCACAAACTAAGATGATGGCTATTCGTGCCAAGAACATGGAAAAACAATATGGTGCTTACAAGAAAGCTGGCGAGAAGTTTCTTGCTGATAATAAAAAGAAACCTGGAGTAAAAACTTTGCCAAGCGGAGTACAATACAAAGTTATCAAAGAAGGTACGGGTATTATACCTAAAGACACTTCAATGGTTAAGGTAAACTATGAAGGCAGAACCATTGATGGTAAAGTATTTGATAGTTCATACAAACGTGGAGAACCTGTAAGTATGCGTGCTAACCAAGTTATTAAAGGTTGGACAGAAGTGCTGACTCATATGCCAGTAGGTTCAGTTTGGGAAGTATATATCCCTCAACAGTTAGCATATGGTGAGAATGAGCAGGGCAACATCAAACCTTTCTCTGCACTTATTTTCAAAATAGAATTGATTAGTGCTAATAAATAATAAATAGCACATAATATTTTAATTATAAGACTTGTCCTCTATGCCCTATGGGTTAATGCTTTTCAGCAATAACACAAAGCATATAAGGCAAGTCTTTTTTTTCTAAACAACAAATGACAATGAAAAAGATTTTATTATTTACACTACTCGTATTTGCTGCATCAAACATAATAGGAGCGGCTACAAGCAAGAAAAAAAAGAAACAAAAGGAAGTTGAACCCATTGAAAGAAAGCTCATTACGCTGCAAGACTCATTGAGCTATGCTACAGGATTGGCTGCTACTAATGGTGTGCAACCTTTCTTACAACACGAATATGACTTAGATTCTACTCAAACTCAAGCTTTTGTAAAAGCATTTAAAGAGGCTATGCAACAAATAGATAAACCAGAATTTAAAGCGCAATATGCTGGTGCATCTATCGCACGAATGGTAAAAAACCGTATTCTTCCACAAGTTTCTGAAGTATTTAAAAATACAAAAGAAGAAACCAACGTTAATCTTTTCTTACAAGGTTTCTTAGATGGTGTAAAAAATGACACAACTATTTACACTGTAGAACAGGCAGCACACGTATATCGCAAACACGCTATTGCCGCTAAAAAGGCGAAAGAAAAGGCATACAAAGAAGAAAACGTGGCTTGGTTGAAAGCTAATTCTGTGAAGCCCGGGGTAAAAACAACAGCAAGTGGACTGCAATATAAAATTATTACTGCTGGTACGGGTGAGGTTCCTCAAAAAGAGGATAAGGTAACGGTAAAGTATGAGGGAAAGACTATTGATGGAAATGTGTTTGACAGCTCATACAAACGTAACCCACAAACCACTTCGTTTCGTTGCGACCAAGTTATTAAAGGGTGGACAGAAGCCTTAGCCATGATGCCTGTTGGTAGCAAATGGGAGCTTTATATCCCTCAAGAGTTGGCGTATGGTGATCGCCAGGCTGGACAGATTAAGCCTTACTCCACTCTTATCTTTACTGTAGAGTTGGTTGGTATAGAGAAGAAACTAGCCGAAAAAGATACTACTGAACAGAAAACTACTGATAAAAAATCTACAGATAAGAAAAAGAATAAGAAAAAATAAAAAAAATATACTTTTAACTTTACAATTAGCCAAATTGCCCACAAATAACATTGGGGGAGAGCAGAAATTGCTATCTGTAAAAAATGATACGAAAGGGCGTTATTCTTGACGCCCTTTTTTATTATGAGCGATGAAAATGCACACCATCCGCAAACAACAAGAAACGATGTTAGCATTAAGCACAATATCTACTATCCCCACCTATGCTCGAAGTAATAAATAATAGTGAATTAATTCTTGTTGCTTACGTACACACTACTACCATCGTAAAAGCAACATTTACCTTTTGAAAATTTACTTTCTCAAACATTTTGAAAATAGATTTACTTACCATATCTTTGCACTTGCAAAGACACTATTAATACCTAAACTATCATGTTACGGAATTTTTGTCAATGTATTCAAGCATCTCAGGTGGGCGATTAAAAATGCTCACCCAAACGCTATATGAAATAATAAAAAGCATTAGTTTACAAAACAAAAAACAATGTAAAATATTGAATGACATGAAGAAAAAGGAGTTAGCTGCAGCTTTTAACGCTAAAGAACTAAAAGATTATGTATTCATTGCCATCGCCATGATGTTTTATTGCATCGGGTGGACTTTTTTTTTGTTACCTAACAACATCGCAACAGGTGGTGTTCCAGGTATCTCGTCTGTGTTATACTGGGGATTAGACATACCTGTACAATACAGTTATTTTGCAGTGAATGCACTTCTCATGGTTTTTGCTCTAAAAATATTAGGCTGGAAATTCTGCATAAAAACCATCTATGCCATCATTATCTTAACTACGCTTACATCCTTGGTGCGTACCTATCTGCCACATATTACCTTGCTACATGATCAGCCATTCATGGCAAGTGTTATTGGAGCAGTATTCTGTGGTTCGGGTATTGGCTTGGGATTATCTGCCAATGGTAGTACAGGAGGTACAGATATTGTAGCCGCTATCGTTAATAAATATTGTGACATTTCATTAGGTCGAGTTATCTTGTTGTGCGATATGGTTATCATCTCATCAAGTTTTCTAGCTTTGCACGACTGGGAAAAAGTTATCTACGGCTACGTTGTACTATTTATTACCTCATTCTGTGTAGATCAGGTAGTAAACTCCATGCGCCGGTCGGTACAATTCTTTATCATCTCTGATAAATACAAAGAAATAGGTAGATGTATAAATAAAAACCCTCATCGTGGTTGTACGGTTATTGATGCGCAAGGTTTCTTCTCTGGAAAGAATGTTAAAATGCTCTTCGTTTTGGCGAAAAAAACAGAATCTGGTAAGATATTCCACTTAATTAATGAGATAGATCCTTCAGCCTTCGTTTCGCAAAGTGCTGTAATTGGTGTATATGGAGAAGGATTTGATCGATTTAAAATGAAACAGCATAAGAAGAAAGAGTTAGAAGAATAAATATATTTACTTATCAATCATATGTCTAACCACAGATTAAAGAGACAACAAAGAGGTTTTTAATTATCCATATTGATCGGTATGAATCTGAGGTTTAGGCTGCACCCTATAATTCAAACAGGCTTGATTATATATTCTACTTGCACTTTTTTCGGTTCAAAAATAAGAGCGAAATCTAACAATGCTAATTTACAGAATCTGCTTTATTACCTATACAACCTCATCATAACATAAATCCAAAGTTTGCTAAGATATTTGTAAATTGTAGTCATATACCTTATTGTTGGTATTACAGACTTATATTATCAAACTAAAACTGATATAACAATCCCGAAACATACCTACAAATAGGTATTATTTTTATTAAAAAATATGAAAACAATGCACTATAATTTGCTATACAATAACAAATATACTACTTTTGCAATAGAACAAGATTACCTGTCATTGTGATAATGACGATCTATTATATAGTTACTAATATATATTGTACGTATTATACAAGAAATAATAGTGAGAGTCTCATACAGATAAGTTTATACTTTATTTGATAGGCTCCACTTTTTATATATATAAGACAGGTTCTATAAATTACCACCGTATATTGTAGGTAATTCTTATGGAATACGTTTTGTTATCTTTTGGATTCTTTTTGGCTCAAAAATAAGTCTAAAATCTAACAATACTAATTTATAGAACCATCCATAAGTGGTTCATGAAGAAAAAAAATAAAGCGTGAGAATGCAAACAAAAAATCATACACGAAAACAAACTCATGAATTCATAAAAACTTACAAACTCAGAAACTCAGAAACTCAGAAACTCAAAAAAAAACATTATGAAGAAGAAATTTATTTGTACTGCATGTGGGTACACATACGAAGGAGAAGAAGTACCTGCACAATGTCCTATCTGTCATGCTAAAGCAGAAAAGTTTAAAGCTTTCAACCCTAAAGCATTAAAAGGAACAAAGACTGAAGAGAATCTAAAGATTGCTTTTGCTGGTGAGAGTCAAGCACATACTAAATACCTCTACTTTGCATCCAAAGCAAAGAAAGAGGGTTACCAACAGTTGGGAGCTATCTTTGAAGAGACTGCACGTAACGAGAAAGAACATGCTAAATTGTGGTACAAATTCTTACACGGTGGCGAGATGCCGACTACAACCAAGAACTTGGAAGAGGCTGCATCTGGAGAGAACTACGAGTGGACTGATATGTATACTGACATGGCCAAAGTTGCTAAAGAAGAAGGATTTCCCGAATTGGCTGCCAAGTTCTGTGCTGTTGGCAATGTAGAAAGACATCACGAAGAACGTTATCGCAAGATGTTGAAGAATATAGAAGATAAGAAAGTCTTCTCTCGTGACGGTAGTTGTGTATGGCAATGCCGTAACTGTGGACACATTGTTGTAGGAAAGTGTGCACCAGACGTTTGTCCTGTCTGCGAACATCCACAGAGCTATTTTCAAATAGAACCAGACAATTTGTAAAAATTTATATCAATCAATATAAAAACCTTAAGCGAGAAACAATATCTTATTAGCAGAGGGTTTCTCGCCTTTTATTTTTCTCGTAGATCTTTTTTATGTCAAATTTGATAGTATCTATTTTCCACAGTTATGTCCAATTAAAAGGACAGAAAGCTTATCTTCGGTCATTATATCTTGCGCTACCTGCTGTACTTGTTGGGCAGTAACAATATCTATTTGATTATACAGCGCAGTAATATCTTTCTCCCAACCATAGTGTAAAAAACATTTACCAAAATCTAATGCAAAGCTCTCACGATTATCACACGCCACTCCTATTTGTCCTTTCAACTGTTTTTTAGCTGCATTCAACTGATAAGGAGTAAGAGGAACATCAATTACCCTACACAATTCACGACGAACCAATTGCATACAACGTTTTACATCATGCGGATCACAACCAAAATAAACTGACCATAACCCTGTATCGCTGTAACTCACCATAGAACTTTCTACCATATACACCAATCCATGATGCTCACGAAGACTTACATTTAATCGGGCATTCATGCTAGGCCCGCCTAAGATGTTATTCAATAAATAAAGAGCTATCCTGTTGGGATGATGAATGTTATAGGCTCTACTTCCTATCATAACGTGTGTCTGATGCGTATCTCGTTGCTGAGTAATAGAGGTAGGTATATAAGGATGCAGGTTTACTTTCAACTCTGTATCATCGTTCAAAGGCTGAGTTGAGGGTAAATCAGCAGTAGCTTTGGAGAGTAATCTAATAAGATACTTAAAATCTACATCGCCATCAATAAAGAAAATTGCATTATTGGGTCGGTAATACTTTTGCGTAAAACGGAGTGCATCGGCAGAAGTAAACGCTCTTACCAATTGTTTTGTTCCTAATATGGAATGACCTAAAGGATGACCTTTAAAGAGGATATCCTCAAACTCATCATAAATTAGTTCGGCTGGAGAATCATTATAGCTTTCTATCTCATCGGATATAACTTCTTTTTCTTTGTTGAGTTCAACATCGGGATAGGTGCTGTGAAATACTATATCGGTTAATAAATCAACAGCTCGTGCCACATGTTCTTTTAAGATAGCGGCATAGTATACGGTATCTTCTTTATTGGTAAAAGCATTAAGATCGCCGCCCACACTCTCCAAACAATTAAGAATGTACCATGCTCTACGCCGCTTGGTTCCCTTAAAGGTAACATGTTCGCAAAAATGCGCTAATCCTTCTTCGCCTTCTTGCTCGTTTCTAGAACCAGCATTGATTTGGTATCCACAATAAACTACTGCCGATTGTGAAGAACGATGAATGATGCGTAAACCATTAGATAAAGTAAATGTTTGGTACATAAGAAGTCTCCTCCCCCCCTTAGGGGCTATTAGTTCATTAGCCATAGAAACGAACGGCTCGTGCATTCATTATTTTAGTAAGCCTAATATGGAATGATTTTTATTTTTTAATTGTATTAGTTTTTATTTCAAATTGGCATTAACATGATTGCCATTATTTTTTAGTGCCCACACGAGCCGTGCGCCCCCACAAATTTTAAAACCTACTGCCTACAAAGAATGCTTTTGCTGAGCCGAAACGCAGAAACATATCAATACGGACAGGAATATGATGGGTATCATCCGTAACAAAGAAATCAACAATACGTTTATATGAGCCACCCTCTTTCTCCATATATGATAGTTGTAAACAATGATAACGCTTTCCATTATCAGCTTTCACTGTAGTCTTTCCCTGAAACTTGAGCCAAGCTGACATCGTTTTTTCGCCATCAATCATCGTAAAAGGATAAATATGTCCTTTATTCCATTTAGAAGCTTCAAATGATCGAGCACGCAAAAAGATGTTTAACATATCGTACACGCAATTATCTGTATAGCTTTGCTTCCAACTACTTACCCCACTGCTATTCATTTGATGCTGCTTTGCTCTCACCTTTCCATGGGGATAACTATAAAATACTTCGTCTATATAATATCGATCGCCTTCTTTAGCTGCTTTACGATAATATTGAGGAACGAGTGAAGTAGAGATATATGATTGCAATGTATCTCGTAACACAAAGAAACGATCAGAGCGCTTGTTGCCTTGTGTAAGTAACGAAGCACGATAACACGGAACACCATGATAACGAGATTGTACTACAGACATAGAAGCTGAGCCTACCTTAACCCAAACAAATTTCCAATTGAAATAGAGATTATAAGTTAGGTGTTCTCCAGACTGAAATGCCGTATTCTTCATTTGACATTGTGCATTTATGGCGATATTCACCCATAATAACATGGTTAGCAATACAAACTTCTTCATTTTCCTCATATTGTTTTCCTCTCCTTATTTTAATTTATTCTATAAATCAGCTTTGTTAGATTTTGTTGAGTTCAAAATGTAAGTGAATGAAGGAGTGTATCAGCTACACCACTGAACGAACTTACATTTTGAATCAAGAACAGTGCAGACCGAATACTATCAAACTTGTAGAATTGTTGAGATGCAACCTATCTTCTATAAGAAGAACCCCCCAAAAACAACAAAACATATTTCATAAAATTTACCAACAATATACAATAGTAATTTATAGAACCAGCCTTTTATTTATAGTAAACTCTGTACAGCAGACAGGAAACAGAGTTTGCGTTAAGAAAAGTCTACTCTCCCCAACATTACACAGAGCAATAGATGAATTGAAAATTATGGCAGGGGCGGTTTAATTCCTAAATCCCTTGCACGTTTAGCATTTCTATTTTGTATCTTACGTTGCTGTTCGCCTTTTTGTTTGGTTATTTGTAAAGGCTTTTGTTGGTAAAGAGGCAATTGCTTTACGTTCCACGATTCTGTATAATCCCATTTAGCACGACAACTAATTTTATAAGGATAATAATAAACCTCCTCTGGTTGTATACTCTTCTCATAATCACCCGTATCCCAAACACCATTATCGTTAGCATCTACTATCAACCGAGCATAATACTCACCTGGTGTAACATAGAAGAAACGAGCTTCTCCATTTACTACCTTTGCTTGTTTTATAGGCTTATCCGACCCATCCAACAACTCAACCAACAAAGGTTTATTGGGTGTGCCAGTAATAGAAAGTAAGATAGTACTACATTCGTCATTAGATAGTACCTTAAAACCTTGCTTCTTCTTAGCAGATACATTGCCATAGATATCCACAAAGGCAGCACTATCCAATTCTAAACTATATTCCACTCCTGGATGCCACTCTCCTCGTAACAAATATTTACGTGTATGCTCCACATACTCTTTATTAAAAGCTTTCACCGTAGTATCTATACGCTTATTCAATTCAAATGGCGAAACATACCACAGCGTATCGTGTTTGGCATATAGATGAATTTTAGACGTATCTATCTTAGCCAATGGAGCAGGAACTATAATACCCACATTTTGATCGGCTGTCATTGAAGAACTTACATTGATACGTACATCTAAAGGAACTTTCGGCATGATAGAATCATAAGGTTCTCCTTTTTTCTTAGCCTTTTCCTGTTTTTTCTTCCACTCATCTATCTTCTTCTGCTCTTGCTTTAAGCGTTTAGCGTAGGGTACTTTAGCTAATAATGACAGGGTATCCGTTCGCTCCTTCAACACACCTGTACTATCGGTTGCCATATAGCGAAGAGCAATGTTTAATGTATCTTGATGAACCAACGCAGTATCTTTCAACCAATAAGTTAAGGTATCGCCCCGAGGTGTTGCTTCCATGATAAAAGCATTCTTGTCGTGGAAGTTCAAGCCTTTGATTTGTGGCACTTGCTCACTACCATAACTAAAGAACAATGAAAAGCTATTGGGCTCTTTGCGCTCTGTTTTAATAAGATACCTATTGGTTTGCACAGCCGTAAAAGCACGCAACGTAATGTCATCAGGATAAAAGTGAGTATATTTTACTTGATTGATATTTTTAATATGCAATGAGTCTGACCAAATGGTATCTTGACGAATATCTGGTTTAGAATATGGAGAAACCAAACTGTATGTGAAAGCCAACTTCTCACTCTTCTGATTATAATAATAGTTTCCATCGGCATCTTGCAAAGCATATATACGATACGATCCAGGTGCAACACCTCTAATAACGAACCTACCTCTGCTATCAGTTCGAGAGACACGCATCAAAGGCGAATGCTGAAAGACAGTATCGCTGTGGTTGGCATACAATCCTACCAATATACCTTTTATTGGTTCTAAGTTAGATGCCTCTAATACATATCCACTTACCTCCATGGTATCTATCTTATCACCAGTAGAAAAGCAATAGGTATAGTTGCCTAATGGGTTGCCTTCATTGTTATCAGAGATAGCATCACTAAAATCTACAGTATAAGTAACATTCTTTTTAAGCGAATCTTTCAGTTCTACAACTATTCGCTTACCTTGTGATTTTATTTCTGGGGCTTCTATTTGCGGAGGACAGATAACAACCTTCTCTGTAGGATTGTCTATTTTTACAAATTCATTGAAATAGATGCATATCTTCTTATCTTTTATATGTAATGCCCCTTCTTTAGGTGATGTAGCAATAACCTTGGGAGGCGTTTCATCATACCACCCGCCATCAGGGTTTCCCATTCGGGCACATGATGCAACCAAAGCGCATAACAAGAGTAATATTGCCATACACCTACTGCTTGGATGATGCTTTGTAAAATATGTGCTACACTGGGTAGACTTAAAAAGATGAGATAGATATGAGTACTTCATTTTGTTTGATGTGGATAATTTTCTATCCGTTTATCACATTCTGAGAATTATTGAGCTCTATTAACTCCTCTATGCTCTTTCTACTATTAGATAAGCGAGGTACTTTATGCTGACCTCCCAACTTGCCTTTCAGCTTAAGCCAATCGTTAAACAAGTTAGAACGAGCCACAACAACCTCTAAATGTTGTAAGGTAATATTGTGGAAACGCTTCGCTTCATAATCGCTATTTAGTTCTTGTAAACGCCTATCTAATACCGATGCAAAGTGCTCAATGCTGTTGGGGCGCTTAGCAAACTCTATGAGCCATTGATGCCTACACTTAGCTTTACTATCCATGTATACGGGCGCAGCCGTGTATTCCAAAATCTCTGATCCAGTTTGTTCACAAGCATATTTTAAGCCTTTTTCGGCATTATCCATAATAAGTTCTTCACCAAAAGCATTAATAAAATACTTAGTTCTGCCAGTAATAATGAACTTATAAGGATTTTTTGAAGTAAACTTCACTGTGTCGCCTATCAAATATCTCCACAAGCCACAGGAAGTAGAAATAAGCATGGCGTAGTTTTTGTCTAACTCTACACCACTCAATGGCACCACGGTTGGGGTATCGGTAGTACCAAACTCATTCATTGGTATAAATTCATAAAACACATCATAATCTGTCATCAGAAGCATAGAAACATCTGTAGGATCACTTTGTATACCAAAAAATCCTTCACTGGCATTGTATGTTTCCATGTATTGCATCCGTGTTGATGTAATTAATTGCTTATATTGTGGACGATAAGGAGTAAAGGCAATGCCACCATGAAAAAAAACTTCAAGATTGGGCCACACTTCTTCCAAATGTTTCTTGCCACTTAGTTCCATTACTCTAACCAACACTGACAGCATCCACGATGGAACGCCAGATAAATTGGTTACATTTTTACGAAGCGTTTCATGTGCTATGCGGTCGCGCTTTACTTCAAAATCTTGTAGCAAGGCAGTCGACTTCTTTGGTACTCTTAGCAAATTAACCAAGGGATTGATGTTTTCTATCAAAATAGCACTCAGGTCGCCCACCAACGAATTGTGCAAATTGTAATTAGGAGAATGACTCCCTCCTAATATCAAAGCCTTACCGTCAAACAATCTACTATCTGGACGGTTACGCAAATAAAGTGCCACTACATCAGTACCACCCTGATAATGAATACGATGAAGCCCCTCATTAGATACTGGTATAAATTTACTTTTATCGTTAGTTGTACCCGAAGACTTAGCAAACCATTTTACTTGTCCAGGCCATAAAACATCTTCTTCACCATGGCGCATACGGTCAATATCGCCTTTTAGTTCCTCATACGAATTAACAGGAACGTTCTTGGCAAACTCCTCGTAAGTATTTATGCTTCCAAAAAGATGATTACGCCCATACTCCGTATTTTTAGCACTTTCAACTAAATGCTTCAACACATGTTGCTGCACTGCTTCTGCGTGCTTAGCTCGGCGTTCTATCTCTTTCTGTCGTGGCAGAAAAAAGCGACTTGCTATATGTGTTAACCCCATTTTATATTTCTACACTTTATCGGTTTAATTTGCAAAAATAACCTAAACTTTTGTAATGTGGCAATAATTCACTATTTTTAAGAGAGGGTAGTTTCAACTTCAAAATGCAACTACCTTTGCAAATTTAAATAAAAGGTCTCAAGTAGCGTTCTAAATCCCAACTTTTTTTATTGAGCTTGCTTTTATTTTATTTATATTAGGCTGGTTCAATAAATTAACTTTGACAAGATTGTGAGATTATTTTTGAGGTCAATTTGTTTGTGAGTGAAAGAGTATAGCGAGCTATACGACTGAACGAAC